>CBDUZI010000001.1:0-108192 GCA_965371665.1 uncultured bacterium
TAAAAATACAATTTAATACGCAGATTAGCTTTTTCAACGCTGTTAAGTCCGACAGGCTCCTAGTGATAATGTAAATAACTCCGGCGAAACGCCTTGGGGATATTATTTTTTTTGGGGAAAGCATGTCAATTAAACAACCTAAAAATATTGGGCGCATAGTATCCGGCAATTTGCAAGCAGAATTGGATTTGGAGTCAGGCGGAAAAATATGCCGTTTGATTTCCATAAAAAGTAAACGCAATTTCTTCTTTAAAGATCCCCGCCATTCACCCCAGGGTAAAAAGTATATCCAACATGACATTAGTGGGTTTGATGAATGTTTTCCCTGTGTGGGAAAATCTCCCGGCCGTTTCGGGATGGATCACGGGGTGTTATGGGATATTCCCTGGCAAGCTTATCGTCAAGGCGGACGAATAATTTCCGGGATTTCACGGCCCCATGGAATGCCGATTATTTTTACGCGAATTATTTCGAAAAGCGGCCCCCACAAGATTCATCTTGATTATACCATTTTAAATACCGGCAAAAAAAATATCCCGTTTATTTATTCCGCTCATCCTATCCTGGCATTAGACGTTAATTCGAGAATCAAATTAGCCGGGGTGAAAAATCTATCGGTTTCAGGACATAATGGCTTGCTGAAATCCAGCACTCGCCAAAACTGGCCAGTAGCGGTTTTAAAAAATGGTTCCCAGGCAAGACTGGATACAAATATTTCTTCCCAAAGAAAACTGGCCGGGAAATGGTTTGCCAAAGATATTTCAGCGGCAAAAATAACTTTCCCGAGTACGCATGAATATTTAACCTTGTCCTGGGACCACGAGAAATTACCGTATATGGGATTGTGGTTGTCTTTGGGAATTTCGTTGGATAAAAGTGATACCCCCGGTAAGCAATGGAATTGTGTAGCTTTAGAACCTTGTACCCATGATCAGGATATAATTAATCCAGGAAAAACGCCTGATTTGATGCCCGGAGCACCATTTTCATTCTGGATTGAATGGAAATTGTCTTCTCAGGAAAAATCGGATATGTTATAATTTTATGATTTATGATAAAGCGATAGCCCAAGGTTTTCAAAAAACCCAAAAAATAATTCCCAATTAAGGAGCTGGCGTGTATGTTGTTAAAAAAATATAATAAACCAATTCTTGAACCATTACCCGGAAGTAAATGGGAGGGACATGCAGTCTGTAATCCCGGCGCAATTTACGATGATGGGAAAGTATATATGTTGTACCGCGCTTCCGGTGAAACAGATATTTATCGTATTTATTTCGGTCTTGCGGTTAGTGATAACGGCTATGATTTTAAGCGGGTTTCCGAAAAACCGAATTATACCGGGAGGCATGGATTTGATTCCGGAGGTGTTGAGGATCCGAGAATAGTGAAAATGGAAGATGGTTATTTTTATGTAACTTATGCTTGCCGGGTTACGCCTTTCACCGCTTTCGTCCAAAATAACAAAGCTGAGTTTCCGGAAAATGCCCCTAAAAGCATGACTGAAAATTATACTCGCACAGGTTTGATGCGCACCAAAGATTTTAAAACTTATGAAAATTTAGGCGCGATCACACCCGATGATATTGATGATCGCGATGTTGTGCTTTTTCCAGAAAAAATCAATGGCCAGTATGTTATGTTTCATCGTCCGGCTCATTATGTTGGCGAAAAGTATGGTACCGATAAGCCCGGTATTTGGATGGCATTCTCTGATGATATGCGTAACTGGACTGATGATGTGTTGATAGCCAAACCGGAATTCGAATGGCAATCAGCAAAAATCGGAGCAAGTACGCCTCCGATTAAAACTGATCAGGGATGGTTGGTAATGTATCATGGGGTTGATGATAAGCGAATTTATCGTCAGGGATTATTGATGCTCGACCTTAATGACCCGGCCAAAATTATCGCCCGGCCGACTGATTTTATTATGGAGCCGACAGAGAAATGGGAAATCGAAGGGGTAGAACATGATGTGGTTTTCGCTGTGGGCAATATTATTATTGGGAATGAGTTATTTGTTTATTATGGTGGTGCAGACAAAGTTATTGGTCTAGCTACAGCAAAATTAAATGAGGTTATTGATTACGTCATGCAGGCAAAAATATAGTTTCCGACCAGCCAAGCAACTGCTAGTGTTGTTTTTCATGAGTACTTTGAATTTATGTTTTGTCATTCCGGCATGCTCTAAGCCGGAATCCAGCGCCTCACCCGGCCGAACGACGGCCGGGATAGTGGGAAAGAAACTAGTTTTGTAGGAAGTGTCGCCAAAAGCCGTTTTTCAGAGAATTTTCCTAATTTTGTCATTCCGAGGGACCCTTCGACTACGCTCAGGACATACTCCGTGACCGAGGAATCTCTTTGAAAACTAAGGGTTTTAGAGATTCCTCGCTTCGCTCGGAATGACATTTTGGGGAGAAAAAGCTTATGGGAGACAGTTCCTTGAGATGAAGTTTCTTAGAAGGGACTTTATCCGTAAAAAAATAATGTTTTTCTGGGCCCCGGCTAAAATCATGCCGGGATGACATATTAATAGAATTTCAGAAACACGACATTAGTCACTATTTAATTAGCGCGACTTTTTTCTTCTTGCTCAAAATTACTTTACCGCTGTTATCGGTGAGCACTATCCGGCAGATATAAATCCCCGGCGCGACTTCCGCGGCCTGCCAGGTAGTCCGGAGGGTTTGCCCTGCCCCGCCATGCTGGTGTTCCACTATATGCGCCACCCGTTCCCCGGTCAGATGGTAAATATCAATGGTAACCCTGACCGCTCCGCTCACCGTATAAGCGAAATACACGCGATCCCGGGCCGGATTCGGGTAGAGAAGGACCTGGTTGGCTGAAATCCAGGGGGTGGTGGTTGCTGTGGCCGTGGGCGTAGCGCTCAGGGTTGGCTGGCGCGTGGCCGTGACAGATGATGTAATGGTTTTGGTAGCGCTCGGCGTAACGGTAGAGGTAGGGGTGTGGCTGGCCGTGGGAGAGTGCGTAGGCGTGTGGGTTATCGTGGCAGTACTCGTATATGTAACCGTATTCGTTAAAGTAGCGGTCTCCGTGCCGGTTTGCGTGACAGTGGGGGTAATGCTGGCCGTGGGGCTAATGGTGGCAGTTTCCGTAATGGTCGCGGTTGGGGTTATGGTCGGTGAAATGGTGGAGGTCGGGCTGATCGTCGCGGTGCGCGTAATGGTAGAGGTAGTGGTTATGGTCGGTGTTGGCGCAATCCCGATGCCGATTTGCCAGGTTATTTCCGTGGTAGCGGCATAAACAGATATTATCTGTCCAATACCAAATATCACGCTACATAACATAACCAATCTTGTTCTCATTTCCATGCCCGCCGGGAAGTAATAAAATTGCCCGCCTGATTCATTGCACTATAGCCCCAATGGTTATGTTAATGAATTGTTCAGAGCCCGTAGTAACCATCGTAGGCGTTTGCACCATAAACCGCAAGCTTCGCACTGATTGATGGGGAATTGACAGAATATTGTACCCTTTTAGGTGTTCGGCATCATCCGGGTCCGGAGCGCTGTTATCGCGGGCCAAGGTGTCAGTCGTAGCTACCAGGGCTATAGGTCCCAAAACGTCATTATTTGCAAAATCGCCGGCAATCAAATCTCTGGAATAGGTCCCAAAAGAGTCGCTGGCCGTGTCTAATGGCTGCGTGAATATCGCTGCCACGACGCATTTATCCATACCCACATCGCCTAAAAACGAGCCCATCACCCAAAAATTTCCGGAGCTCGTGATAGTGGCCGAAGCTGTATAGTCAATGGTTGCGTATCCGCGATTTTCAATAGTACAACGAGGCAGCCCTTGGGGTTGGTTTGAAAAGACGGTGCTTCCGGGTTCCACATAACCAAAATGCATGGATTCCACAATGGCACTTAAATCAATTGCGCCTGCCGCAATGCTAATTCCAATCGGCCATGTGATTGAAGTCGTTGCAGCCGCCGCCGGCCTGTTGACCACCGTGTTCAAAACGAATCCCATACATACGATTAATAAAGCAGCTTTTTTCATTATTCGACCCTCCTGTTTGGCTTAGTTGTTTTCACTGGGCAACTGCACCAATCGTAATATTTATAATTTGCTCCACCCCAAAATTATCCCCAGTGGGGGTTTCCACCATAAAACGCAAGCTCCTGATTGAATCCAACGGAGTAACTCCAAACCCTTTTTTCGAATCCGGATCATCCGGGTCCGGCGCGGTATTGTCCCGGGCCAGGATATCCGTTGTTGCCTGTAAGGGTACAGGGCTTAACACATCGTTGTTTCCGAAATCCCCATAATTCAGTTCGCGACCATCGGGAAAAGGCACTTCAGATGATAGGACTGCCGCAGTAAAGATTGCCGCCACCACGCAGCGATCCGGACCAACATCACCTAAAACTGTACCCAGGATCCAACCACCTGAAATGGTTGCCTGAACCATGTAATCTATCGTGGCATCCCCCAGGTTCTTAATCGTGCAGCGTGGATTGCCCTCCCTTTGATTGGAAAATACAGTGCTGCTTGGCGCAGTCCAGCCGAAATGAAGAAAGTCTACTGTTGCGTGTAAATCGATGGGACCATCCGCCAGCGTGACCAAAATGGGATGTTCATCTCCCTGGGATGGAGTGGGCTGAAACGTCGCTGCCGACAGAAACCCCGGAAAAAACATTATACTTATTACCATAATGATAACTATCCCCTGCTTGTTCATTTCTTTCCCCTGACACGTTCGTTTAATCAATTAGATGAATATTCTCGCACTTTTTTTCATTTTTAAAAGCATTATTAATGATGGGGAAAGTAATTACATCCCCTTTAAGTGAAGCGTATAAAACCCTGGATTCCGGCTAAAATCATGCCGGAATGACAACCAAGGTGTTACTCCGACAAAAGCCCTAGCTGTCGCGAGAGACCGAGGAAACTCCACGAAAATGTTGAATTTAAAAGGACTGTTGGAGATTTCTCGGCCTGTCCTGAGCGTAGTCGAAGGGCTGCGCCTCGAAATGACAAACTTGGTGAAATTGCTTAAAAACAGTATTGCGACACAGCCTTAAAAAAGGAGACGGGAATTTTTACCGTGATTTTTTGTTTTCCAGTTCTTCTTTTTTATTTTTTACGCGCCAGAGAACTTCATACGGCGTGGCTTTGCCAATCAGCATTGACTGCATGCCTCGGCCCAATATTTCAAGCACCTCATGCCGTTCTTCTAAAAATAAATTAGGCGTGAGATTGTTCATCGCCGTGACAAAAGGTTTCAGCTTATTATCTATCGCGTCCTGAGCTTCCAGATTAGCGGGAAACCCTTTATTAACCCGGGCCCAACGTTCTTGCTGCGGCCGGGCGCTGAGCCAACGCAGGAATTTAATCACCGCTTGGGGATTTTTGGCATTGGTAGTAATCGCAGCCGCCTTGCCGAGACCTCCCATCACATACATGGGATAAGCGGCATCATCGGGTTTAGGGAAATTCATAACTCCAAAATCCAATTCCGGATTCATTTGCGCAAACACATTAACCGCCCAGGAACCATTAATAATCATTGCGGCTTTATTTCTGGAAAAGAGAATTTCTGCTTCCTTATTATTCATAGCAGCCACCCCGGGATAGAAAAAGCCCTTTTCCTTTAATTCCTTAAAATACTCTAAAACCTCCTGGCACTCTTTATCCGAATAGTTAAGTTCATTGACATAGAGCCCGCGAATCTTGTCTTCCCCCAGAACCGCCCAGGCATAGGACCGAAAAAACGTCTGCGCCACCCAAAGATCCTCAAAACCGGAAATCAGGGGAGCTATGCCCTTCGCGCGAAGTTTTTGCCCGGCTTTAATGAACTCTTTCCAGGTTTTGGGAGGCCGATCCGGATCCAAACCGGCTTGTTTAAACAGGACTCGATTATAAAACATCTGGATATTCATAGCCGAAAGAGGTACCCCCCAGAAGGCATCTCCCTTCACGCCATATATATTATATTTGGGGAAATAGAGGGCATTAATCGTCCGGGGAAAAAATGAATACTCCCAAGCTCGGTCGTTGGTTTTCATTTCATTGGTTATTTCCAGAAGTTTTCCGGCCTTGGCATAACGAGCCAGGAGTTCCGGCGCATCCGTCAAACCTATAATATCGGGCAGAGTATCGGCTTGCGCAGCCGCTTGTATTTTGCTCCAATAAAGCCTGCCGGTTGGTGAATAAAGCTGAAAATCCACTTGCACGTTGGTCTCCATGCGATAACGCTCGGCCAGTTCCTGGAGAAATAAATGCTGATCAGTCCACCAATGCCAAAAAACGATTTTTTTCTCAGTCCGGCCTGGCTTTTGGGACTTATTAGCCGCCATGGGCGCTACTGCCAGACAACTTACCGCAATTAACAACCAGGAAATAAGTATCGCTCTTCTATGAAACATATGCTTCTCCTCCCATTCTGATTATTAAGGAAGTGTCGCCAAAAGGCATTTTTAGCCAAACTCCGTGAGTATGTCATCCCGAGTGAAACGAGAGATCTCCAAGAAAACGCTGGGTAAACAAGTGTTCTATGAGATTCCTCGGCAGAGCCTCGGAATGACATAGTTGGCGATATAATTCGAAAACGCTTATTGGCAACAGTTCCATTAATGATAAATTTGAAGAAATATGGCTTGAAATACTATTAGGCAACAGCATAGAAAAATATATACTCCTTATCCTAATTCCAATTCAATATTATGAGTTCCCTTCTGAAAAGGTTTAATAATATTGCCTTTAACCTCTTTGCCGTCTACGCGCAGGCGTTTAATTTTCGCGTTGGCTTTCTGAAGCGGATTGTGATAATTTACGCGATACCGGGCGCCCCGAAAGTCAAATTCGATCGAGCAACGACTGAATTGCGGACCCGGGGGCAGACAGGGATCCAGCAGCAAGCCGTCAATCGTTCCCCGAATACCGAAAAAATATTGATGGAAAATAAAGCGAATCCATCCCGGTGAAGCGGTAAGCAGGGGATACTCGGCTTTACCGCTGTCATTCTCATTATCATTGGAGATGTAGTATTCCGGAAACCAGGGGCCGTTAGTCAAAGTAATAGTCTGATCCTTGCCCAAGGGATTTAAACCATGCCAGATGCGGCCGGCTTCGGCTCCCAGTTTCTGCCGCAATAATCCATAAATAGTAAAAAGATTGGCATGACTGAAAATTGCGTTATTTTCTTTCGTGCCCGGTGCAAAACCAGTCAGCCGTCCGATTTTTGGATCAAATTGCCGGAAGGCCGGCCAGTTCAATTTTAATCCTCCATTATCTTTATCCCACAAGTATTCCCAGAGGGAATTTATAACCCTTGATTGCCTCTCCCCTTCGCAAATATCGCAGATTAAAGCATAGGCCTGGGGCAGCAGCATGATAAGCCTATCCGCCCGGCGTTTTGAAAAGATACTGTCTACCGGTTTTCCATCCGCATAGAAATAGCCGATATAATACCCGCCGTTCCAGGCCACCCGGTTGATCGTTCTTTTCATCGCTTCGGCTTTGGAGCGAAGATCCTCCACCAAATCCTTGATTTTAACACCAACCCGCTTTCCCGAAACCCGGGTATCCACTTTTTTTAAGTAGGTTTTTAGCCGGGCGCGCTGCTTATTCGGATTTAACTTTCCCCGCCCCTGCTTTTCCAGCAGGATTTTCAATTCCTCCGCCAACTGGACCGTATTAATTTTCCGGCTCTTTTTTAATACCTCCAGCCGGTCCGCCAGATCATTTAAATTTTTAACTAATCCCATACTAAAAGTGGTATTAGTTCCTCCCCATACCTGGTCAAGACCGTCATTCCAATCAGCGCGTTTTTGAAGAATTAAACCTGTCTTCCCGACATCGTAAAACATGGTCAGAACCTGAACCAGCAAATGTTCCAGAACCGTTCCGGTAGCCGGCCGGCCGGACCTGGTCATAAGCCAACCGGTGGATCCAGGTTTCCATTGCGTATCTTTGCGCTCGCCGCGGGAAAGATATATATCCCGAAAATAACGAAGTCCGTTGACCAATAATAATTCCGGGGCGCCCTGGTAATCTATAAAAAGGACGACCGTTGGGGTGGTCCAATAGGGATGGTCGCACCAGATTCCGCGAGTTTCGTCCGTCCCGAATTTTTTAGTGCGGGCAAAAAACCGCGTCGCATTAGTGCCGTCCAGACGTATACCTTCCAGGCTGGCTAAAAGATGTTCCCGGCCTGCTGAGGGGTTAACCAATAAAGCTCCCATCATATCCTGCCAGATCTCACGCCAGCCTGAAAAATCCGATCCGTAATCATATTGAGGATGTCCGGTATTGCCAAACCAGCAGCGTATCATTAACTGCTGTGCCCACCAGCCGTTCCAGGAAAAATCAAAATCAGGATCCAGGGTTTTTATTTTAACCGCGCTGGAATGCCGCTTCCAAAATTTCTTTACCCGGGACAAAGCCGGTAGCGCACGCTGGTAGGAATATTTTTTAATCAGAACGGACCTTTGGGCAGCGTTATCAGCAATCCCGGTCACTACTACAAACTTAAAACTCTCTCCCGGCTTCAAGGCCACCTTACGATACTCAATCGCGCCCACCGCTTCCTTACCCAGACATTGTTTGGCAGAAGGAATATCGGCCTTAATCGCTATCGGTTCATCCCAGCCCCGGGGCCCTAAAAAACTTTCCCGATCCGTATATATACGGTCGCCCTTCGCTCCTGACTCACTATCGACTGCCATAAAATAGCGGACATCGCTTTTTTCCGTGTGGCCTTCCACCCACTCCAGACCAGGATGGATTTCCAGATAATGCTTAATCCGGCTCTTGTTATACAGCCGTACTACATCCCGGTGATATTCCGTATAAGCCCGGCTGCCGCCGAATATCGGAATAGTGGGAATAATATCAAAAGTTCGTACCCTATCTCCCGTATTGGTAAGGGAAACCAGCATGAGTTCTACTTTATCCCGGATCGGCACAAAAACTATGGCTTCCCCGTGCAGTTGCAAAGCAGATGATTCATTGCTTAACCTGGAGTAACCCTGACCGAAAACCGAGGTAAGGCGGTCACTGCAAAACTGTTGGCCGTAAATCCAATTCAGCGGCCAGGTTAAACCGTTTTCCAGACGCACCCATACATTTCTTCCCTGGTTTTTAGGGAAATATTGGCCGTCAAATTCGCCAAACATGCGGGAATAATCCAACCCGGAAAAGCCGCGTAAATACTGGTCGCAAACGGAAAAATAATGCGAACCGGTGGCCAGCATATTAATTATGGGTTGGCAAAGATCACGCGGGTTTTCACACACCCATTCGCCATGTTGATTGAACCTCCATAATTTCCGGCCCAATCCCCTTTTACCGGTTATGGTATTCGGAACCCGGCGCACCACAATCATACCCCGGGATGTTTTTTCCACCCGTACCAGGCTCCCGGGAGCAAGATCAATAAAAGTAAGTATGTTTTTACCCGGACCGGCCTGATCCGCCGTTTCTCCGCTGGAAGTCACAGATTCCAATTCCTTCAGCGCCAATCTTTCCTCCTGACTATTTAATATCTGTTGTGGAAACCCTTTTTTATAGAAATTCTCTCGCTTTGTCATTCCGAGCGAAGCGAGGAATCTCTAAAACCCCTGCTTTTCAAAGAGATTCCTCGGTCGCTTCGCTTCCTCGGAATGACAAAAAAATTAAAATGGCCTTTCCGCAACAGAAACTATTTAGCCATTACTTTTTGTTTAGTCTTCCAAGCCTGTTTAAGCACTTTTTCCGGATCAGACTTTCCGATTAAAATGGACTGCATGCCTTTTGAGATCACTTCCCGGACTTCATATTTTTCTTCCATTTTCAGGTCCGGGGTAAGATTTCGCATGCCCTTGGCAAAATCCTTAAGCAAAGGATCAATCTCATCCATGGCTTGGAAATTCGCCGGTATCTGCTTGGATTCCTTGGCCAGCCTGACTTGTTGCTCTTTGGACAAAAACCAGCGTAAAAAGGCTACTGCTTCCTCCGGATTTTCCGAATTGTTGGTCACCGCACAGCCTTTCCCCACCCCGCCGATAAGGTACATGGGATGGGCCGCATCCTCCGGCTTGGGAAAAGGAAAAACACCCAATTCCAGTTCCGAATTCATCTCGAGATAGACATTTACCGCCCAGGAACCATTCAACATCATGGCCGCCTTCTGATTGGCAAAATTGATTTCCGCGTCTTTGTTGGACATGGAAACCGCTCCGGGGTAGAGTATCTTTTTTTTCTGCATATCCACCACGCGCTCGAGAACGCTTACACATCCCGGGTCAGTATAGGGCAAGGTTCCCGAGTATAACTTGCGCATTTTTTCTTCTCCCAGATAAGTCCAGCAATAAGCATTAAAAAAGGTATAATCGATCCAAAGATCTCCGAAGCCCACCAGGAAGGGAGGAATGCCGGCACGGTTAAGCTGATCCCCGGCCTCCAGGAATTCGTCCCAGGTTGCCGGGGGTTTTTCGGGATCCAGACCGGCTTTTTTGAAAAGCTGCTTATTGTAATATATCTGAATATTCATTACGGAAATCGGCACACCCCAGAAGGTATCGGGCTTAACCTCATAGGCATTGCCTTCCTCGTAATGAAACGCTTTTAAGGCCCGCGGAAAAAAGGTGTTACGCCAGGCAGAAGTATCCGCGTTCAATTTCCCGGTCATTTCATATATTCTTCCAGCCCGAATATAGCGGGCCAGAAGTTCTCCGCCTCCCGCCAAGCCAATGATATCCGGCAAGGTGTTGGCATTAGCCGAGGCTTGCAGCTTATTAAAGTAATCCGAACCGACCGGCGCCGAGAGTTCGAATGCCACCTTAACCCCGGTCTCTTCCTCATATTCCTTGGCCATACTTTCAAACATGGATTGCTGATCCGCCCACCATTCCCAAAAAGTAATTTTTACCTCCCTCTTTTTCTCGGGGTGCTTCCCGCACCCGAACAACAAGCCACCTACCATCAAACCGGTCAATGCCAATGTGAACAGTCTACTTCTTTGAAGCTTCATTTAATTTCCTCCTTCCAATTATTATTGCCCACGATATAAAAAACGGTAAAATTCCGCTTTTCCCCAGGCTTTAGAGTGACTTCTTTGCCTAATAGTTCCATGGTATAAAAATTCGAGTCCTGCCAAACACCGATTTGACCAATCTCCTCATGCTTGAATAATTGCATAAAATAATCTTTAGTAGCTTGGTTTAGCCCTACCACCCAACCCGCACGCGGTTCATAAGAATCTTTATCGATTTTCGCAATAAATTTTTCAGTTACGAACTTGACTCTTTTCTTATTTTCAGGGTCAGAGATTGGCATAATCATCCTATGTTGCTCGTCCGCAAAATTATTTTTACCCGGAGCAAGATCAGGATGATTGAACCACTGATATTTCATGATGTCACCCGATAAGTTGGTAACTTGATAGTCTACCTGGAGGCGTCTTCCCTTAGCAGGTAGTATCATAGTTCTTTCGAGAAGGAGCCCCTTGCGGGTTTTAGTATACATTTTAACCGCTGCTTCATTCCCGTCATCAGTTACAATCTCCGCCTCCCAATGATTATTCCAAACCACACCAGGCCAGCCCGATGGAAACCAGTCATTTATACCTCCGTATTCAATCCAGTCCCTATCACCTTTACGTTTCGCTATCTTAGGATAATTTTGATAAAGCATATTAGCACCGGTTTCGCGATGATAAAACGCCATTATTCTCCCGCCAATATCCTGAACGGCTTGAATTTCCACTTCGGCATTCGCTAAAATGACATCCTCGTCGCCACGCTTCATGATATCACCCATTAACACTTTAGCTTCCCCTTCAACCACAACTGGATATATTAATTTAAATCGTTTTATTTCCTGGGGACATCTCAATTCAAAACCAAGGGTTTCTTTTCGAGCTTTCAAAGGCAATATGGAAAACTCCAACAGGACCTCCCCACCTTTAGGAACGCTGAAGTTTAATTCTTGCGGTTCTACTTGCAAACCCTTTGAGGGGGTTAACATCACTGTTCCTTGGGTACTCATATTCCCACTAGCAATCAGTCGAATAATACCTGTACTTTTCTTACCTTTCACCAGCACTCGTGGTCCTTCGCATGAAATAATTCGCCACACGGGCAAAACTTCAACTTTCTGAGGTTTAGACTTAAAAAAATTCTTCTTGACTCGAAAACTCGCAATAATGTCATAAGTTTTTTTCTTTTCAAGACTCGGTGGCAAAACAGAAAAAGTAAGTTTCTTTGTTTTCCCTGTATTTAGGTCCAACTTTTCTTCCTTTTTCCCTTTCCACGCTTTCGGCAGATTTAGCATCACCCTCCCTCTGACTTTTTCCGTGAAGTTATTCTTTACTTCCACTTCCAGTTTCGTCCATTTTCCCGCAGATACTGCTTGTTGGTCAGTCAGAATATCAACCTCAAAGGGCGAAATAACTTTAACAATACCTTGGGATGAAACCGTTTTTACTTTTCTTCCCCGTGGAGTAATGAGTTCTCCTTTCAACCAGATAATATCTCCGGCTTCCGCGGTAGAAGGAATTTGAAAGGGGAAAACGGTTGAGATCACCTGGCCAGAAGCTAATTGGGGGATAGGACGCGTTTTCAACACGTGCTGAGGAGAAAGTGTGGCATAACCCGCCCGGGAATTAATCACAGGTTCGTTGCGTTTCACGAGCCATGCGGATAACGCTAAGCGAGCATTAGAAAGCACTTTCTGACTTAAATTCCTCGCTTCCAAACCAATCTGAATCTCGGTATTAACTGTTGCACTTAACTTTGAAGCACGTACATTAATAAAATAATCCTGCTTATACTTTGCATTATATTCCATGACATATGTACTCGCTTCCGTAGCCGCCCCAACAGCATCCGGATAGAAGGAGATCGTCTGGGGTGTAGTTGCCACGAAGGTTATTGGTCTCCCCCCCTGCCGGACAGTAATGGCTTCATCGAATTTCCATTCCGCAGGACGCGGTAAGGTTAAGAGCGTTTTTTGATATTGCTGCAACTGGATAACCGTGATCCGGTTTTTTTCTCTTTCAATGACGAGGTACTGGTCGCCGGTTAAATCAAATCCATAAAGACGGGAAAAGCGGCCGGCTAAAAAGGTCCCGGAATTATTTGTAGCTATAAAACCGTTTTTAGAAACTGTATGGTTTAATACCTCCAGTTCATGGACATTTGAAATATTCGCCAAAATACCCAGATCAGGATAGGCGGACCAGAAAATCCGGTTGGGCTCCGGCTGGGAATAATTCAGTAGTGGTTTGCCCACATATTTGGATACGACTCGTTTCTGTAATTGATCCGCCAGGGCAAACCATTTTTTTTGATTATGCCATCTAGAAACCCAGCGACCATTCAGCATATGGTAGCCATGGGCGAGATACCAGACTATTTTTTCATGACTCTCACAAAATACTTCATGGGCGAGGTCATGATGAAAAAAACAAACATGTTCGTGACCGAGATACTGCGCTATAGGAAAATATTCCCAGTTCCCTTCTCCGAAAAGGTTATTATAATCCACACTCTCCGGAACGGTAAAAGAAGCCAAGCCGCTGAAACCGCTCATCATGGGTATCAAGCGATCGTATCCCTGTTCAGTAAACAAAGGACCCAATTTCAGGTATGCTTCACAGTTTTCATACCAGGCTTGGCAATAACCGATCGGATTTTTTAATGTCGGATTTAAATCAAAATAAATAAAACGCGCACCAATCTGATCCAGGAATAATATATCGATACCATATTCTTTAAAAAATTTATTCGCAATATGATTCCCGGCTTTGACCACAGCGGGATGGCGAGGCGAAGCCGCCCAGCCTTTTCCGCCGGAAGGATAGAATTCATATTTAAGATCATTCTTTAAATCCCGGCTCGCTATCTCTTCCGGACCACCTGCTCTTTCCAATGTCGGACTAATATTCCAGAAAGTCGGATTGGTATAAGGCATAACCACCAGGTCATGCTTCTTGGCCAAAGCAATGCTTTTTTTAAAATCGGCATTCGTCCCAAAGGTCGGATCAACAGGCCAGAAGTCCGGCATATGCCGATCGAAGCCTTCCAACCACCAAGCTACAAAATGAACAATCGTCCCTTTGGGCAATTCTTTAAAATATTTATTAACATAACGAAAACTGCGATTCATATCCAAAGAAATTTTCAATAATACCCCTTGCCTAATTTTAGAAAATAAGGTTTTACCCAATTTATCAATCAAAAGCGGAGCCTTGGTCAGCTTATTGTCTTTTTTAAAACGTCGCAAAGCAGCCTCAACTTTTTCACCAAATACCATTCTCAACGGTTGGCCCTCCCAGCTGGTTTTCGGCTCAATATAGGTCGTCCAAACGTGTTCATAAACACCACGCCTGCCGCGAGCGTAACCAACATTAATTCGGGTCGATTCGATCGGCTTATCTGCCCAAAGCAGAAAAGAAGAAAATTGTCCCCCGTCAGTTAAAGACCAGTTGATAAAGTCTGAGAATAAAAAGGGATAAGTCGTTTTCCAACGCCGTTTATTCTTAAAAAATTGCTGATTAAATGCTATTCCCATACGCCACGGTAAATAAAATCGTTCAAGTTTTCCATAATCAAAGCTCAACTTGGGCATTTCCACTCCAATAACCGTCTTATCCTCATGATTTTGAAATTTGGCATACAAATCAAAGTAGTTATAGTTACTGAACACCAAATTGACAGCCATGACCGAAGAACCTCGTTGGGAGAGCAAACGAAGCGTACGGCTACTCTCGATCCATCGATATGAAAATTTTGCTTCCTTATCTGCCAGAAACTCCTCGGAATTGAGAAAGGTTCCTTCTTTAAACATAATCCGCCAAAGGTAAGCATGTTCAAACCCTAATGAAACTCGGGAATTATTTATCCTATCTGTCAGAGATTCGAAAACCCCGGTTTTGCGGCTCAGAATCACCTGATAATACTTATTTTGAATTGTAAGTTGATTTCCGGTTTCAGAAAATCCCGGGGGGCTACTCTCTTGGGAAACCGTTTGGGCCCTATGCTTCTCCCCAAAAACCTTTTGCAGGCCCCCTTGATCCAGAGATTTTTTTTGCTTTTTATAGGTAACCGGCAATGGTGCTTTAGTATAGGGTTGAGCGGCGATCAGAGACGGAAGCGGTTGAATTAACTGGGAGGGAACAAAGCCTGCCACCAATTTGATTTTTCTTTTCCCGATAAATTTGACCGAAGAAAACTCGATTTCGTGACCCCTATTAGGCTTTTTCTCATCCTCGGTTGTAACTCCTAATTTTAATATAAATGTCTGCGGACCTTTTAAATAATTAAACTTCCCAGCTAAATCATAAATATACCTCCCGGGTTTGGAAATGTACTCTAAGCGATGATACCCTCCGCGAAATTGAGGGCCACTAAAAATCACATACATATTGGCGGTTAAGCGACCAACCTTAATCTCTAATTTGGGATACTCCTCGAAATCGACTGTCAGCTCTTTGTTTACACAGCCATAGCACTGGTGCGGGTAATCGCCGATTAGCTTGATTTTTTCATCTTCGGTTTTTTGAAGATGAGCGCCTGAACTCCCGCCATTTTCAGCACGATTACTCCAACCTAAAACGCTGGTTTCCAAGGTGGCCTTTTCTAACGCCGCTTCCTCAGCTTCTGATAAACCCTTCTGGGCCACCACCTTTATCTTTTTTGCCCTGCTGGAGGATACCAATTTCAAACTGGAAAATGTAAAACTCAATCCTTTATTTGCAGGACGTTCGGAAGTGGCTATCCCTAATTCCAGACGTATTCTTCGGACCCCATTCAAGCCGGTTGCTTTTCGAATATTGTAAGCTCTTTTCCCGACCGCCTTGGTTCCTTTTTCGGGCTTAATATAATCATTTTTACTAAAACCATCCTCGATATTAGGATTTTGAATCACTAAATACCAAGCCGCATTACAAGCCGTAACTTCAATTTCCAAAATAGGATATTTATCCAGGTCCCATTCAATATTCTGATAAACCATACCGTAAAAGAGGCTCGTGGAGGTGCCGATCACCCGGGCCTGGTTTTCAAAGAGCTTAATCTTAGCGCCGGTTGGGGTGTCGTCAGGCCAGGCCACACGCCAACGTTCCAGCGATTTATGCTTGGCATCGAATAAAACATGAGCCTTAACCTTGGCCTCCACGTGATTAACCCCCCAGGCAGCGAATATAAAGGCAGTAAATATTATTCCACATAAAAAATTTTTCATTAAGCATAACCCTCCTAATTCGACTCTGCAATCAGCCTTTTACAGCCTCGGCTCTTCGTCTTATACTACCCACCCCAAACCGAAAGCAAAAACTGCTTTTTAGACACAGAAGCTCGAAGATTAAATCCCAAATCCGAAGCACCAAATCCGAAACAAATCCAAATTTCAAACTTCAAAATTCAAATAAAAAACAAGAAAAATCTTTGACCGGCTTTACAGGATATACAAGATTTTATAAAAAATCATGTTCATCCTGTCAAAAAAATCACTATTTTCCTGCCACAAGCGGTTAATTACGTTTATCTGCGTCCATCGGCGGTTGTTAATTTCTTGGTCATTCGAATTTCGATATTCGAATTTAATTACAATCTCTCTATGCCTCTGTGGCCCTCTAATATACCAAACCCACCGTAAAGAATTGAGTACCTCCAAAGCTGTCTGAGCTCCAAGTGGTAACCCGATAGGCATAGTCCAAACGAAAAGTGCACACCCCTATTGCTGTCCGAACACCGACGCCAAAGGTCATGCCTTCTGTCCCATCCGGGGCCAGGGCATACCCCAGGCGGGCCGCAAAAACACCGGCATAAAAAAATTCGCCTCCCATATGCAAGCTGGTTTCGGATTCCAGAGTCTGTTCAATATCCAGCGCCACAAAAAATTTTTCCAGTAAGCCTGACAACAAATCATATTTTGCGGAAAGAACAATACGCAGGGGCAGTGGATCCGCCTCATCGATGAATTTCAGGGGCAGGCCGAGATTTTTTACCGCCAGGCCGACCAGAGCCTCGGGCGCGGCTTCCCAGAGAACGCCGATGTCCGCCGCAAGGGTATTCGCGGAATATTCTCCCAGCGTGGAATTGAGAAACTTCAAGTTCAACCCGCAGGAGAAACCATCCAAAAATTTTGAGACCGGCCGGCCCAGGGAGATGATACCCAAAATATCTCTAACCTCAACGGACGACTGGCTGGTGCCGGCATCATTTAAAGACGGCATCCCGTGGTAGACAAAGGTAACTCCCAGTACTCCGAGGTGTGAGAACGGCATGGCAAAATTCAAGATCTCGGAATAGTCTTCCGCAATTCCGGTCTGATGCGTAAAAAGCCCGCTCACCCTCTGGACGGATTGCAAACCCGCCGGATTGTAAAATATAATCCCTGGATCGCCTGTTAGGGTACCACCAGCCCCACCCAAGGCACTGGCCCGGGCTGTGTTAGCCGTCACCAGCAACAGTCCTCCAGATGTATCGGCCGCATCGGCCTGCACCGCCAGGCAGATAACCGACATGCCGGCCACCACCAGACCAGTCGTTAGCATCAACATTTGAGAAATTCTTTTTGGGCTCATTTTACTACCGCTACCCGAATATTCTTCTGGAATCGATTGCTTTCGAGCCTGATGATATAGACACCGCTGGCGACCCAGTCGCCGTTGGCATTCTTGCCATCCCACCGCACCTGGTCATCCACGGCTCCGGAAGCCGGGCCGTCGACTAAGGTACGTATTTTGCGGCCGGCTAAATTGTAAACCGTGATCCTCACCCGGCTGGCGTCTTCCGCACCGTAATGAATGGTTAATGACCCTTGCTTGGGCCGGAAGATGTTGGCAGAAGGCCGGAGTTCATTCACACCAACGATGGGCGTAGGGGTAGCGGTTGGCGGTTGGCTGGTTATCTCCAAGCAGTCGAATCCGAGCTTATCGCCATCGGCACTGCCGATCCAGATAACAACGCGGAAAGTCTTTATCCCCGACCAACCGGTCGCAGAGGCATAATCGTAAACCAGAACCCCGGGCTGGGTAAGATTCGGAGACAAGGCGTGATAGTCTGTGCCATCATAAACATTGAGTAATTGGATTGTGGCCTGCGCGCTGCCTTCAGGCTCCACGGAATCCACCGTGGCAATGAAATACGGAAAGGCCGTTACATCCGTGGTAATAGGAGCGCTTTCCATCTTGTGCTCGCCCGTACCGGTAAAGGTCACCCAGCCGATGCCGGCTTGCGCATCCAGTTGCACGTTCGTCAACGTCCAATCGCTGGGAGGATCAAAATCCTCCACCCAGCCATTATTGACTCCAGTCGGTGTCGATGTTGGAGTATAAGATGTTGGAGTATAAGTAGCACTGTTTGTCGAAGTAGGTGTTATAGTTGGCGTATCTGTCATAGTCCAATCCGGAGTCTGAGTGGATGTGGGGCTCTTGGTTGGGCTGTCCGTAGGTGAACAGACCATAGTTTCCGTGGGAGTGGGTGATACTGTCGGCGTTGCGGTGGGGGTATAATCCACGTCATAAATGCGGACCGAATCAAAAGTAGCATAACACCACTGCGGGCCGTACACTTTAAGCACAAAATAATAGAGCTGCGTTCCACTTTCTCCAGTAACCGAAGAAATATTATAGGAATAGGTGCCGGGTACGGTGGGAGTGCCAAACACAAAATATTCCCAGGTGGGCTTCTGCAGGGCTATTTCCACCTTGGTCGTACCCGCCTGGATGTCGCTGATGACGACCTCCATCCTGTTATATGTGCTTAAATCCACTGATTTAGTAATCGATGTGACATATCCGGCTCCGTCCATGCCGGTGACGGTAATATCTGCGTAACTGTCGCTCTGGCTATAAACCATCTCTGCCGGATTCGGCCCGCCGCCCCGGTCCGTGACATCGAACCAGCTTCCGGGCTTTTCTCCGGGCGTGCCGCCGGTAAAATCATCCATCCAGAGATTTGTTGCCTGGACCAAAGCAGCTGCACTCAGGCAAAGCCACCCGGCAGCCAGCCCTATCCGGCTGACCCGCAAAAAAGTACGTCCCCCTCTATGCATACGCCATCCCCTAGAAAGTTACGGTTACCTGGGCCCAGACAGCGTTCTGACCCCAGTTTTTTTCATTTTCAAAAGGAAAATAAACTTTGTTCATTTCGCCATGCAGCCGTATGTAACCCCCGGCTAAATCCCGCAGCAGACCCACGGCCAGTTTGTCGCGTATCTCCTCCGCTTGTCCGTGTTTAGACATGCAGGAAATTTCGCGACCGAAATCTAAGGAAAATTTATATTCATTGAAAAACAGCACCGAGTTTTGCAGGTAAAGCCCGTGGAAGATAGGTACATCCCAGTTCTCGTCCGGTTCATACCCCTGCGGCAAATAATAGGTATTGTGAATCGGGGCACTCGCATTGGCCTGCCTCCCGCCGAACCGACCGATATAGACTGGCTGCATGGCAAAGACCTCTTCCAGCAGATAATGCTTATAGCGGATATCCACCGTAGCTAAGTTGCCGTAATACCTCCTGCGTTCTCTATCCAGCTCCTGGTCCAGCCGGAAGCGATCCAAGAGAGTCATTTTCAATCCAAAGGGAGCATTGTATATAACTTTCAGCTCAGGAGTCACGGTTAAATTGTCGGTGTAATCCAAGGTGAGCGGGATTTCCTCGTCATTGGCTGTGTAAAGGGCGTACTGATCCGAGATATCGTCTCGGATTCTCGCCCCATAAGCGCCGACTTCAAACACCCAATCGTCAATATCTGTATTCTTATACTTTAGGGTCAAGGATACGGATTGGTTTCTGCCAGGCTTGGAAAGCCGTTTGATATAATGTCCGTCCAAGCGTATTTCCATATTAGAAGCATAAGTACCTTCCAACACCTGGCGAGGAATAATCGCCGAAAAGGAATATCCTCTTTGATCGCGACGATAAGGATAATCCGGCTCGTGGTCGTTTTCCCGGCTGTCAAGGATACCGTTGTGATTCAAATCCTCGCTTTCGTGGAAAAGGTAATCCTGCGGAATGTACAGACCGTTGACGTATTCCTGACTAGGCTGGCCCAGATTGTAAAAATCACCGAAAATGACCCCGTTTTTTTCCGTATCCCAGTCCGGAAGAAGCGCACAACTGTCATTATCCTCCACCACGTCATAATTCAGCAGCTTGGTGGAATAATCCTTAGACAAGTTGAAATAACTAGCCTTTAAAAGCGCACCCTCGATCCCGCGGGAAAGGGTAACGAAATAGGCATTGGCCATACGGTTCACGCGGTCGCCAGTATAAGCTTGATTGTGCGCGATGGAAACTGCGTATTCGGCTGCCAGGTTGATGCCTAAAAGCTGGCCGCGTAAATCCGCTCCGAGTATGGAGCACGCCTGCGTACCTTCGTCCCTAAAGGTCCCGCTTTTCAGCCTCTCCAGCTGGTCTGCCGTAAGGGTATAGTCAACATCCACTACAGGCTCATGCGTTGTAAATGTGCTGTAACTTTCAATTAGCCGCCAGTTTTCGCCGTCCGAAGAAATACTGAAATCGATAGTGCCATCATCGGGGATATGCCAACAGCTAAGCTCCAGGTGTCCGGAAACGGCTTGTATCTGGGAAGGTAGCACGCGTCCTCCGCTGTTGGCGCCTGTGGTTAGAACCAAGGGAACTCTTAAGACCAGGTAACCGCCCTCATTGATACCCCGGGCGGCATTGTTCGGGTCGGTGTCGATCAGGTCTATGTAGGTGTTACTTTGGTCGGAGACGTATGCTATACTACTGTCATCAACATCCGGGCTGAAATCCGGTGATATTGGATTTCCGGCAGAATTGGCGATGGTCATGTAATTAGTGTCTTCTGTCTTGAAATAAAGATTGGATTCATTGGGATGGGTGGTGTTGGTGGTATGATTCTCGATTTTAACGTAAACCGAAGGTACGAAATTTTGATAAACCTCGGGCGGCTCGTCTGGGCCCATGAACAGGTTAGTATCCATCTCGCCGTTGCTTTTGGATAAATTGACGGCCGAAAGACCAAGCTGCACCGTGCCGATCCGGATGGAGAAATTCTTGGCCGCACGCAGGCCGGTCATGAAAACGTTGGTTTTATTATAATCGCTACTGGAGGATGACAGCCGGGTTCCAAACAGCTTGAAACATATGTCCCCAAGCTTCGGCTGCCAGAGAATGCCTCGAAAAGTAGAGGCTTTCTTAAAAGTCAGGTCCGTGAACAGTGGTTCGTAAACCGTACCGAGCTGGGCCATATTTCCGATGTATAAATCCTGATATCTCAACAAGCCATAGTCGAGCTGGGGAGTAAGATAGCGGCCAGCTGGTTCTTCCCAGCGGACGTTATTTTTCTCGTTGATTATGTCGTAGCCCAAAGAGGCCCAGATATCGACATTTTCAAAAGGGTGAATATAGGAAATTAAATAAAATTTTTGCGTAATTTCATTGAACCCGATATCCTTCAAAGGGATACCCCAGCGGTTCAGTCCGGTCCAGTCCTCGTTTTTGGCCACGCCGTCCAGCCACATAGCACGATAGGTTTGATAGGCTACGCCAGAAATTTTGAGAATATCCGCATCTTTGGCAGGTGCAATGGCCTCGGGTTTCACTCCCGGGATTGGTAGCATAATCCCCTGGGCTGTCGCCATCTTGCTGGAGAAGCCGATGGCATTTAAGGCAACTTGAGTGCCAGCGCCTTCCAGAAAAAACTCAATAAAAAAAGTCTGCTCAGTTTTCCAGCCTGTGAGATCAGGCACATTGGCCATATAGACGCCGGCTCGGGAGAAGCGGGGAGTAATTATACGAAAATTATCCGGATTGCGGGCATGAATCAAATGCACCCTTACTTTTCCACGTTCTAATTCACGTCCCAATTCGATCTCCAAATAGGGATACTTGGAAAAATCCACGGTCAAAGGTTTTTTCGGAGACAAAAATCTGCCATATGTCACCTTTTCTTTTAATTTCAGCAGGATTTCCCCACCCTTTTGAACCTTTGCAATGGTATTCAAGCCCTTTTCAATTGAATTATCACGCCAGCCATTCAAACCTTTTGCCCAATTCTCAAAATACTTATAAGATTTTGATTTATCTCCTCTAAAATCCTTTTTAACTTTTCGAGCCCCTTTGGCCAATAGACTTTTAGCGACTTTGGATTTTTCAGACTTTGCCAAACTCTGCGCAGGCTTATTGACCAGTGCCAGACCTTCCCCGATTCGCAACTGGGAAACCTTTGCCTCAGCACCAGAGCCTCCCAACCAGAGGGTGACCCAGAAATCTTTAATTTCTTTCCACGGCGTTGATTTCATGATGCTCACGCTGTAGATTCCGGGTTGGGTAATTCCATTCAAAATCTTATACCCGGCATAAGGCCGATGCGCGTCCATAAGCTCCACGTCCATCGAGCCGTCCTCACTTATCTCATCTATAATAATCTGAAGAACCAAGCCAGAGGTAATATTCATGGCAATGGCTTTTTCAGGAGTCATAACCTTACCATACTCGAAGCTGCCCGGCACAGAGATCAAGGCCTGTTTCTCATGCCTCTCCAGCAGCGCATGGAAGTCGGGATTGGTCCGGTTATCCCGCCAACCCTTAAACTCGGCTTGGTAAAAATCCTGTACCGCCAACGAGGGAATAACCGATATCACTAAGGCTAGCAGCAGAAAACATGTGCCGAAACGAAACTGCTTCATCTCTCCCCTCCTGATATGAGTGGTTATTTAAGGCTGAAATATAAGATTAATTTCGGATGTGAATATATTTGATGCCCGCCCCGGCCTCGGTCTCCGGAGCTCCGGTAGTTCCCATCCAAATTTGAATCCAAAAAACTTTAGCGCCTCTCCATTTGGTCTTTTCGTTAATATTTACCGTATATACCCCAGGGCGGGTAACAAAAGGCATGAGAGTGTAGTTAGTGTAAGGTGCCTGCGCAAGCATAAGTTCAACTTTTACTTTGCTCGTCCCCATATCCCCAAAAGCAATCTCAAATTTTGTGGAAGGGGTAATCTTGGCTTTAATCCCGCTTGAATCTGACATCAACTTACAATATTTTCTGCCAGGAATTATTTTTAGCCGCGGAACATCTCCTTCAAAATTCAACTCACTCCCGAATTCCGGGTCGGTTTCAGCCGTTCTCCACCCCCCAACTCCATTCCTGAAATCTTCAAAAAAGATACTGTTTGGGGGCATAGGCGCAAACTTTTTCAAGGTAAACGCTTTTATGGCCGCCAGCTTTCTTTGTTTTTCTAAAATATTAGCATCCTGAAAAAAAACCTCCTTGATAATCACACTTTTTTTTTCACCTTCCAGCCAGACCTTGATCCACATGCTGGTAACACCCTTCCAGCCTGTCAACTCATGAACATTTGCTTTATATTCTCCTGATTTTCCTTGAAGTTTGGCAACCCGATAGGAATTATAAGGTTCATAAGCATGCATTAAATAAACCGTTGCTATTGTGTCCGGAGCAATTCGGTCAACCTTGATGACAATCTCGGTTTTCCGGGTAATATTAATGGTAATCGGGTCGGCTTTTGACATCGCTTTACCGTAGGCCACGTTAGGGGTCGAAATCTTTAGTCTTCTTCCCTGTACCTGTACCTGCGTATTAAAACCAAGATCAGTAGAATTATCCCGCCAATTTTTAAAGTCTTCCTGATAGACAATCCCTAACCCTTCATTATCATTACTTTTTTTTGCGAATGAAGTCCGAAGAAGTAAGAAGGAAAAAAGCATCACTATAATAATAGTCGGACAAAAAAACATTTTTGAAGGGTGCATACAAATTTCCTTTCTCAAAACTAAATTTGGAGACAAACCGACTATTAGGGAGTTGTCCCGAATGGTACTAACTTAAGAGTTTTATTTGGCATTATCACTAATTTACGTAATTAAATTTAAAATCACAATGTCATTCCCGAATGTATTTATCGGGAATCCAGGTGTAATGCTAAATAAAGAATATTATTATACCTCTGGTTCCCCGATTAAAGCATTCGGGTATGACAACCCTTTCAGAAAACACTCTTTCCGCAACAGAAACTAACTAAATATTTATTTGTTACTTCTTGTTATAGGGGGTTGCTTGTGATCAAATAACCGCGTAAAGAAAATACTCTTGTTTCCGAGAAATTCTTCTTTTTCCCGGAAACAAGAGAAATATTTTTCATCTATTATTTTTTTACTTTTTCAGCGCTTTTTACTTTTACCTTACTTTTTACTTTGTCACTTTTCTTCTTTATTCTACTTTTCTTCTTAATTTTACTTTTTCTTCCTTTTTCCTTTGCGACTATTTTTTTGCCATCTGTAATGCATACATCCGATATCTTCGCAACGGGATTTTCCTCCCCGCCTATCCAGATTTCTATCCAAAAAGTATGTTCCTCCTGCCCCGGCCATGGCGTCTTTTCAGCCAGCTTCGCGGTATAAACTCCTTTGTCACTTGCTTCGGCAATGAGTTTATGGGAATCATAAGGGTCACCAGCTGTCATAAGTTTAACTGTAATGGAGCCTTGGGAAATATCATCAAGCAATTTCAGGGAAAGCTCTGTGTTTTCTTCGATATTAATTGTAATTCCAGCTTCAGATGACATAACCTTTCCAATTTTTTTCTCAGGAATAGCAGTTATAATCCCGATTTCATTCTTCTCATCCAATTCAAACTTGGCCTTAAATCCTGGATTGGTACTCTCATCGCGCCAATCGGAGAAATCATCCTTATACAAATTTTTTCCCTGCACAGAAGCAACGATACCCAGAGCGAATACAGCCGTTAAAAATACTTTTAAAAATTTCATTTTCTTCCCTCCCCATCAAAAATTTTAAACTTACTTTTTTTGGGGTAACTGAAAACCCCTAAAAATGGACGCTTATAATAAAATAAGTTATTTCACTTTAAAAGTCAAATAAATTATCCATCCCGCCTAAAAAATTCCCTCCTTTCTTTATGATTTTCATCGAGATATGTGGGTTCTTTCCTTAAATATTAGTTAAGACCTCGGCAAGAGCAAAAATATTACATAACTAATGTGAGTTACTTAAACAAAATATAGCATATTTCCGAAATATACTGCGCTCCGGGTTACTCGCCGGCTGGACCGATCTTGATCTCATCATAACGTGTGCCGGTAGCCGGGCCGGCCGTGCCTTGCTCTACTATCAGCTCAATTATAAATTCCTTGCTGCCTTCCCAGCCTGTGATACTTTTAATGTCATAATTATAGATGCCGGGTCCAAAATACTGGCTAATCAAAATACTATCCTGGCCGGTCTCTTTCAGAAAAATCTTGTTGCCTGTACCAGAATCAACTCCGGTCACCACCACTCGCATATTATTATTCCCATCCACATCCAATGTTATGGTATCCGAGTATACAATGCCCCAGACATCGCCGGCCCCAAAGGTTACCTTGGCGGAATCATCTCCATTTGTGAGGATTTGCCCATTATGGCCAGTGTACCATCCCCCGGGCTGGCCGGGGTCTTCTTCATAATGCTCGACATAGCCATCAGAACCGGAGTTATAAATCCAGATCTCATCGTAACGCGTGCCGCCCGAATTTGGACCACCTGTTCCTTTTTCCGCCACCAACTCGATAAGAATTTCCTTGGTGCCGGTCCACGGTATACTAAAATTGTAAATCCCCGCCCCAAAATATTCGGCAATTGTAACCTTTTCCTCGGTTACGACATTTTTTAGAATTATTTTGTTGTTGGTGTCAGAATCCACATCAGTTACCACCATGCGCATACTGTTATTTTCATTTAGATCGATTTCAAAAGGGTCGCAGTACACAACACCCCAAACATCGCTTGCACTGTAAATGGCCTTGGCCGAACCGGTTCCGTTAGTCGTTATCTGGCCATTATAGCCTGGGTTCCATCCCCCGGGTTGGCTGGTAGTGGTTTCCTCAAAATGCTCTAAATAGGGATCAGCTACATCCCCTGCCATTTTCACGGTGAGAGTATAATTTAGCGCTTCGGCTGCAAATATCTGGCTGCTGCAGAAGAACAACAATGTCAAGCCTAAAGAGGCTGCGCGCATATCCTGCCAATAATTTCTCTGCCGGCAGCTAATTGTTTTCATACTCTTTCCCCCTGCTTTATAAAAAACCGGAACCAAACTTAACCGCAGATGCACGCCGATTAAGAATCTTTTTTAAATCCCCCCCTCCTCCCCCCTTGAAAAAGAGGGATAGAAGAAGCACCCTTAGTAAAGGGATGATTCGGGGAATTTATCTGCGTTCATCGGCGGTTAAAGAGTTTCGGCCGGTGGTGGCTGCTTGTTGTTTTGGCGATGCTGCTGCTCGAACATTTTCTCGATCTCATCCGGCTTCAACTGCATCTCATAAACTTTTAATTTTTCCCTGAGTCTTTCGAGATCATCATAACGGATGATGTCCTCCGGGCTGATCTGCTCCCTGACCAAATCCGCGGCTGCGGGTCCTGGCTTCGCAGTGGGCGTTATGGTTTCCGCAGCCCCTTTCTCTTGTCTGGGAGCGGTCGTGGAGGTTACTATTCCAGCCGGGATCAAAACCTTGAATTCTACGCGCCGATTGGTCGCGCGGCCTTTGGTCGACTTGTTGCTCGCAATCGGCCGGGTCTCGCCGAACCCGACCGGGATAAGGTTGAAGGAATTTAATTTAAACCTGCCTGCCAGGTATTCCTTGACCGATTCCACCCTCCGCTGTGAGAGCCGCTGGTTGTACTTGGCTTTGCCTACTGAATCCGTGTGCCCCTCGAGCCTCACTTTAATCTGGAGATATTTTTCCAGGATGGCACCAATCTGATCCATGGTTTTGAATGACCTCCGCGTAAGCGTGGCCTTGCCGGACTGGAACTGGATGGGCGGCGCCTTACCCAGTTTGATAAGTTCGTCTACCTGATTCAATTCCGTCCGGACCTGCTGGATTTCCATCCTTAACTTGTCCACCATGGCCTTGAGCCTGGCTTCATCGCGGGCACGCTGCTCGGCCAGCTCCTGCTCGCGCTTGGCTGCCAGGTTTTCCTCTGGCGCGATCATTGCGGTCGGGGCCGGAGTGGGTTTGGGTTCAGGCCGTTGGCTCCAACTGGCGGTCAAGGCCAGGCGGTGGGTGCCATAGGTCTTCTGGATATAGAATGGCAGGGCAAAGGCATAGTCGATCTTCAGCCGAGTCATGTTCAACTGCGGGAAGGTGTATTGCCCGCTGAAGCCGACGGTGAATTCGGTGGAATTCACTCCTGTACGGGCTGCTATCAGACCGTTTAAAAACCAACTCTCAGCGCCAAACCGGACCGTGTTTTTATTCTGCGCGTAATTGCGGTTGACCAGTTCGGCAGAGAGCAGGATGTCATCGACCACAGAGTTGATGGGTTTTAAATCATGGCTCCAGGACACGCCCAAACGGAAGATGCAGGGTACCTCCTCATAGGTGGTAACCCCTACATCTGTTGGGATTAGATTTTCCAAGCACATGCCGACCACGAATTTTTCCGGAAGCGGATAGAGCACAGCCAGATCCGCGGTAAAACCGGTCTTGGAAAGCGCCTCGGTGTAATCATTGGCATCTACTGACCAGTTCAATATCTTAAGGTTCGCACCTACATGCAAGGTTTCGGTCTCATACTTTAAACTGCGGGCATACCCTATATTAAAGGTATTCTCGCGGTAAAAATATGAATTGAACTGGGACCAGGAAGCGCCAAAATACCCTATTTCCGGATTAACCGGTATAGCCGCGGAAATAAAACTATATCCCAAAGAGTCTCGTTGGCCCGTGAATAAACGTCCCTCAAATCCCGAAAAGAGACTGGCATACATAGAAGTAATTTCATAGCGGTCCATTAAAACCAAGCCCGCCGGATTCCAGTTGACAGCATTGGCATCATCAGCCACTGCCACAAAGGCCCGTCCCATACCACAGGGCCGCACCCCGGCGCCATAGTCAAAAAAGTAAGCCCAACCGTCAGCCGCAAGCAGACTCAAGCCCAGGCTGACAACAGCCAGGCAGAACCTAAACCTATAATGTCTTGTCTTAAGTTTCATCGTTATCACCCCGGTCCAGCCGGAACCAAAAATGCGAAAAAATCACTATCTTCCTGCCACAAGTGCTTAATTGCGTTCATCTGTGTGCATCGGCGTTCATCGGCGGTTAATTTTCCACATCATTTAATAACCACTACCGTTCCGGAAATCACGCGCCCCTCAACCTCGATCTGGTAGAGGTACAACCCGCCCTCCACGAAATGATGCCTCGAATTCCGGACATTCCAAAAACGGGTATCTTCCAGGGTAACCACCGGATAGCCGGTGGGATCGTAAATTCTGATTTTGATTTTCGAGTCCGGGTAGTTGGTATAAAAGTTGAAATACACCTGCTCTCCACGTATGGGTTTGACCGGGTTGGGTGTGGCATAACAGCCGGTGTTAAAGTCAAAAGGATAATGGAAGAAATCCAGATTTAGCTGGCCCACGTATTCCTGTTCCGGTCTGCCCTCTACTGTTCTCATATCCGCGCCGATATAGACATAAAGCGGGGGCACTGGCACCGGTTGGCCTGCAGTAGGAAAATCGCCTAATCCCTCCGCCGTCACCATCACCCGTTCGGGCCGCTTCGCATCCCAGATTTGAACCCGGTCCCCGTCCGAACGGTCGTAAATCATACCCCAGTAGTGCATTGTATTGGGATAAAATCCCAGACCGCTGGCCACGGTCGTGACGGAATTGGGAGTTCCCCAGGTCCTGGCCACATTCAAATCGTAGCTATAAACCTGCCAATGCAGGGGAATGTTATCGTCCACGTTCAGTCGGGCTCGCAGGCCGCGGTAAAGGCCGTCCGTGGACTCGACCCCAAAACCCATCTTGCGATTGTCCGAATAGAGTTCGATGCCCCAGTTCGTATTGTTATGCCCAGGAAAGGTAATCTGAAAATAAAATGGTAGAAGCGCCGGCTCTGGGGGTTGAAGTATTCTCGGAAGATTCAAATCCGGCAGGCTATAGGCCGGGATAGTCAGGCTCAGGACATCTACGGTCATTAAAGCCCGGGCCGGGAAACTATTGACCAGTAGCAACAGGCTGATCGCTCCCAAGATTTTCCAGGCCCGAATACACATCATAAACCCCCTCTACTTAGACAGGATTAACAGGATTTTTTAAGGCATTTTTTTTATTCATTACCATCCGCTTTATCCTGTCTAAATTGCCTTTTATCAGTACGCAGTAAAAGGAACTTTAAGTTCGGCGCTTTGGGGCTTGCCTAATTTTTCCACGCCGTAAAGCGTGCCCCAAAACAGCCGCACGCCCAGCTTCCTCCCCTTGCCACCGGCTGCCGGTCCCTGGCCCTGCCAGACCAGCTCGTGGGTCTGCCCTGGGAAAACCGGCTTGTCAGGCCGCAATTCCACCTGCCAGAGCCTCTTTCCGGCTGAATCTTCCACCCAGGCCACGCCATAGGGTGTCAGGTGCAAAGTACCGGTGTTTTTGACCTGCACCGCGAGTTTAAAAAATCCGTCTTTTAAAAAACTCTGCTCAATTCCGGCTATTTTGCCATTAACCCTGGTTTCCCGGTTAATTCGCACAAAAACCGGCATGCCCATTCTTATATTTAGCGGAATCCTGCTTTCCTTTCTTTCGCCGGCAAAAAGCGAAAGCACGCACTCACCGCAAACCCTCTTGTCCATTCCTTGCAATTCCAGCCGGACTTTTTTGCTTTCACCTTTTTTCAGCCGCAGCCGCTTCGGTTCAAGCGAAGCCCACTCTCCAATCTTTAATTGGCACGGCCCAGAACGGCGATACTCGATCTCCATCCTGAATTCTTTGGCCTTGTCAGACTCGTTCTTGACAAGTACCCCGGCCGTGGTTCTTCGCTCAGCTTCATTCTCCAACACCAGCATCTCCGGCTCAAACGAGACTTGAGACCAGGAGAAGGCGGCGAAAAGCAGAATGAGTAAAGTACAAACCAAAGTGCGCATAAAAAGCCTTTTCAGCCGCCGATGCACGCCGATTAACGCTGATTAAAAATCTTTTTTCATAAATATCTGCGTTTATCGGCGTCCATCGGCGGTTATCCGTATTTATCTTTGTTCATCGGCGGTTAATTTTCTCCAGTGAGCCGGTCTTTCTCCGGCCCAGAGATAAACGTTAATATACTTAGTAATGCCCTGACGAACACCACTAGTCACCGAGATCAGATAAAATAGCGGGCCTTTTTCAAAATCAACATCCTTTGGGACATTAATTTCCAATTCTATTTTTTTACTTTTACCTGGATTGAGTTTTATCTCATCCGGCTTGATTTTCACCTCATCCGGGTTGCCGCTGAACTGGCTTCCCTGGTCTGGCGTTACATCAGTATCTGCAGGATCCACAGAAGATAATAAATACCTTTGTTTTTTGGATGTGTTATTTGTCAACACGATTTCTTTATTTTCCTCGGTTAATACCTGGATTTCTTTGCCAGGTACAATCTCAAACATATCCACGCGCGGTGGATCGAGGGCATACGCCGCATCTGCCGGATTTTTCAAGGCTCGCGCGAGCCCCTGTTCATTGCGGCCCGGAGCTACTGAAAATAAAAAGTGACCATCGATCTTGAACCCATACTTGAAACCTCTGGCACTGGGATCGCCTGTGGTACTCATTATAATATTAGCTTGAAACTTACGGCCCAGCAAGGACTCATCATCCGGCAGATTTACTTTCACATCCATCTGAATTTTGCCTTTTGCCGGAATCGTGGCTGCTCGGGAATCCAGCACAATCCAGTTGGCATCAGGAATAGCTTCATATCCCGGCTTGGGTGTTTCCGGTCTCTGCGGATAAACCGATACCGCGATCGGAATAGCATAGTTATTGCCCATAACCAGGGGAAAATTTGCCAATTCCTTCATGCTGATGGTCTTTCCAATAGGGAGATTGCCCACATTAATCTTCGTATAATTCATACTAATTCCCGAATATTTTTCGGCTTTTTTAGCGGCCCAGAGGGAAAATGGAAAAATAAAATTCAGGATAATACCGAGAATGATTGCTTTTTTTAACATGGCATAATCTCCCCACAAAAATTTCTAAGCTGAAACTTTATTAAAAAACCAGGAAGTACGTAAGTCGAATCAGTCTTACGCACTTCCCGGTTAAAGAGAAATTATACTGCATTTGCTCCAATAATGATCGTGATGGTCTGTTCTGCGCCGGCTGTAGTATCGCTAGAAGGCGCCTGGAAAAAATAACGCATAGACCGAAGCGAGCTAGCCGCTGGAACACTGAAGCCCTTAAACGCATCAGGATCATCTGGGTCAGCAAGAGCATTATTCCGGGCTAAATTATCCGTAGTCGCTACGATGTCTGTTCCTATTACTTTTAAAACGTCCTCCGTACCAAAATCTCCCTTCACAAGATTCCTCCCATCCTCATACGGGTTTTCACCAACAAGAGTCGTGTATGTGAAAATCGCCGCAAGCACAAATTGATCTGCCCCTATAGCATCTATATCATTACCCAATCCCCAGCCGCCTGCAATAGCAGAAACCTGAGCTTTATAAGCAATCGTTGCATAGCCATTATTCTGAAGCGTGGAACGGGGCTTACCATCGGGATTATTGGACAAATGTTCCGTGCTAACTGCTACGGCTCCAAACCCAATGGCAGCATCCCCTACCATCTCCAGATCGATCGGGTCTGAAGAAATCTTAACTGTAATATTCCAACTCTGCGTCGGTAAAGCAGCAAAACCGGAAACAGCCATCCCGCCTAAAAACGCGATTCCAACTAAAGCACCAAGAATTCTTTTCATAACCATTTTACCTCTCATTTTTTTATTTTTGTTTCTGTAGGCATGGAGATAAATGTCGTCAAATTACAAAACTGCACAATTATTATAGCCCCCCTTTCGCTGGAATTTTCCTAACCCGGCCAAACCAAAACCAAATTTAGCCGCAGATACACGCCGATATACGCAGATTACAAATCAATTATCCTCTCAAAAAAATCACTATTTCCCTGCCTCAAGCGGCTAATTACGCTCATCTGCGTTCATCGGCGGTTAAATCCTTGTCGAATTTAACTTTGCGTCCTTTGCGTCTTTGCGGTAAATAAAAAAAATTTCAAACGCAAATTAGTTAATCGTTAGCCCTTCTTTATTTTGGACAACAAAATTCGCTTTTTATTACAAAAAAAAATGAACTTTTTTTAGGCGTCTACACAAACGCTTTTCTTAATCCTATCCCGTTTTTCGCATGTTTCCTGCTATGGCCAGCCATACTCCATCCCTCTGTGACTTGAGCGGTCGGTACAATTAGCATGAAACATCTTCTTTTGGACTTTCTTTAATCCTCCTTCTTTATTGCCCCCCTTTAAATATCCCCCCTTTCATGCCGAAATAAATGTAATAAAAGTCGTTTTAAGGTAAACGAACCAGGATTACATCCCCTATTCATCGAATAACTGTTCGAAAAAAAGTTTACATGACGATAAAATAGGGATGTTAATATAATCCAAAATTAATTGGATGTCAATTTTTTTTTTTATCTTTCTAGTTTTTTGACCCAACTTTATCAAATACACTTTCAACCTTTTTTATAAATTTTGCGAAATATTGGCAATTCAATTAAGGTAGAAAGAGATAAATTTTAAAAAACAGGGCATCCTAACATTTTATTATTATTTTATTTGACTTATTTAGCTTATGTTGTATTTTAGTATATCACAAATAATAAAAAAAAGCAAATACAATTTCTGCCTTTTTTTAAGCACAAAATTAAACGAATTCCCCGGTTTATGTCCTGGAATTTCTACAATCTGTTGAAATAATAGGCTTTTTCTGGAACTACTGTTTCTTGCCTCACGAATGAATGAAGTAATGGAATGGTGAAATAATGCTTTTAAAGCAAAGCTAAGTTCTATATAAGTTCTATATAGGTGGATAACATTCAAACGGGTCCGCCATGGAGAAATAGTGAAAGCAGAGCAAAGCTAAGTTCAGGAGTGGTGGTTATCCCTTCACCGCCCCGGCTGTAAGTCCTTTAATAATATATTTGGATAGGAAAAAATAAATAATTAATAAAGGAATAGTCGCAATCGTGAGACCGGCCATAAGTAAGGCATAATCCGTAAGGTGTTCTCCCTGAAATACCATGAGTCCCCGTTGAATCGGCATCAGGGCCCGGTTATTAATAATAATCAGCGCCAAAAGAAACTCATTCCATACCGCCAGGATAGTAAATATGGCTACCGTGGCAATCGCCGGGGTAGACAAGGGCAGAAATATCCGCCAATATAAGTTGAATTTGTTGCACCCGTCAATAATTGCCGCCTCTTCTATCTCCTTAGGCACATTTTCAAAGAAAGTTTTAAGAATAAAAATTGCCAGGGCTAACCCGGCATTAGTATAGGGAAGAATCAGTCCCAAGCGGGTATCGGCTAACCCTAATTTAATTAATAAAATATAAAGCGGAATAAAAGCGCCGGGTATGGGTATCATGAGCGAGCCAATAAACAATAAGTATAAAAGGTTATGTCCCACAAATTTAAAGCGAGCAAAGGCATATGCCGCCATGGAGGCCAGGAATAGTACTAAACCCAGAGTAATGGCAGCATAAAGAATGCTATTAAAAAAATAAATACCAAACGAGCCGACTTCCCAGGCAGTTATATAATTAGCGAATTTCCAAGCTTGCGGAATCAGGGAAATATTAGAAAATACTTCATTCTTGTCCTTGAGGGATGAAGCGAACATCCAGAGCAGTGGAAATACACTCGCAAACGCCCATAAAATAAGCGTACTATGTACGGGAATATTGGCAAACGCCTTACGCCTGATTCTCATATCTTCCAGCCACATCCTTTCATACTTAATTCGCCGTTTACCTTAGGTTTGCATTCTTGCAGCCTGTAAAGAAGTTTATATTTATTCCGCTCCAGATAATTTTTTTTCAACGAGTGTCTAATCTTTTACTAAGTTTCAATTGCCCCAGCGATAAAATCAGAAGCATAATCCCCAGTATAACGGCTTGAGCCGTAGCATAACCAAAATGGTATGACTCAAAAGCCATCTTATAGATACGCGTTACCGGCACCTCGGTATGGAATCCGGGACCACCATTGGTCATGGCAATTACCAGGGGAAAAGTCTGCATAGTTCCCAACAGGGTTAAAATGAAGACTAAAGTCGCAACGGGTATCAGAGAGGGAATCGTAACATGAAGAAATCTTTTCCAGGCATTAGCGCCGTCAACCTGGGCCGCCTCATACAATTCAACCGGTATTACTTGCAGACCCGCTAAAAACAACAAAAAAGCATTACCCAAACCCTGCCAGCTCTGAACAATCGCCACTGCAATCAGCGCAGTATTTGGATCCGCCAGCCAGGGACGGGTAATATTTTCCAGGCCAATAAGGCGCAGCCAATAATTTAAAATCCCATATTCATAATTAAATATGAAACGCCAAATCAGGCCAACTACAATCAGCGAAAGTACCGGAGGAATATAGAATATCAGCCGGTAAAAATTTTTGGCACGAATATCCCGGTCAACCAAAACTGCTAGAAATAATGCCAGGATATTCTGTCCCACCAGGGCAAAAACCGCGATAAAGAGCGCATGACCTACTGAATTCCACCAGACTTTATTTTGGGTAAAAATATCAACATAATTATTCAGTCCTACCCAAATAGGGTTGGAGGATATTCCATCCCATTCGAAAAAACTGATTCTAAAGGTTTCCAGAAACGGATAAAGTCCGAAAATCAGAAAAATAGTCAGCGCCGGTAGCACAAAAAAGTAGGCTTCCCAGTTCCGCTTGGTTTCTTTCCAGTACAAATTCCATCCCGGCATTTAGTTACCTCCCTAGTTTCAGCCTAACCTGTAAAACTACTTAGCCACAGAGGCGCAGAGATTAAATTCCAATCCCCCCTTCACCTGAACCAAGCCGGCCAAACACAATGTGAAATAAAATTAGCTTATCACTCACGAAAAGTCAAGAAAAATTCCCCTTACGCGGTAACCTTTCAGTTATGGTACTAAAATCGCATTGTGATAAAGTAAGCGTTGAGAATAGAAAATCGAAAATTGACCGCATTTGAATATTATTATCTATGTTTAAGGTTCAAATGCTTTGTAACTTGTCAGTCACATTAGTACCGTGACTGACAAGTTACCTTACGCGGCCATGGCGGTGCTGCGGAATATCCTCCGCCTGTATTTCTCAAACGCATCGCGGTCGATGCTCACGGGCAGCAAATTCAGGATGTCCCGGAATGCGCCCAAAGCTCCGCTGTTTCCGGGCTGCAGGAGCAGCCCAGGTACCAGGATGTCTTTATGCTTCACGCCCCGCGGGGTCGAATCCCATGCAGCCAGGCTCTGCGCCTCGAGGCTGGCCATGCTTCTGCACAGTTCGCTGAAAGTGGCCACAGATCGCTCGTGGTCTTTGATTAACGCCCGGGCCTCGGCAATGTGCCCCCTGGTTCGCAAGCGCCTGATCTCGACCCGCTGGGCTTTGAGCATGCGGATCATGGCTTTTACAAAACGCTGCGTGTTCTGTGTGCTTGGATTCAGGCTGAAACGCAGGTAAGCCTGGCCGAGTGCGCTTTCCGGATTACGCAGCAGATCCGCTAGCGTTGAGTTCACTCCTACCTGGTTGAGCACTACATCAATATAACCCATGGGATTCTGACTCCTCATATTTTTGAGCACAGGCTGCGCAATCCCTAGGGGCAGGATGAACGCGGCTAGGCGCATGGCCTGCAGGCCTAGCGTGCTCCGGACAGGCAAAGCCGGGATGGCCTCCTCGACCTGGCCGTCAAATACTCTGGCCTTCACACCCACAGGCAGTTTGTCTGCAGCCACCATAGCCGGCGTGATCTTGGTATTGAGTGGGCTGGAGAGCTTAAAAACCATTTGGGCGGACATGACAATCTTAACGTCGCCAACCTCAAACTCATGGGTGCTGACCTGGCCGGTAGCGACCGCGCGTATAAACCGCTTTTTGATTAATTCTTCTCCGATATCCCAAATCTTGTCGTTCTGATTTTTAAGTCTGGCCAGCCGCACAGACTCTGCCCGTTCGGCCTCGGCCAGCAAGACAGGTCCGATTTCGGAATCCAAGGGAACCAAAGTGCCGGCAGCTACAGGAGTTCCGTCTGCGGCTGACCAAGCAGCAGTCAGGAGCTTATTCAGGAACTGCAGCCGCTTGCTCACGCCTGTGTCCTGGCAGGATTTCTTCTTTAAATCATAGAGGGCCTGCTGCACCCGATTCTGGAGGTTCTTATAGGAAGCAGGCATAGTCATCAGGTAGACTTTTTGGGCCTTGACGTCCTCGTCCGGTTGTGCTAGCTCACGTTCAGGATCGCCAACAGGCAATTCCGCCTGGCTCTGAATCAGGAGCGAGAGCAGGTCATTGAAGACCATGGCCTGGAGCTCGGACGCCAAGCTGCGGCTCTCCCTGGCCAGATCGCGTAATCTTGCAGCCTGACCGCCTTCCTCTACGCCCTCTACGGATTCCATTACCTTCAACAAGGTTTCCAGGTTCGGTTCAGCGCCCTCCTGCAAAGCGGTCTGCAATTGTTCGCGTATCTGAGTTAAGCTGAGATCTTGTTGTGCTTCTGTAAGGTTTTGGGCGGCGGTCAGCCAAATTTCTGCCAAGCGAATAATTGAATGCACACCTAAGGCAACAGGTTTTCCTGTCTGTTTTTTGATCCAGGTTAATGCTGGTGTCCCAATTTTGAGCGAATCCGATCCCTGTTCAGGTTGCTCCTCGTCCAGTTCCCTGGTCCCAACCCCGAAGCCCATGGCCATGGCCAGCGGATCCAGCCGGGTTTTGGCGTAATACCGCTCAGCCTGGTAGCCCGCGATTACTGCAAAGAGGAAAGCATTGATGCGGTAAACCAAACGGTCCAGGCGCGAACGCAGGCTGTTGTCCAGTTCTGGCACCTGCTGAGAAAGAGCCTGGAGCAGGCGGTCTGGCACATAAATCGTAGGCCGTTGCGCGCCCTTACTGTCCAGGTCTCCGTACTCAAGATACGCGCCCAAAGCCTGGCCATGCACCAGCCGGCTAAACCCGTTCGCCTGGAGAGCGGAGAGTGGTCTAAACAGCACCTGCTGAATCTTGAACTTACGCGCTGCGGCTGCATCTGGAATCAACAGCAGGCGTTTCATCCGGTTGAGCAACGGATTGTTATCATCTACGACCACAGGCTCGGCCGTACGAGGGTTGAGGAAGATCAAAGTCGCAGCCTGCAGGAGGGCCAGCACTGGCATTAAAAGTCCTGTTAGGGCGCCGAGTGGTGCTCTCAAATTCAGGTTCCCGGCCTGGCTGCTGTCATTAAAGAATAGGGCTGAAGTCAAGCCGTAGCGCAAAAGCCTTAAGGGCCAGAACCGGATGCCGCGATAAGGCAGATTCATGTCCTCCCCGGCCGGCAGGATCTGGTGCAGACGCTGCAATTTGCGGACTAATGTTGAGGGGCCGGCCGTATCCCCTGTAGGATGAGCCTCTCGCCTGCCAGTAAGCACGGCATCCTGCTGTTTTTCAGACAGGCGAGACGCCTGTTCTAATAATAACTGAATAGTTAACTTGTGGATCGAGCACACCTGCGACCAGTAGGCAAGCAGCTCTGCAGCCATGCGAGTGCGCGGTTCCAGGCCTTTTTTCCGGCGTGCCTGGTGATCGCAGCGGTGGGCATCCTCATGCTCGAAGATCGAGCGCTGTTCTGCAGGTGTGAGATAGGAGAGCCGCACCAAATTGGCTATGATCTTGCCGCTGCCAGGATCGTAGAAAGTGATTTTGTTCAGGTCAGTGGCAGAAAAGCCGGCGCGCTGCTCTAGGGGCAAGACCGCCATGTCCACAACATTGGGATTTTTCACGAATTGCGCGATGACTGTCTGCTGAACATCGCCCCGAGGCCGGCCATCTGCAGCCCTGCGGCCACTCCACCAGATGCGGGCAGATTGCAACAGGAAGAAGCCGGCTATGGCCGGCATCAAGACTACACCCAGCCCTCCCAGGATGAAGCCGGCCGCACCCAGGCCCAGGCCTAAGCCAGTGAGCCCGACCAAGGACGCATAGCCGAATACCAGGGTTGCGTAAGCGCCCATGGCGCCAAGGGCTGCCAGGGCAGCGGCTGCCAAGCTGCCAATGCTCGAGACCAGTTGGACGCCTTCTCTGGGCAGGACCTGCCGCCAATGTTCCAGATATTCCAAAATTTCTTCGGTCGGCGGCAAGCCTCGCAGGAAATCAGCCGTATCCGCAAATCCGAAATACTGCGCGTAGAAATTTAAATCCTTCTGATCGGTTGGAGATAATTCATCATACGTGTATTCGTTGATCGCCGGCAGGTCTAGCTCAGGCAGATGATTCGTCGAATAGAGATACACTCCAGCATAAGAATCAACCAGATCGTACAATTGTCCATAAGTCTGAAGCTCGTTCACATTGCCGATGTCTTCGATCCGGTAGCCGGCTTTGGCTAATATCCGCCGGAAGTCTCCCTCGGAAAACTCGTAACAGAAATATCCTCCGCCCCGGTATTGGTGCAGTTCCTGATTAAGGACATTGACCCAATTTCTCCAGTCACGGGCATCCAGGGTCTGCTGTCCGAGAAACTCAGGCAGGGTCTGGGTTCCCGGGAAGGGCTGGGTAAGCAGCTGATCACCATAGGAGGCGAGAAAGAAAGCTAACTGGTCAAAGCGTAAATTTAAAGTATTGACGAAGTTCTCAAAATCCCGATAGCCCATATTCTGCGCGATTTGATTGTATTCTTCCAGGGTGTAATCGCGGCCCAAAACGTGGTTTAAAGCACCTGCCAGACGCCCGACATTATCCAAAGTGATGGTTTCCTTGCCTCCCTGCTCCACATAAACCCGCTGACCGTCCTCACCTCTAAGATTCAAGGCGTAGAGCAGGTTTTCAAACAGGGCGTTAGTCTTACCGGACAAGGGATGGTAATAACCTGTTTTCCCAAAGTGGAAGGGACTGTCTCCCAGGAACTGGCTGAGCTGCGGCGGATAAACTTGCTGGTTTTTATATGTGGCCAGGTCCCAGATATAGTTCCAACTGCGGCTGGTTACATGGATGCCGCTCCAGATCACAAAGGCCGCGAAAACGCTTAATTTTGAGCTGCGTGATACCCGATACAGGAAATTATTGAATCTTTTGGTCTTGGCCAGCGCCACCATCAGTGATAGAAAAAACACCGTACCAAGCTGTAATCCCCAGGTGTTGTACCACATCCGGCTGAAGTTGGCGATAATCTGGAGTTGTTTGGGTACTTCTTGGCTACCGGACAAATCCCGCAAAAATTCACGGATCAGCGCCTGTTGCAGAGCCCGGTCCTCTGCCTGTACCGGGTAATTTTGGAGAGCCCGGGCATCGGGGTTGACAGAATCCAGCAGGGTAGACCGGGTCGGCTTTTCCCATACCGTCATTCCGCCCCGCAGGAAATCCAGGCCTGGCAGGACGCCAATCTGCTTCCAACCCGTGGCCACCAGCAGCCGGTTATATCCCGCATTTCCACTGATGACACGGTCTAAGCCGTATTGCTCATTATTTATTAAAATATCAATCAAGGGTGTCATGGAATTCATGCCGCGCTCAAAACCCAGGGTCGCAGCATCGTATCTGACTTCTGAAGGCGTTCCTTTGAAGCGCTGGTTGTACTGAATGGTATCCGCCATACGGCCCAGGGAAACGCTTGGAATGCTTGTGATAATCGGGAACTCCGCTCCTACGACCAGATAGCGGGTGTTCACCGTTCCCAGGCCTCTTAAACTGTTCGTATCTAAAAGCATGTTCAGATCCGGATATCCAGACGGATGCAGGGGAACGATCTCTTGGCCGAGTTGCAGTTCTCCTGGTCCTGGAAATGCCTCTGGCACTCCTTCGGCGCCAGCCTCGATTTTAATAATCCGTCTTCTCATATCTTGAGTCTGGGCGCCGATCACCAGGTTTGGCGTCGACCCTGTCTCCTGCAGAGCTATGTTTGCCGGTATTTCACCTTCCCATTCATAAACCGCTTCCAATCTTTCGCTCAAGGTTTCACCTTGAGCGGTGATTCCTTCCAAGTCAGACGAAACAATAGTTTTGACTACAAATTCATAATACTCATCGGTTTCTACATCTTTTAAAAGCAGTTTTCTGACCTCCGGGGTATCCAGGTTGTAAACCATCACTCCTGGGGCATAAGCCGGGGTAAGCCGAACCCAGGTCTCTGGCTCCCCAGCGCGGTTCGCCATATCCCGAGACACCTCGATAATGATGTTGGAGTTGGCGCTCGGCGTGCGGCTGTGTACTCGGGCAATCAAAAATTTAGGCAATTCCCGCAAGCGAAGTCTCCGGCTGGCAAATCCATATTCCTCGATTTGAGTTGTTGTAATTAGTTCCCCACCCTCGACCCGGGTCGATGTAAACCAATCCTCGGGATTTATTGGAATATTAACTTTCGGGCGAGGTAGTTGTCCGGGTTTGATTTTTTCCATAACCAAGGCTGGAACCCGGATAATGTAAAAGTCAAACCAGGCTCGGGCAGACCGGTTTTCAGTCTCGCTGAACTGATCGACTACGCCTAATGAAACTTCGAAGGATTGGTTTCCAGATAAACCCCATTCCCGGAGCAGATCTGCCAGATTAATCCTCTCCTGGTTACTCTGGCTGTTGAATGCAGCATAAACGTATCCGTCTGGCAGGGACGGATGATGAATGGCGACATAGTACGTGCGGGTTATGTCACTGATCTCCATATTCAGCCAGACATTTTCGCTGTCCAGATCCACGCGGATAGGCTCGGGCATGCGCACGCTGGCCCGATTGGCGCCGGAAGTATTCGCGCCGCGAACTAGCAGGCCTCCCTCTTCATTCCAGTCTACCCGCGCATCCTGGAGGTGTGCCTCCTGCAGCTTCACAGAGGTATAATAGTCATCGATTATCTTGTGCGGTTCAATATCGCTTTTGTCGGCGTAAACATGCATGACCCGGTCTGCGCCCGCGGGATCGGACAAAGCCGCAGTGTTCTCCTGCCCTATCTCTCCAAAGCCAGCAGCTTCGACTTCAGGCGATTGCGAAACTTGCCCGGCCTCGAACGAGCCGAATCCTCCGCTGATATCATGCTCCGTGAATACCGCGCGGCCGATTTGGCGTACGTAATCATCGCCAGCTTCAGCCGGAAAATTCCCGAGCATCAAGAAACAGTTCAAGTTGTATTCATGCAGCATATTTTTGATTCTTTCGATCTGCGGGCCGACCGGTTGGTGCATGTCTTGCACCTGGATGGAGATACCATCGACCTGCGCCAGGGTAAGAGGTCTAAACAGGATATTATGGAAGGCATCTGCATAGTCGAGCTGAAGAATGAGCAGATGTTTGTCACCGTCGATTTCTTTGAGGAAAGGAATCATTCGGTCATACCATTTAATCAAGTCTTGTCTGAGATTGATTCTCTGCCAGTCCGTCTCGGGGGTGTTTCTCAACAGGACATCGGGTCTGTCGGACAGACTATAAACAATATTAGGATAACTATGCAGCCTTTCCACTATCGTCCGGACGTAATTTTTATTCTCTTTATAACTTTTTGCTATTTCGTCTGGGTAAATCGTATGTAACAACGCTCGATTGAGGCTTATAATATCTTCTTCTGCCAGGATCTTTTGGGAAGCTGCCGCTTCTTTCGCTTTTGTTAATAATTGCTCAACTGCTGGAGATAGTTTGAGCTTGTCAGCATCCACTTTGGTATATAAATCAGGCATTTTCAGGACGGCATTGAATGCTTCAACCGCCTGTTTTTCTGTAAGGGTTGGCAGTTCCTCGATACCCATGTCAAGTTCTGCAAGCAAAATAATATCGGCTTTACTTTCCCCTTTTAGTATGTACTTTAATCCCTCGACATCTAAATCGCCTTCGCGAAACACCGAAGAGGACTCAATGTCTCCCCCAAAATCCTGGTAATTTTCAAACAAGCTGACCACAACCATGATGTTTGCATCCTGGGCTAGCTGTATAAAATTTTCTAACTTGTCCAAGTAGCTGATGTTGACATTGGGGCCGCCGAATTCAGTGTAGGGAATCTGCATAATGACACTGTTGGCATTCTTATCTCGCAGGCCTTGCACGAGTTGGCCCAGGGATTCCGGTGTAGCATTTTCCCACCAGCCCGGCTGGGAAGTGTCTAGATTAAATCCCCAAAGCTTGACCACGTTGCCCTGGTCATCGGTAATTTGTCCGTAGCCCATGGCCGGAGCTCCGCGCACCTGGTAAGCACCTCGTCCGCCCATTTCGATGGTTTGCAAGGACGGCACTTCATAGTCGAAGATCGCCTGCAGCTGTCCGGTCCCGGTAACCTGCAACCAGTAGTTACCTTCACGATCCTCCACCTCCCTGTAGTCCACGCCCACGTATAGTCCCTGACGGTTACTCGGCATGGAAAATTCACTTCGCCAGGAGCCGATGTCGATGCCTGCCTCAGGATAAACAAAACCTAATCGAGACCCCCAATCCATGCTATTACCCTTAGAGTCAAGCATGGCTTGGATTTCAGGCGGACACTGGTCCGGCCGCAACGTCTCAATGCCCCGAATGTGCGCACCCATGCCGGCTACAGGGGAAACACCTCCCGTAGGCAACGTTTTGCGCGAAGACTCCGGGTCCCTTTCTATTTGGAGCGGTGATTCCTGCCATTGGCCGGTTATACCCATATCAAAGCGTATGGCCCCTCCCATCTTTGCCAGTTTCTCCGGAGATAACACGATGTAATAAGTACTGGGAGCAGGGATATCCCAAGTAGCTAAGGGTTTGGGAACACCCAACATAGATTTCCTGGACATTGCTTGTCCGCGGGTTTCTATGCGCGATATGGCCAGCCTGTCCGCTTCCTCGGTCGCCAGTATTTTAGCCTCGGCTATTTTCTCCTCTGTTTCCGCACCCTGCATGAATCTTTCCAGGGCGGTTTCATAATCGGCTCGCCAGGCGCGCATTTCTACATCGTTCCCAAACTGTTCCTCACTAGGATCTAGTTTAAAATACAATTGCGCATTGGGGGAAAGTTGATCCACCTGGATGGCAATAATATTGTAGCCCTCTGGCAGAACCATCTTCCGGCTGACATAGCCCCGGCTATGCCGCGGGCTGGTTCCGATCAGCGTCAAGCCCTCGGAGTCGGCGCTGAATTTTAAACCGTATGGCTCCCACTCCCAAACCCGCACTCCCTTTACAGATACGTCGTACCGGTCCCCGGCTAGGGGAACACTCAAGCGGCCGCTGTCCAGATTATCGGGTACGCCAGGATCATACGGCAGGATTTCGGGAGCCGGCCGCTCGGTGTAGTCTACATTCAAACCCTGCTGGTAGGCGCGCATGATATTCATGGCAATACTATTATCTAAAGTTTCATCCTCGCCTATTCGGTTCCGGAAAAAGAGAGTTTGCAGATAGCTAGCTGCCCGCAACCGATCCCAGCCTTCAATATTAGTCCACTCCGTGGCCAGATCCGGGTTCAGGCTGAGGAAGGGATCGAATCCGGCAAGGAGCGCTTCATCGGATAACGCCGGGTTTTTCTTCCAAAAGTTGATTCCCATCCTTTCTTCGTGTCTAATAAGATCGGTAGATGCCAGGAAATAATTCAGGGCAGACGCGGGAACAACGGAGAGATTCGGGAATCCGGGAATAGTTATCTTTCTCCAGCGCAAAGCTTCCCGGGTTTTTTCGGCGTGGGCATCCACCATGCCGAAAAAGTTTTCTATGGTAAGCTGATTAGGCTCATAGGCCACGAATAATTCCGAATGCTGGATCGGCAGAGGCCTATGTATGCCTTTTAAGGGCTGAAATCGATCGACCATCCATTCCAGACTACGGAGGAAGATGTTCGAGCCTTCTGTAGCAATATTTTCATATTCTCCGGACTCAAAACGCCCCAGCCCGACCTTCACGTCCGCCAGGGGACTCTGGCCGCCGGCCACAGGCTCAGGCCGAATAAAATGGGCTTCTGGTCCATACCACAATTGCCGGGCATGGATCATACCGTCCAAAACTACATGCGCATCCTCCAGCGAATTAATTCCGTACTCTTTCAGCCGGCCTTCATCGATCAATCGTTGCAAAACCAGCTCGAAATTTTCTTCGTAAATCACGCCTTGGGACCACATAGCCTCGACATCAAATATCAGCTCTAAAACGTCCTTCAGACCTTCAAAGCCGTAATCCCTGAGTATTCCGTTGTGATGGAGGTAGATCACCAGCAGTAAGTCTTTGGCTCGGCCGCGCGCCGCATAAAAGTTCTGCTGATTATCCAGCAAAGCACACGCCTCGTTAATGTCTATATCGTAGTTTTCCAGGACACCACCGGCTTCCAGGTCATTTAGTACCTCCTCGAAGGGCGTGTCCTGTAAAACGTCCCAAAGGACATCGATATTGTCGTTGACAAATTCCATCTCATGGAAAGGCAAAAGCCTGACGTCTTGCCGTTCCAGCAAATAGGCCGGATGCCGCGTCCAGACATAGCGATAAAGAATCTCGGGAGTCCAGTACTTAGAGAAGAAATACTTGGGCCAAGGCAGCAGTGTCTCCCCGTTCATGCCTGAGTCTTCTCTTAAAAGCCGCTCGAACTCCGCATAGGTAAGCGGATCATAACCATTCTGTTCAACGAGATGATTCAATTCAAGCAAGATGGCCCGCATGGCCACCTTCTGGTCAGAGCGCTCCACACCCCTTCCGATATTCGTTCTTTTCAGTTCCGGCATGAACGTGGATTTCAATTCATGCTGCAGGCGGTCGCCAGGATAAAAATTGAAAATCTGCCAGAGGTACTGCGTGACTCTCGATTCCAGTTCCCGGGCAGAATACCTGGCCAAAATATCGTTCCGGTACGGCTCCCAAAGGCCGTGAGCCTGCAGAAGTCTCATTTTCTCCTGGGGTGAAATCGTACCGGCCTGAAACCGCCGCAGGGCGATGATGTCCCTGACGTCGAACCGGCCTTCCTTTTGCAGGGCGTTCAATTGCACGAGCAATCTGTCCGCTTCGTCGGGAAAAGCCCATTGCTCGGTTAGCAGGTTATCGAAACCGGCCGGGGAAAAACCCATGAGGCTTAAAAAATCTTCCAGTTCAATGCCATTTTTCGGAAGAGACCGCTCAACGGCTGGAATACCGCAAAAGTCGAAGACCCGCGATTGTTCGGTGAACCCGGTTACTGTCGGCCCGACCAGCGGATTGCCAGAAGCGCTAATGGCAAACTCAAATCCACCTGCTTCGGCCACCATGAATTCCCGGTATTCCTGTTCAAAATTATCCGGCCGAAAGACCGCTTCATCCGGAACAATGTAGTTCCAGTAATATCGTTCATCCCAGCCATCGGCTTCAAAGGCTGCCCAGCGAAGACGGGTTTTTCTCTCCAACTCGGCCACGATCCATTGCTCATCCTGGATTACGTTCTGCACGTTTTTGGCATTCACCTGGGAAGGCTTGAGGAAGCGGGCAATTTCATTCTGGATTCTGAGGTACCAGTTATACCTGGCCAGTTCGGAAACATTTGGATTATTCGGATCATAGCCGTAATTAATATCCCGCACCGTTCGGATGAAAAAGGTAAAACTGATGCCCATGTCCTGGCAGAAAGCCCTGATGCTCTGGTAGTCGCTTAAGTCCAGATGCTCCATTTTCCACACTTCAGTCTGCTCCGATTCCAGCCGGACATCTTCCAACGTTCCGCAACTATCTTCCGGGCTGGGATGGGTAGTTAAGCTAATTCTTGTTTCCACGACATCCTCGATGGGTATTTCCGCCTTTTCAATTACCATCAGGAGGTCCACCTGGCTGTAGCCGTGGATAAACCACGGTCTGACTTTTACAGTAACCTCATCCTTGGTAGTGGTTTTTACCGTTAGGATGATGTCAAGGTAGCCTTGCCTGCCCATATAATTACCAGTAGAATTGTAGCGTAAAAACCGGGTGGCCTGGATTTGTTCTCCGGATACGATCCAGCTGATTCCTGCTGCGGGTTGGTCAGCCAGGGATTCAAAGGCGTAATGATTCTCGACGCCTTGCTGTGTGGCGGTGAACCGGGTCGGGTCGGTGGCATCCTGCGCCAGCATCACCACGTCGCCGGTGATCTCTGCCGTCGCGCTGGTTAAAGGCATAACCATGGTCGGAAAAGGCTCGGCCCGAACCTGGTTCGCTGACCGGTAAAGCACCTCTTTGGTGCTTTGAGAAAGTAGATGGGAATCGATGTAAGCAGGAATTTCACCCTCTTGCTGCGTTACCGGAGTAAATATGGTTTTTAAAGCTCCGGGAAAACCGCCTGTCTGTCGCTCCTCAGCTTTACGGGCGGCGGCTTGTGGTTTGCCCACTTCGCTGGTGGTTGAGCCAGAAGATGCGAAATCCGTTGCAGGCTTTCTGGAATCCGGACCGGTATAATAGATCAGGTAATCCAGACCCTGTTGCAGGCTGGGTATGCGCAGCGGTCCGATTCGCATTTCTGGCGTCAGCATGGCAAGTCCTTCCGAATATAAATAACCTGATAGGCGGGGGGATTGTCCTAGCCAGGTAAGTACACTAAGGATAACCGGCGTGAAAAACCACATCAGTCTCCACGCTGCCTTAGAGCGCCAGCTTGCTTCCTCAGGCAGCTTCTGATTTCGCGCCTTTTCTTTGCTCGCTCTCCAGAAATCCGGACGTTCTGGCAAGATAGCCCGCAGCTTCTGCTTGTCCCGGAAAATCCAGAACAATCCAGCAATCATCGAAACAAGCACTCCCGCGCTGACCGCAAACAGAAGAGGAGCGATAAAGTTGCCCATAAGAAAAGCAATAATGCAGAAAACCAGGGTCAGGCTGAAAATAATTTTCCCAAAAACACGCGCAGTGGATTTGCCCATGACACCGGTTTTTTCTGCAGCCACTAAGCCGAGCGCTGCCAGAATACTGATCATTAGTGCAGCCAGGATATCTAAAAATGCAAAATGGATTGCTCCGAAAAGGACAACCGTAAGGACGAATCCGAATAAGAAGAAATAGCTGAATTTAAACAGGCCCTTGGTAATATCCCCGGCCACCTTCCAGGTGGCCCAGTTCAAAGGCATCTGGCGTAAATGCTGCACATACTGCCTCAGATTCCTGATGGAGCCGCGGATCTCTCCCACCAGTTTTTCCAGCACCAGCAACAGCAGGAACAAGGCGATGACGGGCACGATCAGCGACAAGTTGAAAATTATTGATAGGATGATCATTACCACGGCAGCCATGGCGACGACTTTCCAGCGGCTGCGGAGAAGTTGCTTTAATCCGAAGTAATTGAAATATTTGAATAAGACTGCGAGAAGAATAATTGTCGGCACTGTATAGACTATACTCATGGGATCGGCAGATAAAACCGTTATCACATTCTGGTAGGTGGAGATAAAAGCGGTAATTATCCAGTCGATAATATTTAGAATAATTTCAACTATTGGAGCAGGAACATATGGGACCACAATATTTCTCCAGACCCATATGCTAATTGGGACCGGCAGCATGAGTACGATCGCCCGGATGATGGCCACGAAGAGGTCCTTGGTTAGCAAGACCGGGATTTTAAGCCGTTCCGGCATCTTTTGGACAACTCGCTGGTTAAATACCCAGGATATTCCAGCTCCCACCAGAGTGGTTTCCAGCATCCGAAGCAAGGCTTCACTAAATGGAATAGCGGTAATGATGCCCAGGCCAGGGACCATGAACAAAACCGCAACCTGGTACATCAAGGTCGGAATCACGCCATAGGCCATCTGGGACAGGGATTTCAAGCTACTGTGGCGGAAAACCCGTTCGATTAAGACTTCCAGGATATAGGCGCTCAAGGGGGCCAGGATGATAATCAAATTAACGGTGAGGATGGTTTGCCAGACATTATACTCCACGCCGACTTTGGCTAGATTGGTGATATTTTGACCCAAAAAATCAGAAATACCCGTGAAGAAGGCGAATACCAAAACATTCGCAAAAAACATTCCACTTATAGGCATCTTGAACCGGATAAAGTAATCTGCACCGTACTTCCCGGATACTACAATGGCGGCCTTGACGGGTATCAAGATTTGTTGCTTAACACATTGCCACAGAGGCTGGTAATACCTTTCCCAAAGCTCAATCAGCCGATCTTTGAGCTTTATCAAAATATCCTTCACCCGACGCAATATATCCAAAATCTTCTTCTTCACCCACTTAAGCCCGTCGCTAATTTTCGTAATTGCCGTTTTCACAAAGCGGATCATTCGCTGGACGAACTCGATTCGCAGGATCAGAAACAGGAGATTTTTGACGAACCTGATGGCAGCTTTGACGCGATTAACGATTTTGATGACGATATTATCTTTAATCCAGATAAGAAAATTCACAATAATGGGACGGATGATCCGGACAAAGGGACTGACGATCTCCTCGTAAATCCTTTTCGGCAGGGTAATTGGCAGGACGAGGGCCAGCTGTTTGACCACGTGTCCGATCTCGTGAACGGTTATACGTACAAAGCCATGGGGATCTAATCCGATATCGGCCAGGATCCGGCCGATGGGGTTGACCTTCCAGACCCACTGTGCCCATCTCTGGTACCAGGGCAGCTCTCTTTGCAAGGTCTCCGCAACTTGCAGCATCATGTTGCGCATGACCCGGCTCGGCGTGCCCTGTCTGGATTGGAGGGCGCGGTTGAGCAAGGCCGTCTCGGTCAGGGCGCGTTTGCCTGCCTCGGTCTCGAAAAAGGCATAATAGTTTTCGAATTCCTGGGCAATTTTTAAGATATTGGGCGGAATGAGGTCTTTAAGTTCGTTTCTGGAGGGTTCACTGACTGCCATTTCCACCGGTACTTCAACCGCCTGCTTTAATCCCAGGTACCGACCAAGCACACCTAAGACTATCAAGAGTCCCAGGCCCATGATGCTTCCAGCGAGGATGGCTGCTCCACCCATGAGCATGGTAACCATCCCGCCAGCCAGCAGAGCCAAGCCAGTAATACCCGCAATAATCATCCGCGTACTTACACGAATGGGGGTATCCACCTGGCCCTCCCCAGGCGCCATGGTTTCCGGTGGAGAGGTTTCCCTGGGCGGAACCTTATCCTGCGCGAATGGATACAGGGCCTCCAGGAAATCCCCCATCATGGCCTCACGTGCCTGGTCAGAGGTAATGGCGTCGATAAACTTCAGCAGATCCGTAGTATATTTATTAGCCTGCATGGCTTCGGAATCCGATTCCACCACGTCCGTGCCCAAAAAGGTGATTCTTCCACCGAGCTCCTGATTAATCTTGATGGCTATTTTTTTGATTTCCAATTTTCCCCGCGACGTTTGGGCCAATTCCCGGATTTCATCGGCGATTTTGACCAAATCAATCGTGGTGCCTTTTTCGAGATAGAAACGCCGCTTGAAAAGCTGGAATAGTTGTTCCGCCGTGATCTCGACCGCTTTGCCCGCGAAAAACGTCCGGTTTAAATGCCAGGCAAACAACTTCATGCCGTTCATGCGCATTTTAGCGACATCTTCCCTCATGATGGCTTCATAACCGCCCAGAAAGAAGAAGCGTAGGCCTTCGGCCAAATGCACACGGTAAATATCCGGGATCGAGCGCAAAGCCATGGGCGGAGCTCCTGCGAAATTGGCCAGCGGTCCCGGCCGTCCGGTTCCGAAAGTATGGGACATTATGTGGATGGGACCCTGCCCCTCGATGACTCCCTGGTATTTGGCCAGATCCTCCTCCTCGACCCAGCCGGTATGAAGTATCGAGCCGTACAACAGTCCCATGATGTATTTGGCATAGGCTTCACCCGCATATTTATCCCCGGCAAACATAGGACTCGGGTGATCACCACCGGTAAAATGAATTTTCGGAATCACGCCAGGCAAGGCTTCTTCCACCGCCCGCTTCAGTTCTGCTTCCAGTTCATTCAAGCGCTCCTCTGCAGTCAGCCGGGCTTCCACCTCAGGACGTAGCTGAGCACGAAGTTCTCCCCGTTTTCTTTCGATTATGCGCACCATGGCGGGGTAATAAATGTCGGTAAATTTGTAGCTTCCCAGCTTGCCAAAGGTGAAAAATATCCATTTCTCTATTGGCACCCGCGTAAAGTCCACCGGTGGAGTGACCTCGGCCATGTCCAGCAGGTGGTGAGTAACCGCGCCGGTCCGGCCTTGGAAATTAAACCAGGGATTATAATCGGCGATTGCCCGGGCGTATTCCGGCTGAAGGAAAATGAGTTTGTTCAGGTAAAGGTAAATCAACTGGGAGAGTCCCCAGGTGCCTAATTCCTCTTTGGTCCCGGCCTTCACCTGGGTGGCCTGCAAATCCACTCTTTCAATCACGTGGTGATAAGGCGCGCCGATATGGGGGGTTCCGATCACCAAGGAATTGAACAGGCGGGAAACATGTCCCACCACGGCGCCCATCGGACTCTTATCGCCTTGACTGGTGAAGAGCATGTTAATCATTTCCGCATCCGAACCGGGTTTCCAACTCTCGGTCAGGTTCCGGGCAAAATTGTAAAGCCCTCCCATCTCATCCCAGGTCTGGATTAAGCTGACATTATCATGTTCCAAGGCGGCTGAAGTGACTACGCCGAATTCATTTCGGCATTCAGGACATAGACTATGCAGGCGAATCACTCCAGGATAACGCCAATGTCCGTAGTTCACCAGCAAGCGCAGCTCCACATCCGGCCCCGCCGCATTGGCCAGTGGGATAATGGTATTTTGCATGTATTCGGACACGCCTCCGCTCTTTCCCAGTCTGCCCATTTCCCCACCAACATCTATCAACTGCCCGTCCGGATTATCTTCGAGTCTCATCCCAGGAATAACCTTTGCCTCATCATCCACAAAACTGGAAAGGGTAGCCACAACCCCGGTACCCAGTTTGGAGGCTAATCCGGATTTCACTTCAGCCTCGGATGTCATAAGGCCTTTAACCGTACCGACCATATCCGACAATTCAAACCCATTCGCATCGATTCGCCCCAGTTCGGCTACCGAGTTACAAACTGTTTGCAAATAAGTTAGACACTTTAAGGCATAAGTCCGATTAGTGTGATCGGTTAAATTACTGATGTATCCTTGGCTGGCCAATTCATAATATAATCCTTGCACGCGCTGGTCGGTAAAAGCGATGGGCACGCCGGCTTCAACATGCGCTTTGAGGGCTTGATAAATCACTTCAATATCATCTCCCAGTTGCTGCATCTGAGAACGCATATTCTTAGCCACATAAGTATCCCTAACCCTTAACCGCTCAGCAACCAAGGTAATGTCATGTTGAGCTTCGGGTATTCTCTCTGAAACGCGCAACAAATAAATCAAGTCCTCCATGCTTTCCGGGTCAGAGAGATTTAGGTTCTGCAGAAGCTCCCACACGGCCTGAAGTTTCTGAATTTTCTCAGGGGTAAAGGTCTGCCCGTCCCGAACTTTTTTAAAGATTTCATGCAATTTGGCGATTTCCGACGGCTGCATCCATTTTTCCAGCAAAATGTCATCGCGGCCACGGGATTTAATCTGATCAACCAGAGCCCTTAAGCCTTCGTCTTCCTCACGGTAACCCGGCCCCATGGCATCCAAAGGAAGCCTGCTGGCCTGTCTTCTCTCCCGGCTGATGTCCTGGCGCACCTCCTCGGCCACCAGATCCGCGCGTATGTCACCCTTCCACTGCTGGATTTCATATAGAATTTTTAACAATTCGATCTGGCTCGGATCCTGCCGCAAGGTTTGCAGGGCAGCCAGTTTTTGCCCTATCCGATCGGGAAGAATCCTGCCCTGGACGATCAAATTGTCGGATAAGCCGGCCGCCTCGGAAGCCAAACCGTACTCTGGCATATGGATTAAAATCTGATCAATGCTTCTTACTGCGCGGGGCAGGTCATTACGCTGATATATCCCAATGCCCGGACCCATAGTGGTGCTGACAGTCAGGACAATTTTTTCTCCGGGTTTCTTTCCCAAGCGCCTCCGGACTTGGGTAATGGCCTCTCTGAGTTCTTCTTCCGTGATCTCTTGGTTTAAGATGGCCTGGTCCTGGATCATCGTGTCTATATCATGCCACATCACATTAAGCTCGTGCGCCATCTGCCCCATAGTACCGTAGAAGCGGTGCCGGCCCTGGCGATGGATTTGTTCGTCCTCTGCCCGGAATTCGTGCTGGTCGCCAATTTTGGCTCTCTGCCCTAAATAATCGAGATCACCTTGATCGCGGGCCAGGACAGTTTCCTGATAAGCGACGGTAGCAAGGATAAGGGCCAAACCGACAGCGGCAACTAACATTAAAGTTGGCGCAATAATGCTGAAGACGACTATAGCCGGCAACATAACCAGCGCGCAGGCAACGGTAGTTCCGCTCTTACCCGGTATGCGAGCCGTTAAATAAAACCCGACTAGAGCAATAAAAAAAACCGCAAGAACGACCATCAAAGCCGGGGTAGCAGTCATGGCTGCCAGGGCAATGCCGGCCAAACCCATCACACCCAAGGCAACGCCGAATACGAAAAATGTTTTTCCCAGGAAGCCTAAATTCCCGAAGCTTCTGGCAGCCTGATAATGCTCGACGGCTACACTGCTCCTGCGGCTTTTTTCAATCATGTTTTCATACTTACGCAGGTTGTAATTAAACTCAGAGTAAAAATACTGCTCCCGCAGCATTTCGATGGTACGGCTCGCCTCTTCAGCGCACAGACGGGCCTGTTCTACCGCCTCGGGAGGCTGCCGACCGGCCGCAATCGCGACTTCAGCTTGTTCCATGGCCTGTTGCGCCTCCGCTTCCTGCTGTTTCGCAATCACTATTTGTTCCTGTAAAAAATCATTATAACTTTGGGCATCGTAACCCAAAACCGGTTGATCATTGGCGTTGGTGATCAGATGTTCCATAAAATCAGCCTGAGTCAAAATGTTGGTTTTATTTCTTTGAGTAGGCTGTAAATCAAAAAGAATCGTCCGTATCTTAGTGAAAAAACCATAGTCCGGACTGGATTTAAGCTCTGCCTGGTAATAATCCGTTATGTGTACATTGCCCTCGGCATCGATCATGACTCCTGAAAAATCTTCGGTCCCATGATAATTCAAGCCGTGGATATCGAAGACATTTATTGCGGTCTGGAACTTTTTGGCCAGGCCTATTATCCGGTTAAAATATGCTTTTTTCAGCCGGTCATGCTCAACATAGACCTCTCCCAGCCGATCATAGGCTGTCCGAATCTGTTGGCCTAATTCAAACAGATGCTGCTCCAGGGATATCGATGGATTCAAGGATGCTGCCTGCATGGTTGTTACTAATGCCCGTGCCTCAAGGTCGACTACGTCCCGGGCCTGGGTTATAAGGCCGGGTAATTCCCGCCGGCGCTGCAGATTATCCTTTGTTTGTACGTTTTCTTGCCGTAAAGCTTCCAGTTCTTGAATCAGCCGATCCTGCTTGTGTCGTGCATGTTGCAACTGCTGATACTGATGGTTAAGGGAATCTTTACACTCAAGCAGTCCGTCTTTTTGCGCCTCCAGTTCTGCAATCTTTTGTTTTACCGTCTGAAGTTCTCCGAGGTCTGGAGCTAAATAATCTTCTGCGCTCATACCAAAGGGTTCTTTCATGATCAGGAATCCAACATCTGATACCTTAACGTCTTGGGAACTTCGCGCAGGGAAGATGCGGCCGGTGGGAATACGCGCCTTGGCGCTCCCGGCGTAATATTTCAACTGAGCCAGGCCGGGCGTGCGGGAGCGTGTGAAATAGCGCTGCAGTTTTCTGGCAAGTCTGGAACTCAGCGGGCGGGCGCTGACGACGATGCGGTCGATGCTGCCGGTATGTGCATCCACGCCCAGAGCATAATTTTCATGGATTTCCGTAATGTAATAAGTCCGGGTTTTTCCGTCGTCGCCGGTCATCACGAAGGGAGTGTCATGCGCCAGGCAGGCGTTTAAAAGCTCCCTTCCGCTGGAGACTTCAGGAAATCCGCTTTCAGGCGAGGCCTTGACCTGGACGACTTGCTCAATGACAGGAGCCAGTTTTCGTTGAAGGATTTGTAAAGAAGTTATGGTTTCCAACTCGAGATTTGCTAAGTGCTGTTGATATACGGGATTTTCGGCCATGCTGGCCAGCAAACGTTCCAGCACGGCGCCTTCGTAACCAGCCGATCGCACCCAGCTGAGTTCTGCGAATTGAATATCCAACAAGATTTTACTCAAAACGGATAAACGCGTCTCGGTGCTTAACATTTTGCAAATCATGTCGAGTTTATATTGCTGTTCGCTATCCCTGGGGCTGGGACTGGATAAAAGCTCAGCGAGCTTTGCTTGCCGGTTTTCGGTATTATCCTCTTTAATGCCTTTAATATATTCAACCATCTCTTGGTACGCCTGCTGCCTGGCTTGAGTTTGGCTGTCCTTGGCTCCTGTCATTTGGCGGGTTTTCTCCTTAATGGCCTTGCGCTCGCCATTTTTGAAAATATAGAAAAGCAGCGAACCTGCTTTGATTAAAACCAGGATTCCGGCCAGGGCAATGACTACACCGGCTATGATGGCTAAAGGCAGGGAAAAGACTTGCAACAGCATTACCAGGGAAACGGCCAGGCCGGCCGTGGTCCCGATCAGGATCGATTTCATCGGCAGCGAGAGCTTGGTCAGAGGATAAAAAGAATTGAATTCAAAGGTGGCATTCTTCCAGATGCCAGGATGTTTTTGATTTGCATAGGTGAGAAACGCGTCATTATCAATAATCCCGGCTTTATCGAAACCGGATAAGCCGTGGATTAAAAATTCACTTAAACTCTGCAGCTTGAGAGGGTGGTTACTAATATGAATTCTTCCCACCAGAGTACGGGTATCCTCCACTGCCTGATCATAAAACCGGTTAATTCGTGCCGATAACTCAGCCTGGACCTCGGCAGGAGTTTTTCCCTCAGCCTTCCAGGTTTCAATTTCGGCAAAATAGAGTTCGCTCACATGATAGGGGTTGAAACCGAGCATAAGCGGACAAGTTTGGCCTCGATTTTCTTTTTGCCATTCGGTTCTTAAGCTTTTCACCTTATCGATTACGGCTGTCAGCCGTTGTTCCCCCCGGCTAGCAAGAATATGGCCGGTGGCATCATCGCGCAAATTGTACTTCCAGGCTTCTTCCTTCGCTATCACCATTTCAATAACCAGGTTGATATGATTTCGTGCTGCCAAAGTCACTAAATTCATTTCCGCCGACCTGCGATCGAGAAGATTATGTTTTGCCATATATAAGCCGATGTATTTTTCCCACTCATAGGGATGAAAAACAACATCCACCGGTTCAGGATGTCTCTCCTCCAGGATCGGCGCTATATCAGCCGTTTTATCTCCAAAGGCCACATGATAGGCGGCTACCTTCAGTCTTAAGCATTTAGCCGCTTTAATCTGTTCGCGGGTGGTATAAAGTTCATACTTTTTGCTGCCCATAAATAATGTTATATAAACCGAATAAGCAATCATGGTGAGCAGGATTATGAGATTGGACAGCCAGCGTATTTTCATGATTTTCGAAATCCCAGGTATAAATTCGGGCAAATTTATTATCGTCGAAGCTATGGCGGCATTTCGAACAAATTTCTCGGGTGTGTACATCCGGTCTTCAGGCTTTTTCTCGACCGAGATTTCGGCCTCGACACTGCGCGTTTCGCGAATTTCCGCGCCTGCCTCGGGATATTTTAATTCATCGAAAAATGCCAGCACCTCTTGGGAAAATCCCTCTACGTTCTGGGGACGGTATAATCTGGCTTTTATTTCTGGGCTGTCCAGGGATATATAGCCGAGTTTTTCAGCAGGATAATCCGCAGCCTGAATCTCAGTCCGAATTTCCAGGGCCTCGACATCTTCGCCCAAACGAATCTCGAAATTGTGACCAGCGGCTTGCAATTGATCCTGGAGGGCATAAATATAATGCATCTCTTCGCGAGGCGCCATTTCTTCGGAAAGCATAATCGCTACCACGGGTACAACGGCTATACGTTTACGCCCGGCTTCGGCTATTATTTCCTTAATTTCCCGAACCAGGGTCGCGATCTGCTCTTCCCGATTGGCTTCCGTCTGGGATGAAGGCAGCAATATCTCTGCCTCGGGATTAAAGGCGCCGGTCGCTTTCGTGAGCCTTACCCCCCCCATACCGAAGCCTTGAGAAGATAGGCGCACGGCCGGCAGGATGACTTCATCGCCGCTTAAAGCGGCAAGGTCTTGGGGAGAAATCAAACCTGCGCTGGCGCCTAATTTTTGGGGATCCAAATGAGAAGCCAGAACTATACCAGCAGCATAGCCTTTATCGGCAAGCCATTGATTTGCTTTGGCGATAATGAGTTCACCGTTGGGTTGACTTAAAGCTTCACTATTAATCATAAATCTTTTGGTCCCGGACCATTGGCTGATATCCGACCGGGTTTCTTTGTCTCCTTGCAAGGCAAAATAGATTTTTATTCCATAAAGCAGGATCGGTGGCACCAGTATAGCCAGTAAGGGATTTATCACTGAAATGCTCAGGATACCTAAGCCGCTTAAAGTTTCGGCCAGGTTAGCAACCGCATCTAAACCTAAAAAGCGAGTGTACACCCAGAAGCCCAGCCCCATTCCGGCAATGATTAATCCGCCCCCCGCGGCTTTGCCTGCCATTCCAATTTTACCCTCTAATTTAAAAAGGCGGAGTATTTCGGCGAGTTTTTTCGCTCGCACGCCAAACAATTCAATAAATAGAATGGCGCCGAGCCACCACAACAAGTGCACCAGTTCAAATCCCATGATCGTCTCTATCAAGCCAGACCAAAATACGACGTAGGCTGCAAAGGCACTACTGCCTAAAAAGCTTGCTATTCCCAGAAATTTATTCCTGGTTATTCCATATACAATAAAATAACCCATAACCAATGCAGTCAATGCAACAGCACTTCCCAACATGATTTGAGTTCCAAAGAAAAGCAATCCCAACCCAAGGGCAATGGCTCCCAGGGATGCTAGAACCTTGTTCTCCAGGGCGCTCCGGATTTTCGAGGATTTAAAGGCAGGCGTATCCTTGCCTTGCAAGAGGGAAATGACGGTCTGTCCCAGATTTTTACCTAGAGCGTCGATTTGTTCCGAACGCAATGGGGTTGAGCTCTTCTGGATAATTAGTTCCAAAAGTTTATTTAAAGGCGTATTTTTTCGGCCTGGATTTATGCCTTTGGCCGTGCCTAACGTCAAAGTGCTGCCTTCGGAAAATTCGGCGGGTTGATAGGGATTCGGACATAGATTCAAATTCCCTTGCCCAGCCTGACCTGTCAAAACAAAATGTTTCTCGACTAACTGCTTTATGGCTCCGTAGTCAGAATGACGCAAGACGGTTTCCAGAAGGCCATTTTTAAGTTTACTTATAACTTCATCTGGTTCCTGTCTCGGCCAAAGATAAGCCGCAGCACCTATGGCGAAAAGCAGAGCCCGGGGGGACTTCGCTGCAGCCAGCGAAACTCGCAAAGCTTGAAGTCTTTTCTCTTGGTCTGCGTCTAAAGTTTGGGCACCAGCCAGATCAATAATCTCCTGGTCCAGCCTATGTATCTCTTCACGCTCTTTTTCCTCTGCCTGGGAACCCAATGTTTCTGCCAAAGTCTGAAGCATATGTTGGTTTTTTGCTTGAATACTCTGAGTATCGCGTTGTACCGGTTTAGCTTTTTCAGTTTTTTTAGCCGTCATGAGTACGTTTAAATTCGCTTCGAATATTTCCGGCTTGCTTCTGTCCAGTTTTAAGGCCACGTTTAAAAGGTTTTCCGCTTCCTCGCCCTTGAATCCAGCAGCTTGGATTTTCTGACGCAACTGCTCTTCAAACTTATCAATCTTTACCTCTTTTGGCTTTTCATCTTCATACAGCTCTTCCTGCTTCTTCAATTCTTTTTCGGCCCAGGCCTTGGCCTTTTCCTCGCTGAGAACCGGGCCGATCAGGGTTTTATATTCCTCGCGAAGATCCGGATAATCCTTGCTAAGAATCATGCCGGCAAAAATTTCCAGGAAGCTGAACCATTTCCAGCGATTCGGCTTATCGAAGAGTGTGCCCGGGTATTGGGTGACATCATGACCCGTGACATGGAAGAGTCTTTGCTTAATCGCGGCCAATAAAAATTCTCCCGGCTCCCGTCCGCCCACTCTGGTCTCGGCCTCGGATTCAATCCAGGGAATATCCTTGCCCATGACCTTATGACCCGACATCAGAGCCAGGGTAATGAGTTCGGTTTCGAATTCCATCTTGACGCTGCTGGCAAGTTCAAGCGCTTTCTTGACAACCTCCGGCCGAAAAGCCTTAAATCCGGCCTGCGTATCCGGCACTCCTCCCAGCGGGACAATCGCCCGGACCATGAGATTAAATCCCAGGCTCAGGATATGCCGCGCAAGCGGCTTGGCAAAAACCACGGATTCCGGGCCTACGCGCGACCCGTAAACCAGTCCGACATCCGCATTCTCAGGATTGGTCAGCGGTTCTGTGAGCTTGCCAAAAAGCCCGGCATTGGTGGAAACATCGGCATCTATATAGCCGGCTATATCCACCTCGTCTTCTTCCACCATTATTTTATAGGCCTCGTACAAGGCTCCGCCTTTTTTTTCCTGCCTGGCGAATTTCAAGCCTTTGCGGTCGAAATAATACTCGACCCTGATCTGGTCTGCCCGGTGTTCAAAATCGCTTTCGATCACATTCTGCGCCAGCCGGGCTGAAGCGTCATCGTCTGTGGTAAAAAGAATCCTGGGGCCTAAATGTCCGGCCTTTTTATCAGGATCACTTGAATAAGCTACTCCCTCTTCTACAATAGTAATCGTCATCACATCCAGCTTTTCCACACCCTCTTTTTCAGCCTTATCCAGCTTTTCTTTAGCCTCTTCGGCGTCTTTCTTGGCATCTTCCACCTTTTTTTCAAGGTTTGGGTCCTGCTTAGGAACTAACAGGTTAAGCTTTTTTAATATAGCCGGCAGACTGAATATCAACCCGCCCAAGCCGGCCAGCCCGATACCTGTCCAGGAACCCAATATCAAGGCCGCTGGAAAGAAAAAAGTCATGACCACTCCGGCGATGATTAGAAGAATGCCGATAATCCCGGCAGCAAGCACAGTGTTTTCATCCCAGGCATTCAAGGCTTTACGCTTTTTGCTCAAGTCTTCGTGGTTTTTACGCGCCTCTTCTTCATCCTTTTCGATTTTCTCCATCTCCGCTTTTCGGAGTTTTTCCAAGCCCACTTTCGCGGCTAGTCTCAATTCCTTTATCTCTTCCTCCGTAGGATTGCTTTTTACCTTAATGACCAGGTGATTGCTTTTCCTGTCCTTGTCCTTTCCTTTTTTAGTAATGCTTTCTTCTATCTGCTCGATGGGAGTAACCTCCTCCAGAATGTCCTTGCTCGCTTGCCAACTTTTCGTGCCGTCGTTATAAGGATGGTTGGTTCCGTCCATTAACAGCACTTTCCAATCGACTCTTTCATTCCAGGCCGCGTTATCGTCGATTTGCCGAACTTTTACGCGCAGAAAATCCTCCCCATTAGGATGACCCAGCACCGGGTCCTCGCTAAGATTGGGGAAAATCCGGTTCTGTTCCCGGTAAAACGAAATTGCCACGCCCAGGAGCAGTCTGTCCTTTCCTTCCGGAATCCTGGTGTTTCTCATATCCACCTTTGCTTCCGCAAGTTTCAGAATATAGCGAAACATGGTCCAATCTATTTCCTGCATATCATTTGCACTGAGCCGAATAACTTTTTGACCGCTTTGCTTAAATAGCTTTATTTGGTCCGAGCTCTGTCTTTGGTATTCTTCCGGGGTTAAAACCAGATATGGCAGAAAAGCACCCTGCATAGCCACAGCCTCTGCTCTTTCCATCAGCTTTACGCGGGTTTGTTCGATATCTTGAGAGAGAGAAGGGCTTGCGGCCTCAGACGTCCGGACCTGGGATATTGCCTGGAGTCCATCCCTGACTTTTTCCAAGGGCGCCAGCAATTTTGGCGTGAGCCCTCCTTGCTCATAGTTTCGAATAACTTCATTTATATTCTCTAAACTATTGTCAATATTATCCTGACGCCCGGGATTGTCTTGATACAGCTTGAGCAATTTATTAAATGCTATGACTTTGGCTTCATACAAAATGCCTTTGCGGCCGATATGCACCAGAATGGCCTGGGCACCTGCCACATCGCCGGCGCTGCCTAATTCCAACGCTTCCCGGACGATCTTATTAATCTCCGAAATGACTTCGGCATTGGCTTTTTCGGCTTTTTTATTTTTTTCCTGTTCCTTTTCCAGGATTTTAATCGCCTTGCTTTTATCGATCAGTCGTTTCTCGCCTAAAGCCTTGATTAAGTCAGGATCGGCTTGCTTGCGCTTGAAAACATCATCCAAATACTCTTTAAATTCATCCGCGTTCGGCGAGAGCAAGGCCGCCGCAAGCACGCTGGACATAACCATGGTCATGGCTTCATCGGCTTTCAACCAGGTCATATCCGTGTCTTGCTCATCAGCTTTTTTGCGTTTTTCATTGACCTTGTTCTTGACCGCAATGAGCGTGGCCCTGAGATCTTCCGGCGTGGTCTCGGCGGTGAATAAATCCTCCAAATTTTTTACGGCTTGCTCTTTTTGAGCCCTCGTTCCTTGCCATAAGTGCTCAAACAGTCCGCCGGATTTAAAGTGTTCATCCCTTAGTAAACTATTGCCTTCTGTTGGACGGATTTCGGGTCGGGCAGGAGTGGCCCGGCGTTTTTTGTAGAAGTAGCTTAAAAGGCCGGCGATCAGCGTCACGATAGTAACTTGGATAGCAGCCAGGGTGATCCGGCCCCGGCTGGTTGAGAACAAGGGAGCCCGGGGCGAACCTTCCAATACGATGTGATCCAATATCTCAGGATTGGTCTGGGCCACATACTGAATAACTTCTAAATCCGGGACCAGGCCTTCAGGGCTTAAAACTCTCCCGCGCTGCAGCGCCTCGGGCAGATACTTGAATTCCCAGGCCATGGCATTCCCGGTCTGAAGATTGCAGATAAGCCCGTCGCATTGATCCATAACCGGTTTCATTCTTTCAAAAAGTTCAGCCCGGATCCAGGCCTGCGATTTCCCCTCTGCCAGCCAGGCCTTTATCTCTTCCTGGTAAGAATCCATGGAAAAATGCCAGGAATCAAAGGTAATTCCAACCGGTGCGGGTCTATCCGGATGTCGGCCGGCCCAGGCGTCTCTCAAGGCCTTCGCATACTCGATCTGATTCATGAGGTATTCATCCTGACTTATGCCGGCGGCTTCCAGGGGTTCGAACAATTCCCTGGCTACCGTGGTTTCAAAGGTGATGGTAATATTGTTATCCGCGGCTTTTTCCAGCAGGGCCAGTTCTTCGGCCGTAGGCGCTTTTCTGGTCAAATGGTCCTCCATCGCCTGGGGATCTTGTTCCAGGGTCTTGACGTCGGGTTTGGTCAAGCGGAAATAATTCGCCCAGTCATAAGGATGAATGTTGGCCTGCGTAGGTTCGGCATGGGGCGTATTAACAATATCCGTAAGGGATAAAACCTCTTCTTGCCAGGGAATGTGATAAGAGCCGACTTTCAGGTTTAATTCTTTGGCAGCCTGCAATTGGTCTGGGGTGGCATATACCTCGACTCTTTCCGCTCCGGTATAAAGCTGCCAATATTTTATATACATACCCATGAGTGGTTTCAAAAGAATACCCCGCATAGACCAGAAGCCGGTAGTAGTTATGTGCCCGCGGGACATAAGTTCCTGGGACAATTCAGAAAGCGGGGCCTCCTCGATTTTCAGCTGCTCGAGCACCTGGGCCGGCTGCGCCACATCCGGACTCACCTGGGTGGTAGCCGGGGCGGCCTGCATTTCCGTGACTCCCGCAGCCTCTGGTTGCGTCATGGCGGAAACATATTGATTTCCTGGAACCCCAAAATACCAGGCGCCGGCTGTCAGGGTCAAGACACTGAGTAGGGCAAACGGAAGGAGTAGCGTCAAATGTTTGCTTTTGAAAATATTCTGTACTGCTTGCGGCAGCTTATCGTTTTGCAGCAGCCTGGGTATACCAACTCTTTGCTGCACCTGGTTCCGGATTAACAACAATGTTCCAAGAACAATTATAGCCGTACCGCTCAGTCCAGCCACCCAACCGGAAAACAGAATGAATGCAGCCACGCCGCTTAAAAAAAGCGCTGCGCCTGTCAAGGTTGTCAGTACCGGCCTTTCAACCGATCTCCTGGTAGAAAGGGTGATATCTGTCATGCGATCACGCCAAGATCGATAAGCGATCGTTAGGGAGCCATCGTTTTGCAGCCAATAGGTTCCTACTGCTCCTCGCAATTTGGGATCCGCTCTAAACGTACGGACAACTCGCCAAATATTCCGCCTATACAGTCGGGTGGTTGCTTCATCAGCCGTAACTACCAGCAGCACCTTTTGGGCATTGCAGTCGATGCTTAACGCTGTTTCACGAATAAATTCCATGAGCTCATTGTTTAAACGCCCGGGATCATTAATCTGTATGACAACTAGCGGACGGTTCACCAGGCCAAAACTGGCTATTTGGATCGGAGAGGCCTGTTCGGCTTGCAAATTATCCCCACCAATCTGGCGGAACCGGCCGGCCCTCGCCAGCTGGTAAAGCCTATTATCATCGGCGTTTGCAGGGATCGGCTCAAAGGTCTGTGAAACCCAAGGTTTCAATGCTTCTGATTCGGCAGTCACTGCCGCTTGTACATCTGTCGGCTCTTTGGCTGCCACCATTTCGGCTTCGGGAACTCGGGTTTCAGGCACAGCAATCGGTACTGTCGCCACTGACGCAACCAGCTCGGGTACGGCTTCACCGAAGAAATCCTGAAAGATGGCGGCGGCCATGGTTTTGTATCGCATCAAGGGATCTCGGTTTTTCAAAAACATCCTTAAATTAACATCTTCCCTGGTGCTCTCCACCGGATGCAGGAACCTTGCACCCCAAGCCAGGCGCAAAGCAAAGATGATACTTTCGCGCAGCTGATCCGGAGTGCGCTTCTGGGATTGATAACGTAAAGCCGCAGCCCGCACAAGATTTTCCCGGAAATGTTGCCGGGCTTTGGCTGAACTGCCCTGCCCTATAACGGATTGATATTGGTCGGCCAGCGCTCTGAGGTCTGCCTGCGATAAGGCAATACCGCGTTCCTGTAGTTCGGCAACCAGCAATTGAAATCCATTGAGGTCCAGCAACCGTTCCGAAGTTATTTCCGCTTGAATTCTGCGAATCAATTTCCGGCGCAAATCTCCACCTTTAGTTTTGTCTGCCTGGGCTTGCCGGATAAACGATCGTAAAGAGGTGCTCATATGGGGAAATAGGGTACTAAGGGCCCTAACCATTCCAGAGACTTCCCACTCATACGGATTGGCAGCCCGCGCATGCATCTCCACGATCAGGGCGGCCCGCCTTTTCAAGGCTCTGCGTAATGCTCTCCGGTTGGTAAAGCGTGCGGTAAGTTCGCCCAAGGTTTGCTGGATTGCGCCTCGAACAAAGGTATCCAGCTCAGCAGCATCATATTTCTTAACCTGTTGGATTAAAGCGCGGAATTGTTTATCCGCCGAATCCAGCGGTTGTAAATACTGGTCATTGTAAGCACGCATATCGGCATCCCGCCGGGAAATTCCCCGATGGATACGTCGAATATATTTAACCACGTTCTTACCCAGGGGGGTGCCGACCAAATTAACCTTCGTGTCACTTTCCAGGCTCTGGACAAGTTTTTTGACGAAATCAGGTGCATAAGTCTGGAAGATATCATCATCCATCAAACTGTAGATGAACTGGGCAAACCCGCGTAAACCCTGCCGGGCCACGCGTCCGAAAAGCTGCTCACGCGCGGTCTTGCTCGGCGGAATCTCGGCTTCGATGGCCAGCATGTCAGGCCCTACGACGTTGAAGCCCAGAGTACCGCGGGGGTTGGTAATGGTAACGACATTAGGCAGGGCCGCGATCTCACGAATGGCTTCAAGATTTTTCTGAGTATCGGAAGAAATTTGACAAAGTGTCAGGATCCGATATTGTTCCCTAATACGCTCTTCTGCAGCCTGCCGCGCCTTGGGTTCAGTAATCTTCGCGGCTTTGGCCATCTGGACGCGTATTGCCTTTCCTTGGGCCTTAGCCTGGGCCACAATGCGGGCAACCTTTTCAGGCGAAGCGCGGGCATCGATGACTTCCACCGTTAATCCGGGCTGTGCTCTCAAAGTCTTTAAAAGACTGTGGGTTAAATTCATTAGCTTGCGGGTAGTGTATGTTCCGAGCAAAGTTCCGGCCAGGGGTCTGTGCTGCCCTATGATCTCCTGCAGGGCCTCGGTCTGATGATAAGGATATAAGTGAATCTGATCGGCATAACGATCCCGGACCAGTGAGAGTCCGTGGTCCGAAGGCAGGAACAGCGGCTCAAATCCCATGCGCTCGCGAAATTCCTTGAGTTCCTCGCGGTTGCCGATAGTGGCTGACATATAATGCAAATAGGGATAACGCCGGGCATATTGGGCTATGGTCAGCTGGCTCTGATAGTCGCTGATTCCGGTAAACCGGATGCCGGCCCGGATCGCCGGATTAGTTTCTTCCAGAAAGGCTTTGGCCTGCAAGGCTTGATGGGTACCTCCCCTGATTTCCTGGCCATGCATGTATTGCCCGGTTAAGCGGTTGTAAAGGACTATAACTCCTTTAACCAAACCATACTCAATTCTACCCGCTTGTTGCGGTCTGGCGCGCGATTGGCCTTCGGAAAGATTGGTCTGGATGAATAAGAATTGCGCATCCAGCGCGGTCCGCAGGTAATGCTGCAGGACTGGAAATTCCGTCAAATCCCTCCCTTGGGGTAAACCCAATATGGCTTTTACCCGCGAACGTCCTGCCGGGGTTAATGCCGCCAATTTGATATCTTCTTCAATCTTTACTTTGTACAGGTCCGCATCCTCTGCCACCAGCTTAGCAACCTGGGCAAAATATAGTCGTATGACCGCTGGATTAGAACGGACCAAATCTTCAATTTGCCGGAAAGGCGGCAGGGATTTGAAACCAGCCTGAGCTAAAAGTCTCGGTAGTGCCTCACGAGCCTGGGAACTTAGCCGGAGCTGTTCAGTCGCTAAATCCATCTCCAACATACCAGGAGTCTCGACGAGAGCTCCTATCAACATTTTAAGCCTCTGGTCCTGAAGCGGTTCCAGGACAGGCTGGTTAATCGCCCGCGGAGTACCGGCTTCTATTTTGTGGGTTACATGGCCTTCATCATCAATACGTATAAGGGGTTCCCGCGAATCAACCCAGAGCTGGTAATCGTGGTTAAAGGCTGCCTCGGTTCCATACGTTATGTCAGCTTCGTAGGCTAAGGCGCGGTCAAAGCTTTTAACCATCTTTTCCCCATCCCAGATGCTTACCACTGGCTGAGAGCTTTCCAAGTCATACTCACCTACGATGGCCACCGTGATGCCTAGAGGGGCTAGCAGGACTGCCATTTCCTCCCCTTGTTTAAGGGCTAAATCGATGTTCGGTGTGGACAGTTTAGTGCCTTGATTCAAGAGAGAGACCGCAAAAAGGCCCATGGCCGCGGCCTCGGTCTTGCCCTGGCCTGTTGCCAGTTGGAGGGCATATCCCACTGTGTCGATAGCCGGAATATCCGAGCGGAAGAGCAGGCGCACGAAATAAAAAACTTTCCTCCAGCCGCGGCGTTGCCTCATCTCAGAAAGAGCCAGGGCTGCCATGATTTGATTGCGATGCAGGGTAAAGCCTTCCAGCCGGATGCGGCTTTCAGGGTCGGATTCGGACGCGGCCTGATCTCGTTTTTGTTTTTCAATGGTCACAGCGGCGATGGTCAGGGCTCGAATTCTTAGCGTTTCCAATGCCTGCTTGGCTTCTGCCAGATCCATCCTTTGCAACTGCCTGCGGAGCCGATCGGTTTCCGCAAGCAGTTGAGGGAGGGACATTTTTTCAAATTGTACCCGGAGTTTGTTAACCTGGTTCGCCTGATCACGAAGTTTGATCGTGGTTCTGCGTGAGGCAAAGGCCTGGTAGCGGGGCATGGTAAAATGATAGATGAACCAACCTCCGGCAATTAAACCGCTGGCGATAAAAAACAGCCATGAGCCCAGGCCGACAAGAACCAAGCCGGTGACCAACCCTGCTGCCAATTGACCAAACTGCACGATCAGATAAAGTGAACTTACGACACCGGCTGCCACTACCGGCATGACCAGATACGGCAAAAATCTTCCGGCCAGAGTCCTGAACTGTTTCTGGACTGTCACTAACTCGAGCCGCATCCGCTGTTCAGCCAGGAGGGCGCGGACGTGATCGATCACTGCGATAACGGCCCCCACTAGAATGAGAATGCAAATGCCCGTGCCTAAGCCTAAGCCAATCGCTTGCGGCAGCAAGATAATGACCGTTACGATGATGCCTCCCACCACCGGAAGTCTTTTGAAAATTTTGGTAAAATAAGCCTGAGTCTGTTCCCCTTCAGGTATACCGGGAATATAATCACCGCTAATGGCAAGCTGCTCGGCCAGGGTCTCGGGCTTGAAAAGCATTCGAGTTCCTAAAACCGAAAAAAGCAGGATGATGGCAGCCACCACGAACACATAAGTCAAGGTCATAGGCGCGAGGACCACGCCAAACAAGGCGGGGGCTAACATGATAAGCATGGTGATCACAGCGCTCGACCCTATGGCCGCTACCACGCCAAAATAATCCATTTGTAGGGGCAGAATGCGTTCGCGCGGCTTCTTTTGCTCTGTTTGTTTAACATCCCGCGCCGACCGGATGGAAATTTTATAGTATATCGTGTTCAGGGCAATCGCGAGAGCAACGGTGGCCAATCCTCCGATAAGGATAGGCAGACCGGAGAGGGAAAGTACACTGCCAGAAACCAAGATTCCAGCGGTGTGAAGCAAATTCGGCAATACCATCACTCCGAACAGAACATAATTGGTCCGGCCGCCCAAGCCGCGCTTCTCTAACTGTGTCATGAACCATAATAAGACGACAGAGCCCAAGGTCAGACTAATAATCGCGACCAGTTGACTGCCCAAGGTTACAAAAATGTCAGGCATGGCTTGCACGAGCAGTACAGCATATATCACTGCAATCCCAACCGAAATATATTTAATGTAGCGCTGGACCTGTTTTCGTCCGATTTCAGTTTTTTGAAGTTTTTTCAGAGGTGGAAAAACCAGGGTAATGCCCATTATAATCAAGCTAGCTAAGAAAAAGGGAGCCAGTCCCAGGCCGAAGATGGAAAGATTATCCAACGCCCCGCCTAGCATAAAGTTCATCCCACTCAGCGCCGCCGCATCGTTCAACCTTAGAAAGGTAAATAAAACCGGACTTACGCCTGGAATCGGCACACAGCAACCGATGAAATAAAGGCCGATAACACCTATTGTAATCAGCCCTCGTCTAACCAACACCCAGGGAATGCCTTGACTAAAGCGACGGAAGTAGATAACCGCATCTTCCTTGGCAGCCTGCATCCACTCCCGCCAGTTTAGTCTTTGTTCCACGGCAGGTTCCGCCGGCTCCCCGGCGGCGGTTTCCTGAACTACTCTCTGGGACGGTACGCTAGGTGCCTCTCCGTATATCCGGGTTATTTCCTCAATAGCTTTGGCCAGTTCATCGGGGCGCGAATCTCGAGTACGGAAATCCACAACCAGACGGTTGGCGTCTCTCACAATTTTTAACAAAGTCTGGTTCAAAGCGGCTCGATCTACGGTTTCACCTCTGGCCAGATGCTCGTAGAATCTGCCTAACTGGGTAAGTTCGCTGGCCAAGTACTTCCCGGTTCGCTGCAAATAGGCCAGATAGGCTGAGCGTTCTTCCTCAGAAAAATACGCCATGCCTTCAGCAGTGTGGCCATATAGATAGGTTAGTTCCTGATCCAACAGCCATGCCTTTTCAACTAGAACGGCTTTTGCCGATCTGGCAATTTGAAGTCTTCCATGTGATTTTAAGTCGCGCAGGCGGGTATTTCGCGCTTCCCGAAAATCCTGCATGGTCATCCAAACATCCGTGCCTTCTAATTCTATATTGAGTTTCGCTATCGCCATTGCCAGTTCGGACGGCCTCATGCCCCGGCGCCGAAAATCCACGTTTTGGAAATCCCCTCTGCGGCGGCCGGCATCGAGCGTGATGTGAATCAAGGTTTTATTTAAGGCTGCCCGATCCAGGGCCTGGCCCCGGGCTGACGGCTGAAGGATGTCTCGTAATTGGGTAATTTCGTCGGGGCTTAAGTTCCAAGTCTGCTTAAGTAAAGCTAGCGCTGCTTCCCGCTCTGCCGGAGAAAAATGCGCCACCCCGTTTGCAGTGCCGAACACATTTAAAAGCTCCTGCTCCAGAATCCAGGCTTCTTCCACGAGTCTTGCCTCATTTGTCAAATCCGGGCGGGCAACCAGACCCTGCATTCTTAAGTCATGCAGGTGGGCATATAGTGCTTTCCGGTATCCCACCAAGGTTACCTGGATGTCACTCTGTAATATCTGCCCATCCAGCTCGATGTTTTCATGCCCTCCAGTTCTCATATCGGCCGATCGTCTTAAAACACGGATGCGAGGAAGATCCAAGAAACTGGACAAATCAGGATGAACTCTCAGGATACGGCCTATGCCACGGGATAAATTCAGCAATTGCCGAGGTAGAAGGTCCGCGGTCTGAAGGATTTCAGCCTCTGTATCCGGCCTGCTTAAATCCAGGCCTCTTTTTGCGGACTTGAACAAATCTGATGCCTTGCGATTGGCGACTCTGTTTATAAATGCATGCAGCGGCTGTTCTTCAGATATGACGAAAAGAATTCTCAAGACGGTCATCCGGGCTGGTTCAAACAACTCGAGCTGGCTGAGATTTTCCTGCAAGTAGGCCTGGGCCGCAGCCGGATCATCGGCAGCCAGATTTTCGAGTTCCTGGTAAAAAGCCGTGACGCGCTCTGACTGCTCACTTTTCCGCTCGGCGCGCTTCGACTCAAGATTGTGCGCTCTTAAACCCAAGGCCGGATGCGCCATCAGCAGGATAATCTCCATTTTCACCGCTGAGGGCAGGGAACGGATTTCGCCCAGAACCTCTCGACCCGCAACTTGCTGGGCGACCAGATCCGCGGCCTGGATTTCTTGTTGCGCCAAGCCCTTGGGATGTCTGCTGGATGCCGCCAGCTCATTTATAAGCCCAGGCACAGCTTCTGCCAGAGCCGGATTCTGGTAGGCGGCTGCCAGCATGCTCGCCAGCACGGCCAGAACCTGTCCCTCGCTGGTGAACTCGCCGCTTGTGCGTGCCTGCTCGAATTGGTTCAGCATCTTTCGAAATTGTCTGACCTTGGTCATTCCCAGGATGGACCGATACAGGCTGTTTAAGCCATCTGCCCGGGATGGGGCATCCACTTCATTGGCAATCCGGCCGAATTGAGTCGTCGGTTCAATCGGTACCAGCTGGCTCTGGCTGCGACCGTGTAGCCGTTCGAAGAAGAGTCTCGCCCGCATATCTGTCCGGACCGCTTCGTCACCGTATCTTTCTATCAATTGATACGTGATCGCATCTGCCAGGACCCTCGGGTTGTTCAGTTTGATCAAAGTCTCTGAAACCACTACCCGTTTCCGCCTGCTGTCCCAGCGCGTGAAATCCAGAGTGCTCCAGCCGGTTCGTGGCAGAGCGGCCACTTGGAAGGTAATGTCCTTTGGAATGTCCAGCGTTTTCACTTGGCCGTTTGCCAGGCGAATGCCTTGGGTTTTTAACGCTGTGATGACTCTCTGCCCCACGGTTTGCACCGCGGCCGCAGGTGCCAGATTCACCCGCGCCTCGCGCCCGCGACGCACTAACGGGAGGGCCAAGACTACCGCGCCCAGCAGCAAGGTCAAGCCACCCGCCAGGCCTCCAGCCAGCGTGGGAATGCCGAAGACCACCAGGATATAAACACCTATGCCGGCAACCACCGCGCCCAGGCCAACGGCCGCCCAATCGACCAGGCGCAGGCTGCGCACGGTGCCCGTCACCAGACGAACCATTTGCCCCGATGCTCCCCTCCCACGGACAATTAGAGGGGCAAAGACGAGGTATAAAAACATCGCAATCGGCAGACCGATGGAAATCAGGGTGTCCCTAGCCTGGCTTAGGGCTTTTACTTCGCGGAAAAGGGAAATCCAGAGAGGCGCAATCAGGCTGAGCGTGATGAGCAAAGCGGGTATACCCAGGGGAACACTTACGAATAGAAGCAAAACCGGTATGGAAAGCACGAGGCCGGTGGTAATTATTACGGCTACTGACTTAAACACCGCGCCGCGGCTGGGAGAAAGACGGGCAGCGATGGTGTCAGAGAGCGCCAAGGAAACGGCTAGCAAATCCCATGCGTGAGCCAAGAATTCACAGAAAATGACATTCCAAAAAATATAGCCAATTGACTTGTTTCCTTTTTCGGCTGCTTGCGCGTATTGGGCAATGGATCGATTGAGTCGCCCTAATACGAGGTCTGCCGCAGTTTGCGCCCAGCGGTGGGCGTATTGTTCATGCGCCAGAATTACCGGATTTGTAATCCTCTGGCCTTCAGGAGCTACCATCTCCCCTTTTTGCGGATTATATTCTCCGACATTCTCAGCCAGATGACCCCACATGGCTACCAGGCCGTACTTCTGGTAAAGCGCCCGCATTACCATGCCTACTTTTGTCAGGGCCCAGATTAAATAACCGCCGGCCACTAGGGATATCAGGGAAAAAGCCGAACCGACCAGCATAATCAGGCCCGCCACGGTTGCAGCACCCAGAACGCCAGGCAGGCTTAAGGGCTGCATGACCCGCGGTTCCGCAGAAATGATGGTTAATTCGTTGATCTGCACACAGCTTCCAACCATGTTTTGCGTCTGGATGACCCCAACCTCGAGGTTAAAGGGATGTTGACCGCTTTGCAATTCATCCGGCAGATAGTCGGCTAAGTTGTAGATAAAAGTCCCCTCTAAAACGGTGTCCGGTTGGAGGCGTACAAACCAGTCAGGCATATGGGGAGACTTTAAAACCAGATACCAACCTCCCTGCAGATCAGATACATCGACCCTCATCCGCTGCGGCAGATCCATGTTAAGTACTACCGGCTCTTTTAACTCGATTCTGCCGTAACTCGGGATACCGCGGTGGATAATCTGGATTCCGTCGGCTTCTACTTGAGTCAACTTTACGTTCCATTCATCAAATCGGGACACATCTGTCACGCCGGTTCCAACCAACTTTTGTTCCCCATATATCGGGCTGGTGTAAATTTTAAAATCGCTAACGGTCACGGTGGAGCCGCTGCCCACAGTACCGATCTCGAAAGTAAAATCATATTCGCCGATTAACAGCTCCTCGGGTAGATGATCGGCTAAGTTGTAGGTAAAGCGTCCCAAAGCATCGGTATCGTGCTGAAGGTGCAAGTAACCTTCGGGCAAAAGCGGCGAGCGGATGATCAAATACCATGCTTCGTCCACCGCATCGACATCGATTTCCACCTGCGGCCGACCTGGTATGTTCAAGGAAAAGGATTCAGACCGCATCCCGCCAAACCCTTCCGCACTGCCCGCTTCCTGGATCACGAACCCTCCTTTGCACACAGATGAAATTCGAGGCTTGTAGGGCTGCCAGTTAGCTTTGTTCAGAGGGATGTCGATAACGTGGATAGGCCTAAGCGGAGAAGTCGTGGAAATTTTAAAATCGCGAACGGTCACGGTGGAGCCGCTGCCCACAGCACCGATCTCGAAAGTGAAATCATATTGGCCACTCTGCATCCCTTCGGGTAGATGATCGGCTAACTTGTAGGTAAAGCGTCCCGAAGCATTGGTATCTTTCTGAAGGTGCAAGTAACCTTCGGGCAAACGCGGCGAGCGGATGACCAAATACCATGCTTCGTCCACCGCACCGACATCGATTTTTACCTGTGGCTGGTCATTCATGTTCAAGAACCGGGGTCTGGATATTATCCCTCCAAACCCTTCCACAGTATCCATTTCCTGAATCATGATCCCTTCTGGTAACACATCAGAAATTTGTGCCTTGTTGGGCTGCCAGTGAGATTCATCCAGCGCAACATCGATGACCTGATGAACCAGTCGGGAAGTTAGCTGCCCCGGCTGATGACGGAGTACCGGTGCGATTATTCTCCAGTCCGTTCCGGTATAACCCTCCTGGACAAGGAAAGCACTCTGCCGAGAAGTATCAGTTTCGTCAAACATTCCATACTTCTGGCCATCTATGTCATTCAAAGACCAGACTATGACACCTGTGATATCGGTCTCGAAAACATCGCTGAGACCTTGCTGAAAATAGGCATACGCTTGATCCGGGCTGGCGCCTCCTGGGCCGTGGCTAACCCCCATTTCCTCAAAGATCAGCGGACGGACATATCCGGCTGTGGCCATTTGTTTCTGGGTTTGCGCGATCATGCCTCCTACCGAATCTCCATACATGCTGGAATGCAGCGCAAAAATATCGATGTTGGCCGGATCAAAACGGGTGATCCATCCAGGCCGGCTGGTTGCGCCTATGATAAGATGGTTGGGATCACTCGCGCGGATGAAGGCGGACATGTGGTTATGCCAGGCGATGGCTTGCTCTTCAAAGACCAGGTTTCCCTCAATGTGCAGGTCTATTTCATTAGTAACCCCCCAGGCAAACACACGCTGATCATCCCGGAACCTGGCCAAAATAGTGCCGACATGAGCTTCCATGTCCGCCCAATTTTTCTGGCCGTAGTCCCTCTCCATCGGGAAAAAGGTGAACTGAACTTTCAGTCCGTTGCGCTCGGCAATCGCCAAAAATTCATCCATTCTGTCCAGCATGACCGGATCCACATTCGGCCCGCCGAATTCTTCAAAATGAATGAAGGTACGGATCGTATTGAGTTCCAATATGCGGGCCCCGGCCGCCAATTCAATCTCAATGAGTTCTGGATCCCACTCGGTCCACATCCTTCCCCAGGCGTGCCCCGAAGGATAGTAGTTGGCTCCCTTAATCTTAATAACTGTGCCGTCAATAGAAATCTGCGTCGGATCACTTGCGTCAATGCCTGCAAAGGCTGTGATCATCTGAGGTCCAACCTGGACTTGGAATCGGCTCACCCGGGGCCAAACCTCGGCTAGGATTTGCCTAACTTGAGGGATCTCGAGGAATCTGCTGCCAAAGGCGGTGGCCAGGTATAATAATAATGGGCCTATTCCTGCGAGGCCCATCAAGATGAGTAGAGTCTGCTTCAGAGTATGTGCCTGGGGCAAAAGAGAAATCCAGAGAGGTGCAATCAGGCTGAGGGTGATAAGCAAAGCAGGTATGCCCAGGGGAACACTTACGAACAGAACCAAAACCGGTATGGAAAGCACAAGACCGGTAGTAATTACTACGGCTGTGAGCTTAAAGACCGCGCCTAGGCGAGGGGCAACGCGCACCGCAACAAGATCTGCAATCACCAAGGGAAACGCCACCAAATCCCAGATATGGGCCAGAAATTCACAGAAAATGACATTCCAAAAAATATAGCCAATTAACTTGTTTCCTTTTTCGGCTGCTTGCGCGTATTGGGCAAGGGAACGATTGAATCGCCCTAATACGAGGGCTGCCGCGATCTGCGCCCAGCGGTGGGCATATTGTTCATGCGCCAGAATTACCGGATTTGTAATCCTCTGGCCTTCAGGGGTTACCATCTCCCCTTTTTGCGGATTGTATTCTCCGACATTCTCGGCCAAATGTCCCCACATGGCTACCAGGCCGTACTTCTGGTAAAGTGCCCGCATTACCATGCCTACTTTTGTCAGGGCCCAGATTAAATAACCGCCGGCCACTAGGGAGATCAGGGGAAAGGCCGAACCGACCAGCATAATCAGGCCTGGCACGACCGCAGCGCCCAGGACGCCGGGCAGGCTCAAGGGATGCGTGACCTGTTTCTCGCCAGCCTGCGCCTGCGTAAGTGCTGAAGCCCGCTGTTTGAAGATTTGTGGTATTACTACCAATGCCAGAATGGTCACTCGGGAAGCAAAACGACTGAAAAGTTTATTCGCGGCTGGCTGACCGGAGAACAATTTCAGATTTTTGAAGTATGAATATAATACCAAGCCCGAGCCCGCGATAAACCCTGCAAGCACAATTGGCGAACCTAAGGTAAGTCCTGTCCCCGCAATCAGTCCCAGGCTGAAGCCCACAAGCGCAATTCCGCCTGCCAGATAGAATATATTGGGATTCAGCGTCCTGACTTTCTCCAGTTGCGCATTCCAAAGTTCTTTGGCATGAGTCAGCGTGCCTATCTGTCCGCCCGGCAGCATCTGCCCGAAATTGTTCCTCATACTTTCCAGGGACCCGGTTAATCCGGCCATTCCCGTCTGAAACCTATGCATTACCAGGTTAGGCGTTATTACTGCCATGCAACCGCCGGCCAGCATCATCGGAACCGGCGCCATGGCACCACTCGTTAACAAACCCATTACTCCGGGGCCGTGCACTCTGCGTTCGCCGGCCAGCAGCGGCTCTACTCTCGCCTCAAGCGTATCATCGTTCACCAACAGGGCCGCTTCAAATCCGTTTCTTTCCAGTCTCAACACCGTGCCATCCAGGGCTTTGTCTCCTGCCGGACGGAGTGCCAACGATACTCCTGCTTCTGCAAACGGTATGAAGTACGTCTTTCTATCCGGATTCGCCTGCGCGTTTTCCCAGTTGACTTCATACAGCAAGTCTTTTCCGGTTTTTTTATAAAAAGCTTCCAGCGCCGGCAGGGTATTATTTCCCTCTCCCACTCCCTGTTCGATCGTTCCTTCACTCAACAGCAGGCAGACAAGCTTGCGAAACGTCTCCTGCACCTGCGTTGCCGCGAGTCCTTTCTCCTTCCAATTTGTCCTTAAACTCAGGATATTCTGATTTTGCGCCAGCAGCTTTTCCAACGGCGTGCGGCGGTTGCGCAGCAGGGCGAAGTACGGATTCACGATATCTTGATGCCGCAAACACGGCTTCACGCACACGTACGATATCCCCCTGGCCTTAACCTCCGACGCTATCTCCTGCGTGTGAAATCCGCCCGTCACCAACAGCGCGATTTTCGTATGATGATGCCTCATGCGGTTCAACGTGTTCTCTACAAACGCCAGGCTCCGCTCGTCCGCTATCCGATAGAACTCCTTCACCTCTTCCAGATAACGGTCCAGTCCATATACTCCCGCATCCAGCATAAATTCTTCCAGCTCTTCATGCTGCCTAATGTAATCCAGGAATTTCCGCACCCGGAAACCTTCGGGATTCGCACGAAACTCCGCCAATTCTTCGGGAGTGGCCGAGATATTGAGTAGTTTCTCCATAATGTCCAGCCGGTGCTGCAGGACATCCATCTCTACCTGCACCTCACCCGTGTACATCCCGGCCCGCAAAACCTGGTCCAGTTGCTCCATCTCCCTGAACAACTCATCCGCATCCACTGCATCCGAAAAAACATGCCTGCGCCTGGATACGTACCTGCTCAGGTTCGGATACGCCTTCAGTATCAGCTTCTGCCGCGCTCCATATTTATACAGGTACACGCTGTATTTCAGCAAAGACAGGCCGCCTTCGCGAAATACCTGCTTCTTCTCATCCAGGCTGGCCAGCCTTGCGTTGTAGATCCCTGTTTTTAATTCATCCAGCGTCTCGCGCAAATCATAGATATACCCTTGGCTCTCGTTGTTCAGAAACTTCATCACCGAAGTCCGGTTTTTCTCGTATAGCTCTGAGCTCTCAATGCCCTCCAGCCAAATCGGATGCTTACCTGTAGCCGCATACATCTCCGCACCCGTGATCTTGCCCTGCTTCATCAGATAATCACCGGTCTGCCTTTTTACCGTTTCCAAAGGAAAGGTGGAAAGCTTGCTCACATCTATCGGCCGCGAGGCACCTTCGACTGTCACCAATCTCAGCCCATACCGTCTGGTCAGCGCATCGATTATTTTTGCAATGTTGTTTTGCACCTCGTAGTTGCAGTGCAGATCCTGGATGTGCACTACCAGGCGGTTGCCGGCCTGGAAGGATTGTGTGACGGTTCCGAGTCTTTTGGAGATTTCGATAGACCGGTTATCAAACATAATCTGGTGCTCTGGAGCCGGATAGGCGTCTGATTCAAAGGCCCAGTTGAGGTAGGGGAAAATAAAAGTAACTGAAATCAAAATAGAGATGATCTTCGTCCATACCCGGCGCCTGGGCGTATGCCACTCAGCCATGGAAAAGGTATTCCGTGAATGGTCTGTTAAACTCCTACTGAACGGGCGCACAGCTAAATCACCTCTTGGAATAAATACATTATTAAAAATAGTATTATATAACTAATTATATCATAAAAATATTCCTTTCGCAAGTTAATGATTCATCTAATTTAAAAAGAAATATCTTAGGATGGCGCAATTTGAAACAGATAAAGCTATTTTTATGCCGCCCCACTCATTCGCAGCTTGAAGAGCCGGCGGAAGTATTTTCTGAGCACATCGCCTGCGACCTCACCCCGCACCTTTCCGTCTTTATTCTTAGCGCTCAGCAGGTCCAGCAGATACCCCAAGGCTCCGCGATATCCGCGTGCCAGTAATACCACCGGAATATGGAAGGATTCTCCTTGATAGGTGGCAAGCTCTTCCTTGGTATTATCGATCTCCTCCATCCCGGCAAACAATGCGTTGATAAAGATTAAATGATCTTCAATCTTAGGATCATTGGGATTCTCTTCCGCATAGCGGTACATATACCGGATTATGCCGCGGACAAATTCGCCCTGCGCCCGGGCCCGGGCTTTTCTGCCGCGAGCCGCCAGCAGGAAGCCGTATTTTTCTTCCAACTTCCCATGCTTATTACTAAATAAATCCCCGGCCAGCGGGGCATCTATCTCCTGCTTGCTAAATTCAGAACCGAGACTCCCTAATTTGTCATCCACTTTTTCCCATGTATTTTCATCAAGCCTTGCTTTTCTTCCCCGGAATTTCTTTACCGGATAAACACCTTGATTAATAAGGATTTTAATCTTTTTTATGGCCCCGCTCTTTTCTCCTTCTACTTCCGGCAGCATGGCTTCGGAAATCGTCCGCGTAGGAAATTTATATATTTTATTGCCGATTTTAACTTTGTGCATCTCGGCCACCGGACTGGATACAAAAAGTACTTCTCGTTTAAAATCGGGCCCGCATTCACTAAATCGGGTCTTCGCGCTTTCCAGGCAGTTGATTTCCCCGGCTAAATATCGGGCATTTTTATCTGTCAACTGAATCAATTTGCCGGTTTCCGCAGCATTGGCCATTTCTTCCAGGCATGCCTGCATTTTCTCCACCCGGTCAAAAAATGCTTTTTCTTCAAGTCCCTCCGGCCGGTTATTTGAAATCGTCTCTAATATTCCGTGTAATTGCCTTATATATTTTTCTGTGGCCAAGGTCTCGAGTCTCTTAACCTGGCTCATCTCAGATATTCGGGCATTAACATTGACATCAACTTCGTTATACATCATGGCCACATCCGCCACACCCGCGGCGATCATGTCACGCGACGCTTTATCCTTAAACGCATTCTCATTTAAAAGCTCTTTAAATAGACCACTATTCTCTTCCAAAACATCCAGTAATTTATTAATCCCGACTTTTTCACTGTAATAATCCTTTGTTTTCATTGTTTTCAATAGCTCATCTATATCCGGCATTTGCCCGCCTAACGTTATATCCAATTCTTTGGCAATTTTAACCATATGCAACACGACTCTTAATATTTCCGCCGGATTGACCGTGAGCTCTTCGCCTTTCAAATAATCCGACACCGTAGGTCCGGCCTCCAGCCGGTCGTGAGCATAGTCTCCTCCATGCCACAGCAGCCGATTGGTCCTGTTCCACAGCAAAAACCAGCGCAATCCTCTGCGTATCAGCATATCCTCCCTGGCTGCCTGGTACCTCATGGTATGGCCCAGATGCAATCTTGCCAGCGAGTTGACCCATCGGGAAATACGTCCTCTCAGATATCCTCTGCCGTTTTCATCCTTTCCCGATAAACTCAGCGCGGCCGCCAGCACATGCTTTGGCACATAAATTTCCAATTCGTCTTTTTCTTCTTTCTCCTTTTCGATCAAGCATTCTATTGGCAGACCAAACAACCGGCTTGACCAGTATCTCCAGGATTTCACCGCTTTTTTATCCAACACCTTAACCCTGAGCCGATCTGGTTTGAAGTTTTTCAGATTAAAGTCATACCTGGCGCCGTATTCATACTTTAAATCGATTATTGCGGAATCGCGATTTATTTCCGCATCTGAGGGCAAGGCGAGCGTCTGCATTCCGAATACCCCGCCAACTCCCATAATCACTCCTACCAATGCCCCCAGCACGCCGATCCACACCCGGCGGATCACTGGCAACCCATCGAGTACCGGCTCATGCCTGCGGATAGGCTTGTTGTACTCCAGACGGGATGCAGGCTGGGAATTAGCGTGTTCTTTCTTAATTACTGCTCTTGATTGTTTTGCGCCGGCATTTCGCAGCCTGGCCGTAATGGCATCTATTATTCCAAGATATATTCCTTTGCTTCTCATTTCCTCTTTGGTATCCTCAAAATGCTTCTGTGTTTCAGCTATAAATTTTATTTTATCCTCTCTGGAAAATGCATCGTATTTATCCCTTAATTCAAGCAGGTCTTTTGCACGTTGGAGCGGCAGAAACACTTTCCCTCTTTCTATTTCGGCGGTTATTTCTTTCATATCCCTAATAATCTCTTCCTGAGGATCAATTAAAACTAGCATAACATTAATTGCCATTAACCGGCTGATAGCATGATAATATCCTTCGTAGGTACGCATGCTTATTGATTTATTTGCTTGTTTAAGCATAAATTCAAGTTCGCTTTTATGGCCGTTTAATAATGGCTTCCGGGAGGGCGTTTGACCAATGATGGGAAGCGTACGTCCATAATATTTTTCAGCCTGGAGCTCATTGAAAGTCGCTTCATTATAAATTGTCAGGTCAAGAAAAATATTCGTGCCATCCGCGTAATCTCTTAGGTGCGGTATTTTTATTCTCACCTTATAGTCATCTTCCAGGCTGATAATATCCCGGCTATTATCATTTTTAAGAACCAGGATTACATCTACCTCGTAAGGATTCTTAATCAGAAAATAGCTTCCCACGCCAATGAGAGCTGTTATATCGCGTCTATCAAGACTGTAACGTTTTATTAGATAATCAAGCAGTTTAAGTTTCGGTCCAGAATGGGTAACTGTGCCTTCCAGTAATAACCTTGACCTTTCTATCATTCTCTCTTTCAAAGAATCATTCAGGTTGGCAAACAGATTTCCTGCTTTAAGTTCTTCCTCAAGGCGCTTGTGCTCAAACATCGATATAACATTAGTTCCCTTATTAGTCCTTTCCAGCCGCATCCTGCCGATACCTGGTTGTAAGATATTTTCTTTTGGAAAGGCAGCAATTCCAGCAGGAGTATATTGCCGTTTCCTGACAAGCTGAAATTCATCTTTTTCATCACTGACATCACCAGATTGGGCGGTGTTACTTTCTTCTGCATGAACTGATTCTATTGCTTCATTAACAGCTTCTCTAATAAGCTTAATATCTATATTCTTAGCTTTAAATCCTAGTTCTTCAACAAACTTGGAGAGAAGCAATTTCTTCAGCCTCGCGCGGGATACTTTCCATCCTACCCCGCCCCGATGAATAATATTTTCCACTATCCACCATTGGGCATAACCTGTATCTACTATCCAGGTAGAACAGTTTTCATCTACGCGATAATTGGATAATCTTGAAAAATCCCTGGGTATCATGCCGCATAACCGATGCATAATCACAAGATTCCTGGCAGAATTTTTAATTGCCTTTAATTTGTTTGCTTGAGAATGACGGGTATTTTGTAAAAATTCCCATAAATCCCATTTGCCTACAAATTGCTCCGTAATTATGTCGCCGGTGAGCTCTTTGGCTGATGATTTGATTTTCAAATGCCGTCCAAATTCCGGAACCGGGCATGGTAATCCTTGTTTTTTAGATTCCCGACTTAAATATTTAAGCAGCCTGATTTCTTTTTTTATACCACCTTTATTTGTGAATACCTTAACCATTATGGGAGCGTTTTTGATTTTATAAGTTATACGGAATCCACCAGCAGAAATATGGCTAACTTCTCTGTTTCCCAAAGCAATTTCAATAATTTCTTTTCCTTTTAAAATCACAACATTTTCTGTTTCGCAAAGCTTCTGCCACTGTTCAACCCCTAGCATATCCTTCAAAACTTTTATCATCTCCATACCAAATTCTCCTGGTATTCCATCCTTTTTATACATTTCATTCGCTTTTTGATATTCGCCTTTATTCATTAAGTTCGCAATATGCTGCGAAACAATCGTGGCATGCAGCACTTCGCGCAATAGTCCTTCTTGCGGGTATTTCGCATACAACTCGGGATATTTCTTTTTTTCAAGGTCTCTGGCTTGGGCATGGCCTATCCTCTGGCAGATTTTTTCATGGGAAATATATGCCGCCCGCAGCGTTTTCTCCAGCTTTTTATCAGCCGCGGCAAAGGTCTTTATCATTTCGAGGACTTCTTGGGTGAGAAGTATAGTGGTTTCTGCTTTTAAACCCCTAGCCTTTAAAACATCCTTTATCCTCTTGGAAATTTCTCCGGGGGGGTCCTTGGCGTCTAATCCGAGCATATAATCCCGGGAATTTGCTACTACAGCATTGGTTACCAGGATATTAACTTCTCTATCCGCGGCTCCTGATTTTTCTTTTATTAAAGCAGCCACATCCCTCATGTCTTCCGTAATATCTTCAAAATCTCCAACGCTTTTTTCATTAAATCTCTTCATCCATTGTCCGCCTCTGGATATTTGGCCAAAATTTTGACCGGCCCGAATGCCAGGCCTGGGAATCTGCACACTGCTTAAAAATTTCTTCCGAAGACTTGTTTCCAGGTCCGCTATATCCGCCTGATTCGCTGCGGTTGCGCCCATCAGCACACGCCGGCCCATGGCTTGCCCCATTATCCACAACCCTCTTACCCTTGGAAAAGCATCCAGCCACCCGGGCCGGCGGAATAAAATAGGCACATTGTACCGGATTCGGCCGGCTTGTTCCCAGAACCGGGTCAGGGTCCTCTTCTTGGTTATGTCCGGCCGGACTATTTCCGGGCCAACAGTTCTTTTCAATCCAAATATTCCCAGGTCTTTGCCCCATGACCTGATAAGCCGGACGCCTCTATACATTAAACCGCTTCCCGGCAGATTCGTGCCTCTGGCCAGGACCAATGAATAAACTAATAGCATAGGTACTAAAGCCAGTGGCAATAAAAAAAGCACCGGCGCTCCGATGGCCGCAGTTGGAATCATTATGCCCTGGGTAGTCAAAAAATTCATCAGACCGTATCCTCCCAGTAATGGGAGTGAAATTGCCGTCATGCCCAGGGGGATGGCCGAGCCTTTCTGACCCCGGGAAATCCTCGTGGACTGAGCCCTCTTTTTTTTCAAATCCGCTAAAAATATTTTCAGGCCGGGCAATTCGGCATTTTCTTTAAAAGCCCGCTCAAGAAATTCCAAACCTTTTTTTCCTTGTATTCCTCCCCGGGCATCAATAATGCCTTGATAAAAATCTCTGGCATATTTTTCCGGTTTTATACTAAACAGCGTTCTCGATGAACTTGGGTTCATGTAAAAAGCTATCATTTTCGCGGGGGAAACGCCTTTTTCAACAAATTCAAAATCAAAAAATTTGGCTATGTATTTTCCATTATCATCAGCTACAAACAAAACATCTCTGCCATGATGATCAAGAAAAATCATTCCATTGCCAAACTCATCCTGAGTAGCGCTCCAAACCCTTGCCAATCCAAAGGCTTCAATCCGGGCAATCTCATTCATACTTTTTCCTTGCTTAATAAAAACATCCATCAATTCGTCCCGTTCCAAACCATCCAGAAATTCCTCAATATATACACGATCAGTATTAGCTCCTACCAGGGGCACAACGATTTTATCATCGCCGTAATATTCCTTGGTTTTCATATATACTTGAAGCATATCATTTATTTGTTCGTCTATGCCTCGGGCTTCGACTTGATATACCCATTTAACTACAAAAGGTTTTATATTATCCCCAGATACTTTAAATACTAACCTTCTATCCCCGTGTTTAAAGAAATCTATATTCAATTCTTTTATTTTACCCGCCTCTTCCTTCCCTACCCAATCCTCGAGCAGACCTTCATTCATCAGCGCTTCCTTAACCGTATCAAAACCTTCTTTCATGTAACCCTTGGCCCGCCTCTCTATCTTTGTATCTTTTCGTTTCCTGAAATTAATCATGACCCCATTAATCTCTGTGCGTTGGTAGTCATATTCCGGCTCTTTTCCCCGCTCATCTCCTATGCCGGCCGCTTCTTTCTGTGCTTGCTTCTTCTCAGCTTGAATCCTTTGAGCTTCATTTTTCAGCATTATCTCGTATTTTTTCAGATCCTCCGAGATTTTTTCCCTTTCTACAACACTATGCTGGTACGTTCTCTCCTCCTCTATTATTTGTTCAAGCTGGGCCGGACTCATCGCTTTAATCATCCTTTGATGCAGAGGGGTCGGTCCAAGTATCTTTCCATCATTATCCTTAACTGCATATAATAGAGATTGCAGTGCCGAGGCCCGGATATGAGCCTGGCGCTTGTACTCCTGCAGTTTTCTATCGGTCAATTGATTCCCTGGTATTCCTGCAATGCTCTCCCTCATAAATTTCGCTTCTTTGATTTCATGAAATATGGCCTCTTCCTTTTCATCCTCCAGTAATTCACTGCCGAGAATTATAACAATATTATGCTCTTCATCTATAAAATAGGTCGAACACACTCCTTCCGGCATTTTTTTCTCATGATCTATAATAATCTTGGCAAATATTTGTTCCCTGGTTTTGCTTATTTCCAGAAATTCGAGACCAATTTCGCCCGCCTGCTCTCTCCATCCCCCTTGTTCTTCAATGGCTTCGTTAATCAGTTTCTGTTTCGTATCATCCCTTAAATAATAGGGACCTATAACCTTTAAGTCGCCTTGAATATCCGCTTTCTTTTCTTCACGACCAATCTTCTGTTTAACATAATACGAAATATAAAGGAAAAGCCCACCCCACGGCTCAAGCATATATACCAGGATCATTGGCACCTTCTTTTGACCTAGAAGCACATGCACAAGTTCTGTATATTGGATGAAACGCGGCAAATACTTTGTCCGCTCGTGTAAATATATCCTGCCATCAGGCGTTATTTTACTGATCACTTTATTTTTCATATCCTTGACACTAGGATCGAATTGCTCATATTTTGTCAATTGTTCAATCAAGCCTTGATATTTGGCCTTATCACTAAACGCATACTTGATCATTTCTGCTTTAACCCATCCATAAAGGCCGGCTGCAATAATAAATATGCTGCTAATTCCAATTATTCCAAACAATGGAAGAATTCCATTTATCCACAAAGCTCCTTCTATTACGCCTATACCCACTACAGCACCGCCCATTTGGTCATACCAGCGCGCTGAGCTTTCTTTCACTCCTTTTTCTAACGATTTATAACTCCTTTCCAAAGCCGCAATTTCTAATTCGAATCGCTTCATTAGTTTAGGATTCTTTTCTGCCGCCAAAGAAGCCGCTCTTTCTTCCACTCCCAGTAGCCTGGCAATCCGGTCCCGGAAAAATCTGGGTTCTTTTTCAGAGGTCTTAGCTTCTGGTTTAACCAAGTATTTTTCATCATTTATTTCGATGAAAAGATAAGTTCCTTTATCTGTTAATTCGTTTCCAAGTTTTGTTCTAAAGTCAGTAGTAATTTTTTCCGCCGAATATCCTTTCCCAATGATGTAATTTACTATTTCCTGGACATTATCAACATCTATCCCTTCTAATTTAGCTTTCGGAATCGCCAGCACATGAGCATGGGCATGGGCATGCTTGACTTCCTGATATCCGGGGCCGTGTTCAAATCCAACCACAATATAATCTTCGCCATAAGCGTTTTTCAAGAAATCTTTTGCTCTCTCGTATGCTTGCTCGTACTCTTTAAACATTTCCGGAGAAAGATTAGCCATGCAGTTGATATGTTCTTTGGGAATAATCAGGATATGGCCTGCGCGCAGCGGATGAACGTCGCACACCACCCTGAAGTTCCTCGTCTCAAAAAGCACATGCTTTAAGCCCAATCCGCCCAGACAATGCGCACAGGGCTCTTCCCGGTCCATCCTTTGGGCCAATAAGCCTAAAGCATCTTCTAAAATAGCTTTTATTTTTGGCAACTGTTCATTATTTCTATAATCAATCAAAACCGTGGGAGAACCAGCTATGGCCATTCTAGCTATGTTGGACAATTCATAAATTATATTGACTATCTTAACCGTCAGGCGGTCTCTTATTTTGGTAGAGCCAAATTTGCCTTTAAAACTTTGTGTCGGCAAAAGCGCTATATTCGCCACATTCCTGGGCAAAGCCTGGAAAGCCTCAATTGCCGTATGCGCAAAACGAGGAAAAGGCATTCTCACGGCATTAATCCCGAATTTCGCCAGGTTTGTATTCACTATCCTTTCAATGGCGGCTATATTGGGATTGCCGCTATCTGCATCCATATGTCCTAAGCCGATGGTCGTTGTTGTTGCTCTCCGGTTTTCTTCGCGTAATCGGTCATCAAGATATTTGGCAATAACCTCGGGCAAGTCTTTCTCAAATTTTATTTGATAATCCTGTTTTTGCTTTTCAGACCATTTTTCAGGACAGGCAAATGAAATTCTGATGCCTTCCTTCTCATAAACAATAACTTCTTGAGATAAAGCCGGTAAAACCGCTTCACGCACAAAACGGCCTAATTTTTTGCCGAACTCAACCAGGCTTAGGGCCGCGGCGATTTTCGCAGATGGCAGTCCGCCCGATTCAGCCATATCCGCAGATACGGTCTTTTTTGGCATTGCTCCCACAAAATAATCGGTAACCGTTTCCTTGTCTATTTCCAAGCCTTCTACTAATAAGTTGACATCCTTAACAAACTCCTGAAAAACAAGTGGCAGAGGTTTGTCTTCTGCTTCAGGTTTTATCTGTTTTTCTTTTACAAGTTCTTTTAGAGCATCTGCTTGTGCTTCTTCTATCTTGGATTTCAGGGTGCTATCAATTGTTTCAAGTGGTATTCGCACTATTTCATCACGATACTTTGCGCTAACCAGCATTTTTATCCTTACCCAGATATATTTAAGCAGCTCTACAATAATATCCTGGATAACTACTGTTATTTCCCTGGTCATCTTGACCGCATCATTGGAATTAGGGTCCCGATCCGTCAAATGCGTAAAAGTAGTTACCATGGTCTGAAGCAGCGCGGTCGCTTGCGCCTGAACCGCCAGATTATGTTTAAATATTTCTATTTTTTCTTCTTTCTTTTTACCCTCTTCAAGCTTTCTCAGTTTAAGCGTGACTATTTTTACAGGAACACCGCTATTTTTAAGTTGCTGCGCTTGTGCCAGCATCTTGGCCGCTTCATTTTCCGAACTCAGATCTATTATGAATAAAACCTGATATAATTCCGGTCTCGCATTGATAACCTCTATATAATCCTTCCATTCCGGTAACTTTTCTTCACCGGCCTTGGTCATAGAATCTTTGGATTGTGAAAAATCGCATAAGTAATGTATATTGTTGTTTCCTGCTTTTCCCGGAGAAGGCGCTCCTTCATTCATGTTTTGAAGAAACTCTGTAGCATAATGTTTCAAGCTCGGAGAATGAATTACCGGACATTTTTTTCTTCCTTCTACGTCTCTTTTCCGCAAAAGCTCATTAGCCAACTCGCTGGCTTCATTTTCTATTGCTGCTTTCGCCGGTTTACCATCTGCCGCAACTTGTTTCGGGCTCAGGTTTTGATTGGCTGCATATAAATTCTCAACATAAACTTTTAACATTTCTTCCGCCCAATCGGCGGCCTGTTTTTTATCTTTAAACAGTTGGTATCCCATGATGGTGAGCGCGACAAACAAAGGTCCATAGACCATGTCTGTCTTCAGATTCATATGCCGTCCGCCGATAGTGCCGGGGGTATTATCAATATTTAAAATCGCAGCCGTTTTGGGAAATTTCTTTTTGATCCAGGCACCGATTTTTTCCTTAAAGCGTCCTTTATTCGCCCAAATAATCACTTTTATTATTTTATTTTTTAACATATCAAAAAAATCTGCGGGTTCGGTGGTACTTCCGCTTCTACTCATATTCAAAGACAGGGTATTCTTTCTGGTTATTCTGCTTTTCAGAGTCTTCTTTACCCTTGGCAAATCGGAAGGATTGTCAACCACTGCCCAACGAAAATCAAGCCCTAACTCTTCTGCCAGTTGATTAAATTCCTGAGCATGTTGATGCAAATACATCTCATTGGCGCCGATGCCAACACCAATAAAATTATCAATCTCTTCCAGGCGGACATTTTCATCTTCAAGCAAGAATGTTCTGAGCTTATCTATCGCTTCTCTTAAATCACTCATCTCCTGATTATTAATCTTTGGCGCTTCTTTATATGCGTGCGGTTTGTCCTTGAATTCTTTTTTGTCCGGAAACAGAAATCTCCCTACATACAGGATCATATCATCTCTATAATTAAAAACCGTGTCTTTCGCTTGCCTGAATTTTTCCATCATTAATGCGGAAAGCGGTCCATCTTCCTCATTCAATGGTTGATATGCCGAACTAGCATGAGTATGCGAACCGGCTTCATCAACATCGATTTTCAAAAAGTTGCAGTCCTTCCGCGACTCTTTTTCAGGCAACCCTTCCTCACTATCCTTGGCTTCCAGAACCACATATTTTAAAGCTATGGGCTTAAACCCCGGAATTTCCATTAAAATATTCAAGACTGTTTCTTCGGCTTCCTCTTCTTTCATGCCTTTTGCTATTAATTTTTCCATTAACTTTTTCACAAATGATTGCACATCCAAAACTCTTTTCATAATATCCAAGTTGCGCCCGGGTTCTTCCAACCCCAGCATGTCCATTACATCTTTTACTTCGCGCATAAATTCGGTCGCGGTTTGCGGCTCGGTTGGTTCCACAGACTTTGCAGTCTCCACAGGTCTACGGGTATCTCCTTTAGCGACATGATATTTTGCCTTGGCATCGTTTCTTTTTTGGATTAAATCCTGAATATCTATCTTAGCGGCATCCTCATAACCATCTTGTATGAGTTTTTTTTGAGTTTCAAGAATTAAAGCCTCCATGTCCTCCATAAGCTGAATTAATTCCTCGGCGGAAGATCCCTCGAATATTAACGTGGCCTGTTCCCCGGTATTGGATTTTCGGAAAAGCAAGGTTCCACCGCTTTTGAGTTGTAATTTCAGGCCATCGACCTCAATTATACCTTCATTAGCCCGCTGAAATCTGACATCACCCTCCAGTTCAATCCCTATTGGAATAGGTTTGAGCCGTCCCTCATACCAGGCTTTCAGCTTTTCGATCATCCTTTTTTCCAGTTCAAATTTTACGCTATTCGGGACTACTATCCTTATTTCATCTGAACTGATGGCTTTCGGAAATGCTTCAAATAAATCAGTCAAGAGGTAGGGGCCTTCTTTTTCGGGCAAACCCACTTTTTCATTCCTGGCTTCTACTTCACGCAGGGTCTCTTTTATATAGAGCAAATTAAAGGCGACTGCTATGCCGGAATCGATAACTTTTTCCGGATAATTAGGACAAATATGAAAGAATTGATGGCCGGAAGCTTCGGCAATAAAGTAGGTGTTTATAAAATATTCGAACTTTTCCATAAATTTCTCATCCTTGGCCAATTCGGATGATTTAACAAATTCTTTTATGCTTCTAATTCTCATTTTCAGAATATCTCTATATGCCGGATAACCCACGGGATTATAATAGTCTTTAATATTCCCATATTTCTCAAATATTTGAAGTAATTTTGAATCCGCCCGCACATCTCCTATCAGCCATATGTCTTCTGCTCCTGCTTCGCCTAACTTTTTCCTTACTTCCTGATTTATCGGGTCTGACAAGAATCGCTGATAAAAGGGCAGCGGCATGTCAGAAGCCAAAACGGCTTCCCCATCCTCCAGGATTGCGCTACACCTGTCTCCATCTCCGTCGAAAACAAAACCTATAGCTTTATATTCTGACCCGGCTCTCTCTAACTCCTGGTTACGCTTTTTCACTTCCTCTTGGCATTTTTCAAGCGCTTCCCGTTTGGATGGATCCCATATCCCCCCAGGCATATTTCCATCAGGCGTGTCGTTTATCCAGGTAACATCTTGTAAACCTCTTTTTGCCACCAAAGCCTTCAATACCGGGATTAACGCCGAATTCCGGCAATCAAACACTATCGGTTGTTTGGGATCTATTTTAGGTAAAACCTGATCATAATAGTCCACCATTTTTTCAGTAAGACCGGATATTTCCCCAATTTGAATAGATTCCTTTGTGGTTTTAAATAACTTACTTTTTATATTTTCATAAAGCCCGCTCAATTCCTGACCATAAAAAGGTTCTAAAGCACCATCTTTATCGACTTTTATTTTAAATCCATTTTTCTCAACAACCCCGTGGGAACCTGAAACCTGAACCATCACCACCTGGTCGCTTGGATTCTCTCCGGATAAAAGTCCGTGCTCACCTGTTCCCAATATCTCATCGCTAAACTCGACTTTTGCGCCGACAGATGCGGCTCCTAATGCCATGGCTAATTTCAAGGCTGGAGTATGTATTCTTTGGTCGCCGGTTATAAGCATGCCTTTACCATCTGAAGCATATCGTGTACCCAATGCCTTGCCGATGAGATAGCAGTTCATGGGGGTTAAATCGGGCGTTAATTCAACTTTGCCCACCTTTACTTTCCAGGCATTTCCCCTTATATCATAACCAAACCCTCCGCCAAACATTGCCTCGGGCATTTTTTCGGCCGCTTTATGCAGCCCGGATTCAAAATAATCAATAAGAACCTCAGGATCAGATTTCGCCATTTGCTTTAAAATAGAATACGATTCTTCTCCACCCCTATTAACAGCTTCGGCAAATAAGGCCAGGACGTTTTCCGGCCGGTCATGGAGCGAATATTCGGCCGGCTTTACAGGTAATCCTTTTTCAACGCCTTTTTCATCCGGTTTTGGTTCTTCTTTTGCTATACGAAACCTTGCTTGGATAACTTCGGGAACGGAGCGTATTATGGATAGTATCATGGACGAGTAGGCGTAAATCTGACTCGACGCGTAATCAATCCGGCCGCGCCAGCCGCTGGGCGAAGCGCGTTTCGTCAAGGCGCGTATCTCACGTAATGAATGTCTATTATCATAAAACGGCAATTCAATGTAAGTTTGGCCATTTTCATAACAATCTAAATAGTTTTCCAAGGCTAATCCTGAACCTTTATACCCAAAAGCATCCCGGCCTTTGTTATCACGTGCTATAATTAGATTAGGGTATGACACTACCTCTTTGGCGCCGCCTAAATAAATTGGGAAATAAGGCTCTTTAAACCCTTCAAACCACAAAAAGTCATCAGTAAGTGAATCGCCGATACCTATTGCTGCTCCTTCTTTTTTTATATTTTCCTCCCATTTTTCTATTTCATTCGCTTTTTTTGTAAGGGTTATTTTTGAAAATATTTTTCCCGCATTCGTAAAATAATCTTTATCGTCCAGTACATAACCCATTTCTTTTAATATTTCTAAAAATCGTTCTCTCACTTGATAGCCTTCAACGTTTCCATCGGGTGCGGTTATATTTATTTCAGAATCAAAGAGAAAGTAAAAAGCATCCGAGCGGTCTTTGACTGCTTTTTTAAATATTTCCATAACCTTAATAATATTATCCGCCTTATTAATCTCTTCGATTGCATCAGCAAAACTCACGTCTATCTTTTTCGAAAGCATCTCTAAGTAAGCTATAGATATCGCTTTGCCAAAGTCTCGCTGTTCTCCGGGTTTAAATCTTTTTGTTTCATCTCGTGAATATTCGCTGTTACCTTTTTTGTCAAATGTTATAGTCTCAACGCCCCCTATCCCTTTTATTTCCAAATACTGTAGATATTCTTGATCCCCTGCCTTTTTCATTTCGGTTTGAATGAGTTTTATTACACGGTCTTCGAGCGCCTCTTTTTCATAGCTTATGGTTTGCTCGATATATTTATCTTCATTTTCGTTCTCAAAAGTGTAAAACCTTACTTTCTCTTCTTTTAAAAGCGGGCTTCCGCTGATTATTAAAACAGGTATTTTTAGTTTCAACGCCCTTTTAATCTGTTCAAGATTATTTCCCTTGGGCGCAGACGTCCCGCTTTCTGTTATGGTTGAATCGTTGTCCATAAAAATTGCTCGTATTTTCACTTCCGCATTCGGATCGAATCCTTTTGGAGTCTGACGGATATATTTTTGCGGAATACGACTTGTGCGTTTTTGCACCCATCGCTGGTGCGCCCGCGCATGCACCAGGATTATTTCACCGACCATCGGATACATGGAAAGCCGATTCAAATCCGCCATGATTGTTCCGTAAGGGTGTTCTGTATCCGTTGAGCTTTCATCAAAATAAGCGATAGGCTCGCCTGTCAGGGTCGATTTATTGCGGATACCCTCTGCCTCCCAGGCCGCAATGCGCTTCTTCCGGGCTGGAGTTAATTTTTCATCCGCATCACGAACGCGCGCGCTTAAAATGCGGTACCCTACCGCTAAGCTTGCAAACATAATTACCAGAGAAACCACTGCAAGGGAAATACCAAGCGCTATTATAATGGAAACCGGCATTAACTCTAACCCTGTTGAATTCAGCATAAAGGTATTAGCCAGGGTAAAACCAAGAGCGGAAAAATAATAGGCCAGGGTAAACATGAATACCAAGCCTACCGGCGAAAGCGCGCGGGGGTTCGGCTTTTCCTTTGCCGCAGCCGTCTTCTTCAGACACTTTTCGACATAATTGCGGAAGTGATTGTCTTTGTCCTTTTTTTTCTCGTGAGACTTCTGGAGTTTGCTTAGATAGGCGATATCGCCTTCTTGGGCGGCTTGATCCAGCGCATATTTCTGCAGATCGCCCAGACCTAGAGCCCGGGCTTTATCACTTGCAAAATAAATCTCGTCTGCACAGGCCTGGCTGTGTGATTTGCCTAACATGTTTTCACCGTATTCATGAGCGATAATGCCGGCTAAAAGATTGGGGTTCTTCTGGGAATCTTTGATAAATGCATTGGTTACGTATATGATGATTTTGGTGACGTCCCGGGTTTCCGGGTTCCTCTCCACGACCGGGTGGGCGTATATATCCCGGTTGATTTTTCTGTTTAACCGGGGGAAACCTTTTTTGTTGCCAAGGTCTATCGATCTTAATACTATCCGTTTCTTTTGTATATCCGTTAAAATACTCTCATACCTTGTATCATACCCATCATCCCTGGAAGGAGGGCCTCTTGAGAAAATCCCTTCCACTTTTTCATCAAGCGGCACATCCCGGCTCCTGCCGATCAGCCTATGGAAACCAATCCTTATTCTAAGCCGCAAGTCCTCCCAAAATCCAACATCCGCCGTGCCCGGGGCTTTCTTCTTGGATACGGTTTTAACGACCCCTGCCGACTGCATATATTCTTTAACCTCTTTCAGCCACTTTTGGTCGGATTCCTCACTTCTCTCAAACATATAGAATTCGCCCTCGAACGCATCCATTTTTTTAAGCACATCTAAATGGTCTGCAAACCGTTTCCCATATTCAGCATTACTATTTAGTTCGTCCATATGATTCAGGCATCTATTAATAATATCCCACAAAAAGGTGGCTCGAATCCCATCAATCAAACACAACAACTCATCATTGGTTAAAGAACGCTTCTCCATAAATCCGGATAAAATGATTAATAAATCCGCTTTGCTAAAAGTCCTGGGTTCTTGTAGTATTCTTGAGGTTATAGGATTTCTGAATTCTTCTATTACCGGCTGGCCTGTGCGTACATTAGTAAAATCGACGATCTTGAGCTCTCCCTTTTCATTTCTAACAACCGAGGGAAAAGCGATATGATTATTAATAATTTTTTCTTTTGGCAGTTTTTCGTATTCCGAAACAGTCTTTCCTATATATTTAATCTGCTTTTCAATTAGCATATACGCTTGAAGGTACATCTTCTCGCCAGACTCCATCTTTTCTTTACGACGTTCCTTTGCCCCCAGTTCAAATTTTAAATTATTCAGATCAGAAATATTTATCATATTAAAAATATCTGCAAATGTATTTTTTTCCACAGTAATTGGCAGCTCAAAATCCTTCAACAATTCATGGAATGAACCAATCAGCCTGCCTAATTCCTTAAGCCGCTCTCCACTCTGCTCCTCACTTTTTAATGGTTCGGTTCCCGGATACTCAAAAAGCACGAAGTAATAATTTCCGGCTTTTATTAAAAAATCATCCTCAACTGCCTCCGCAGACTCTCCTTTATCCTTTACCTTTATTAAAGGCAAAACCGGCGGCTCCTCGGCTTTACTCAATTCTTTGATTATATCAATTATGCGCCGTGCAACCTCAACATCAGCAGCCACAGGCGCCAGTAAACATTTTTCATCAGAAGACAGAGTAATTTTCACGACTTTTTTGATATAATCCGGCCAATCTTGCTCCTCGTATGATTTAATTTTAATGAGTGATTTAACAGCCTCTACTCTTTCTTCCAGAGGAGGGTACTTTATTTTGTCCACTTTACTGCTTTTACTAAGCTTGTCCTTGGGTGGAGCTTCTTCATCAAAATATGACTCTTTAGCAAAGAATACATTCTCAATCCCGGTTGTTTCTTTAAAACCATCCAGCCTGTTTCCACTACTCAATAATGAACCCAAATCCCCGGTCATTACAATATTTTCAGTGAATTCATGCCTGAAGAATTGCTCTTTCCATACTTTTACCGCCGCCCCAAAATCCTTCCAGACCCCATCTAAAAAATCGCCTGCTGCCTGCTTAGCTTCCTCCCCGCCTTCAAGCGCCTGGAAAGCAATGCTCTCTATAACAAATCTCACGGATAATTCATGCCCGGATTTGACTAATTCCAATAGCTTTGATAATGTCATCTTTTCAATATTTTCGGCAAATTTCTCAATGCCTGCTTCAGCGCTGTTTTTATCAATAAAATCATTTATTGCCCCTCGGCCCATCATCGCAATATCCATGAGTTTCTTAGAAGAATCAAAATCATTTTCCGCTATTAAATTTTTCAGATAACGCCTGGCTAAAAATGTGCTGATCCATTCTTCTAATGAGAATTCCCCTTCCAGCTCTTCGATATTCCTATCGAGTTCTCGAAATTCTTTACTTCCCGGTATACGCCCGCTGCGCCACTCCCATTTTTCAATCTTTCCGTTCTTACATATTCCCACTAACTGATGTCCAAACTCCGATGCTCTTTCTACATATTCCTTATTTATAACTGCTGCTGATCCAATACCGCCGTAATTCCATAAAATATGTGTTCCATTCTCTAATTTGCGTGCCATGGCCAGAGCATCATTCCACAAATTCATATTTATCTTTTCCATCCCCAATTTCTCTCTAAGAGATTCCGTCCAATTTCGCATATTTATAGAAGAGTTAAAAAATTTGGGATGCGATTTAATTATTCCTTTTTCCTCGCTCACCGGAGCGCCGGCTGTTATTTCCAGTTTAAGCGAATCGCCTATAGGAACCCCCATTTCTCTCAATTCATTAAATGAGTCATAGCAGAATACTTCAAGCAATTCCAGCAACCTTTCCCGGGCTTTTTCCTCATCTATAGGCTTCCCATCTTCATCGATAATCCCATCTTGTTTAAGTAATTCACGCCATTTGACATCTCTGGCCTTTACCAGAACCGGCCTTTTTTCGTCCTCTTTGTAAATACGATATCCTATGTGAATAGTATCCTTGTCCAATTTAATCAGCAATGCCGTAGTTTCCATCCTCACAGCAGCTTCCTTTACTAACCTATTTAATTCTTGCCAACTTAATCCACCAGGAAATATTGCAGCTTCCCAAAATTCGCCGGGATTTTTATCTACCGGCCAGTCAATTCGCATATTCTTATACGGTATATCAGAAAGCACTATATTTTCCTCAACTAATATTTCCTTGTTTGGTTCCTTGATATTCCAGACCATGCAATTACCTTTGGTCTCTAATCCTTTTATTTTACATCCATAAACCACTGTGTTTTTTCTAATCATCCCCTCCTGGATATCGGAATTAACAACTATTGCACCTTTTTCCACAATAAGGGTTCCCTCTTTTATCGCCTTCTCCACTTCAGGCGAGTTAATAATATTGCTCTTGACTCCCAGCAACTTTCTTAAAACCGGATGATAAGGCGCTTGTGTATACACACTAAGCACTTCATGAATCTTGCCCATTGCCATCCAAAGTGAATTGTTACCAAGGTTAATCGCGCCCGGTTTTCCAAATTCAGCCACTATTTTTTGGGCCTTTTCCCAGTTCTCCCGGGAAATGCCATCTGCTTTGCATTCCTCCCATGAAGTGACTGCCGGCGTCAAAAAATCGTGTGTAAAATTAAGTTGTTTTCCTTCTTTGATCCATTCCCCATAAACTTCGCTGGCATAACTCGATACTTCATGGGTTAAACGATTATTCCAAAGGCTTATGTCTACCTCCCTATCCGGGAAAGCCGGAGAAAGAACCTTATCAAAAGATTTCTTTTCAAAACTTTTTATTATCCCACCATCCTTTCCTACTCCCAGCACGCCAAAGCTTTCATGTTTTTTATCTAATGGCTGGGTAACCGTGAATATCTGGATTGCCCGCTTGCTGCCTATACACTTTTTAGAGGGCACCCATGCATCATCAGTCGCAAGCCAGGTCGTTGTTCCATAGACAAACTCGCGATCCTCCAAAAGCATAAAACTTTGGATGATTTGTTCTTCCAGCATGGTTCTATTTATAATAGGAATAAATGTCTTATTGCCCATAACCTCCTCAAGCAGAGTTACAGGATGATCCCTTTTTGCCGTTCCCGCGGTATGCAAACCTAATACTCTGCTCTTTTGGTTCCAGATATATTCAAAAACCTGTTCTTTTAACTCTCCTGAAGCATCACTTAAATCCTTTTCTCCTAAAATATTCCGGATTTCCTTTTTCTTTTTTCGGTTTAGTTTAAAAAAAGTAGAAAATTTATCAAAAGGCAGATCAAAAACCCCTTTGTTAAAATAACGTTCCCTGGCAGTCTTTTTGGCCAATGTATCAGCATTAATAGTACCTAAAAACTCGCCCAGTTTGGTTTCTTCAACAATAACTATAATCTCGGTATTATAAGTTTTTTTCAACTCATTTACATTTAAAGCTTGTAATTCCTTTTTCGTAAGGGTCCGAAAAAGCCTGCCTTTGCGTCCTTCCAAAAATCTTTCTATTCTTGTTTTATTCGCCTCATCAACAACAGTAATAACTATGGCATCCCAATTTTTTCCCTGTTTTCTGATTTTCTCGGCTTTTTTTAATTGCGTCAGGCAGCCATGGTACTTCAAACGCAGAGACATCTGCTGTATAAGCTGTGGAAAGGTTTTATTAATCCCAAAGGCGGTACGCAGCACAAGTCCAATTATTGCGGCAGGAATCGAACGCAACTTGTTGATTAAATTATATTTTTCTCCGGCATCTCCTGATTTCCCACTGCCCCCTCCCACAACCATGAGCAGGCTGAGAATTGCGAGTGCCGGTATACTCCAAGAGTTGGCGGCTATTTTTTCTTGATTTTGTTCGCTAAATTCTTTCCAAAATTTCTCTACCCTGCTACGATGGCCGGACTCAACAAACCCCAGCACTCTACCCTCTGCAGTCGGAAACAGCAACAGCACGGGATTTTGCAGTAAAGTTAGGATATGTTTTTTTACTTCTGACGAACTTTCCTCGAGCTCTTTACTGATATCTGATATCTTACTTTCCGGCAAAGTGGATCGGGCTACCAGGTCTGCTGCTATACGCATATCCCTGCTTATCTTTTTCGGCAATCCCGCGAGAAGCCGCTTTATTATCTTTATTCTCTCATCTATTTCCTTATTCTCATTCTGGTATGCAATAACTATAATATTAGTCAGCATTGCCAAAATATGGCTTTCCTCTCTAATTCTGCTGGTATCCAAAACATGGTTGTAACCTCTGAATAACCCCAGCATTTCTTTTGCCACATCTTTTTCTTCCAACTTTTCAAGCGCGAAATCATTCCAGGTTTTTCTTTGCTCGTCTAAGTTTTCGATTCCCACTATCTCCATGAATTCGTGGTAAGAAATAGGTTTCGGGATTCTTTCATCTATTTGCCCATCTTTTGTTTTACGTATAACCTGGTGCGTGTCGGGGATAACCGTGCTCATCACCATGCCTACCATGGCCAAAGTCATAACCGCCCCCGAATTATATCTCAGCAGTTGGTTTGCTAAACGCTTTAGCGCCCACTCGGCAACGTGCGCCAGCCTTTCTTGAATGCCCGCAAATATGGACACATGCCGGAGTGAGTGGGTTTTTAAACTTCTCGCTACTTTCTCTTCCGCCTCCGTAGGTATCACTTGGGCCTTATTCCCATCTACTTTTATTGCCGCAACTACATCGCTGCATGTGAATCCAGTAAAGCGGTGGACGAGCATGGAAATTTCCGATGTGAAGCGCGCTACCAGGACATTCTCATTGATTTTTTTCAGGTTCATCAGAACTATTTGAGACCTGCCCGCCGCGTAATTTTTTATCTTTAACTTATATTCAACCAAAATCTCTGCTGCGCTGGTTTTCTTCGAACTTAACGAGGCGAGTAAGCCTGCTTTTAAAATGGTAATTATAGTGATCAAATCCAACCGCCTTTTTAGGCTCAAGGCTAAGAATTCTTTCAGACTCATCACCTTATCAGGATTCCCTTGTGGCAGTATTATCCGAAGACTCAGAATATTCTGGTTCTGGGCCAGGAGTTTTTCCAGGGGTGTGCGCCGCTCGCGCAGGAGCTCGAAGTAGGGGTTCACAATATCCTGACGGCTCAGGCGCGGTTTGATACATATATAGGAAACGCCTTTCTGCTTCAACTCTCCCAGGACCATATCCGTGTGGTACCCGCCGGTTACCAGCATGGAAACCTTGGTCTGGTGCTTTTGCATGCGGGCCATGATATTCTCCACGAACGCCCGGCTCCGCTCATCCGCCACCTGGTAGAAATTCCTTACTTCTCCCAGGTACGCGTCGAGCTTGTAAACCTCCGCGTCCAGGATAAACTCTTCCAAATCGTCATGGCGCGCGATAAAATCCAGGAATTTCCGCACCTGGAAGCCTTCGGGCGCAACGCGGTATTCGGCCAGGTCCTGGGGCGAGGCGGAAATATTGACCAGCTTTTCCATAATATCCAGGCGGTGCGAAAGCATATCCAGTTTCTCCTGCTCCGCGCTCGTGTACATCCCGGCCCGCAGGCGGCGATCCAGCAGATCCAACTCAGTGAACAGTCCGTCCGAATCCACTAAGTCGGAAAACATGGCTTTCCGCTTGGATACATACGCTCTCAGGTTGGGGTACAAGGAGAGTTCTTCCCGGCCTTGCCTCGCAAAACCATATAAATATACGCTGTACTTCAGCAAAGAGAGATCGCCCTCGCGAAAGGCCTGCTTCTTCTTGTCCAGAGCCGTAAGCGCCGGATTGTAAATGCCTCTCTTCAGCTCGTCCAGGGTCTCGCGCAAATCAAAGATATATCCCTGGCTTTCATTATTAAGAAACTTCATTACCGTGGTCCGGTTATGCGCGTACAGGTCAGGGCTCTCAATGCCTTCCAGCCGGATGCGATGTTGGCCAATGGCTGCGTACATCTCGGCCCCGGTCAGCTTGCCCTGCTTGACCAGATAATGCGCGGTCTCTTTTTTTACTTCCTCCACTGGAAAGGTTGAGATTATGGTGGCATTCACCGGCAATGACGCGCCTTCTATTCCCACCAGTTCCAGACCATGCTCTCCGGCCAGAACATCTATCATCTTGGCGATATTGTTCTGCACCTCATAGTTGCAGTGCAAATCCTGCACATGCACTACCAGGCGGTCGCTGCCCTGGAAGGACTGCGTGATAGTCCCCAGCTTATGCGCTATCCTGATTGGCTGCTGGTTGAACATAACCAGGTTGGCAGGCTGCGGAAAAGACGTTGCTTCAAACGCCCATGTCAGGTAGGGAAACATAAAGGTGACAGAGACTACTATTGAGATAATTTTCGCCCATACCCGGCGTTGCGGCTTATGCCACTCGGACATAGAGCTTAGTTTTTTCGGGTCCAGGGCTTCTGAAAAACTACGATTAAGGTTTGACATAAGGGATCATCCTCTTTCCCGTGATGGTATTTTATTTAATGATGTAATTATAGCACGAAAACCGGGGTGTGTCAAATCAAGCAGATAATAAATATTTTAAAAATGGGCAAAGAAGGAAGGAAGTTTCATTTCGAAACAAAACGCAAATCAGGGGCGCGTTGTTCTCTGTCCGGAAACAGCGTGCCCCTGATTTTCAGGCCTGAATCTTAGGCCGCTACCTTGGTCGAGTACCTCAGACCCTTGCGCAGGAAGAGTTCGAGCACCTCATCCATCACACTAAATAAGCCGCCCTGCTTTAGTGTGCGGGTTACAAATCCCAAGGCACCCATGTTGCACCTGACATCAAACGCAGCCACCGGGATAAATATCCGGTCGGTCATTCTCAGGCCGGCGGGCATATTGCTCCAGCCCGCCGCCTCCTTTTCCGCCTCTGCTATAGCCACGGTAGGCACACTTTTCATGTTGTGGAAGTACTTGGATACCAATACCTGGTTGAGCGTATCCACCAACGTCCCGGTCTCTAGCGTCCGCGCCATGTGGAGCGTGGTCGTCCAAAGCCTGGCCGTGTTTTCCGGGCTCGGGTTATTAACCATGGCTCTGTAGGCCCTGCCATACGCATTATCAGCGTTCACATCCACCATATTTTCAGCTATATGCAAGGTACGCAGTTCCGGATTCAACTGAGCCATCATTCTGTCTGCATACCAAACCGGATTCAACTGCTGCGCCTGCTTATGCACAGCCGTGCTGAGCATGGCCGGCAGAACCTCGGCCGCGGCCAGCATCATGGTAGTCAGAGCTATGGGAGCCCTGTTTTCCACCCGATCCGGCACCACCCGGCGCGTTGTGAATACCCAGGCCCTGGTTCCCACAGCGAGTTTACCTGCCTTTACCTGCGCGAGAACCTCTGACGATTTTGTCGCTGCCGAAGGTATCTCCGCAATATTCGCCTGGGCTATGGTAACGCCTGGTTCAAGTTCTACCTCTTTTCCTCCAGCCGCTAAGCCGAACATATTCAGGCTCAGACCCAGACCCAGCATGGCAACAGTTGGTTCAGCCGCCTGCTCGGCAATCGCGCTGATCAGAATCTGATCCAAACGTTCACCGCTTGGAGTCTTCATGACTGCTGTACTGTCCAGGGATACGCCCTGGGACGCGGCCAGAGCCGCCTGAACAGCTTTCATCCGCTGGATAGTACCGGCTGCCGCCATATTGCCGGAGAGTTCTGTTAAAGCCGCGTCAATGGCGCTGATCATGGCTGTTGCCTGATCTTCAGGCAGACCCATAACCTGTACGCTATCCACTGCCTGGTTGGCCGAAACCGTTTCCCCGGCCCTGGTTTGTAGTTCATTGCCCTTAACCGGTTCTGCGAGAGTTTTAATGAGAGTCTCCAGCACACTTGCGGTTAATATTTCCCGTTTGTTTTCAGGCATGTTCTGCGCTTCTGTCGATATCGCATGCAAAGCGGCTATAACCGGATCTTTAGTAGTCTTGCCTAATTTTTCCAATGCAGTAAACATGATATTTATATCCGGAACCTCGCCTCCGGTTTTTAATTTAGTCAGCATCTCAAGCAATTCCTGCCTGGCTGAACTAAACTCGCTATTGGTTAATTGCCGCGCCTCCTCCATGCATGCCTGGTATAAATTAAATATTTCCGCCGAGGTCACATGCACAGTACCTTTTCGGCCTTTAAAAGCATTGTTTTTCTGCATCTTGGCCACATCCACAAATCCCATTGTCTCGGTAGGTGTCAGGGCCCGCTTGATATGGAAATTCCATCCCAAGCTATCGGCAATGGTCTCATGCCGGTAAGCCCTGCTCTGGACCCAGAGCATATTACCCATGAGCCGGCGGGCCAGAACAAAGCGCGCTTTGGCCGTCAGACCGGCGCCAGGCGTTGGACGGCCCCGCATCAGAACCGCGAGCACGGGAGAAGGAATGCAAACAGTGCATTTCTCATTGGTTTCTTTGTACGTGCCCAGAACCAGCCCCTTTAAATAGGCCGCAAGACTGCCCGCGCTCTTCAAGGAGAGCGCTTCTATATCAACACCCTTCATGGTTATATCCGTCATCATCTCAGCCGTAAATTGCGGGAAGTGCCGCAGCGTTAGAGCTTCGATTATGGGACTCTCCTTCACTGCTTGCGCGGTCACTTCCAACCGGGACGTCCCGAGCAACACTCGCAAGCCTATGGTGTACAAGAACATCAGCCGCTGCTGCAGGCCGGGGAGGCGGTCAAATACCGGCGAGATTCGTTGTAACATTGGCGTGTTCACCGGTTCATCAGCCAGTTCTGGCGTCCTCAGCCCGGGCAACGCCTGGGGAATGACTGCAGGTCTGCCTGAACTTTTTTTTACTCCTCTAACAATCACATCTGTTGGTTTCACGTCCTTTGTGTTTATAATAACTGGTTTGCCATCTTCACCTATAATCATCACAGTGTCATAGTTTTCCAGCACCTTTTCGGCATGGAACCGGGCCCCCCTCGGCGTATCTTGTTGAAGGCCTTCTTCAAGCATTTTTACATTCATTGCTATATTTCCATCATAGGCCGCCTGCTTTATCATGGCTATTGGTATAACCAGGCTTTTTTGAATCTTATCCGGAGTATAAAATGCGGTGACCTTCTTATTCTTACCGTCCAGGTGGGCAGCCAGATAAGCCTGGGCCAGCCTTCTCTCATCCAGGGTAATAAAGTCAAGGTGTCCGGTTTCGATAAATTTACTCGTAAATAGATAGTTTCCCGGACTTGCCGTATCCATTCCCAGCTTGACCTTGTCCGGATCAATTCCCGCCTCGATCAAAACCTTTAACGCTTCTTCCAGGTTCTCCAATACCTTCACAGTGTTAAACTGGATGGCAATGTCATAACCCTCATCCCGGAGCTGCTTGATAACTTCCATTTCCAATTTAAACAAAGTCCGCAATTGAGGATCCCGCACCAGGCTGTCCAGGCCGGTAAATCCCAAGGGCGGATTGATCTCTTCCTCGGCAATATACACTTCATGTCCTTTTAATTTTACGGAATCATCACTTTCCATGTCACTGGTCTCATAAACATATTTACCATCTTCGTTTTCCACCTGGGTTCTAAAATATTTTGCAAGCTCTTTTTGATATGCCTCCTGGGCGGATTTTGCTTCATTTGTCTTTATTATATTTTCAATTGCCTTAGTAACTCCAGTATCCATTCCTTTTCTTTGCTGTTTATTGTCATAGGCCATGAACGCCACAGGATGAATACCCAGTTCATTATAAAATTGCGCCGCTGGCACGGAATTATCAAAACCCATCTTTTCCGGCTCATTAGTTGCAGTCTCAACAATCTTTATCTTACTGGGCTTTTCCGGCACCACAATTTCCACTTCCTGCTCGCCCGCATAGATTTTTTGATTGGTAAAATCAATCGTAATTTCCGGCGTTTCCTCCTTTACCGGCAAATTGCGCAGGGATTCAATATCTTCCAGTATTATTACCGGAACGCGAAGCGCCTTTATTTTATCTATCAGGATTCCGTTGGTCCCGGCAAACTCAGCGGAACATATTACAGCCCCCCATCTTTCAATCATCCCAATGATATCATCATCCTCTATATCGACCTGGAATTCCGGATTATCAATTAACACATAATCGCCGATATAGGTTTTTTTCAAATCCTCTTCTGATTTCACGCGATACAACGGACGAACAGCCGCGCCCTTTGAAATACGGGATTCTAAAAACCCGTCTATCAAGGCTTCTACTCCTGTCTTGGCCCGGCAAACACCGTGTTTCAGAGTAGCGCTGGCAGACCTCACAATAGTTATTTCGGTTCCTAAATAGTCGGTCCCGGCATAACCGCCGGTCGATCCCAGCAGCATCAGGATTTCTTCCGCAGCTTCAGGCTTGGTATTTACCAGATTTACAATGGCCTGGCCGCAAAGGCCACATTCTATCTTATTCACTATGGCAACATTCACTACCCGCCTGATGGACTCAATGACAAACTCATGCGACTCATCAAAGAGTTCCTTCATTTCAGGCTGATCACGGTCCGCGAGCAGAGTCGTCTGGGTCAAGTCATTGGTTCCAAAAGAGAAAAATGTATTCCTCTTGATCTCAGCATTAAATTTAGATTTAAACCACTGCCTGGTATCTTCCCGGTTGGCTATTAATATTTTGGCAAATTCATCCGCTTGAATGACATTACTCGGCAGCTCCACCATTTGACCCACTTTCCTTAAATAGACGGGGCGGTTGTACTTTTTGCTCATGGCTTTCTCTTCTTCCGCCGTTATATCCAGCAACTGCTGTAATTCTTCGGGCGTGGATACGAAAGGAAACATGAATCCCAGATTGGTATAGCCATTAGCCACCTGTTTCAGAAGCAGCCTGATCTCTTTCCGCAGAATTACCTGGTTTTCCGGCTGCAACAGCCAGCGGGCCCCGCGCTCGCCCAGCATGGTGGCAATCTCGGGTTCCGGATCAAATATATTCGAGAATATCAGCTCCTTGGCTTCATTCTTTTTAAAATCAATGCTCCGGTAGACCACAGTGTTTTTTTCCTTGCTGTTAGCTGCCGCCATGGTTGCCACTGCTCCGCCGTGCACGGCATCAAAAAATTTATCGTATGAGAGATATCCCATCAATCGGGCAGTGGCCTTGCTGATTTCCTCTGGATGCTTTTTTATACTAAATAAGTCTCCCTGGGCATATTTTGAGAGGCTGGCTATGAAAACCTCGCCGGTTTTATGCTCATTAATGAGACGCTCTAATTCCGAAACATCAACCTCTATCCCTTTCTGGCGCGCTTCTTGGCGCCGGATTAACTCCATCTCAACTTTCTGCAGAGCTTCCTCCTCTGCCGGGCTTAATCCCGCGCGGAATTCCCCCGCCGTTTTTCCCTCGCCCTTGCTCATTAAATAGTTATAAACCATCAGATTGTCATATGCCACGCCGCCCCGGGGATTGATATTTTCCTCCCCGTAAACAAACTCAGCCCGCATTAAAGCCACACCCGTATAACCGGCATACTGCGCGATTTTGCTCATGGCCAGCATGGGCCCCGCCATTCCCATGATATATCCAAATTTCGTAAATATTTTTGGCAGCCGGTCAGTGGGAATTGTAATTTTCCTTAATGCAATGGGTGTTTTGCCTGCATAAATGTTCCCGCGGCCGGTTTCATCACTATTGGCATCGACGGTTACAATATTTTCCGCGGTGTTAAGATATTCTATAATTTCTTTGGCCTTCTCTGCGCCAACTTCTTCTTCCAGCTTATGCAGCCATGCTTGAATCCCCACTACGGTGGCAATGCCCAGTTCCCGCGATATAACCGCGGCATGGGAAGTCGCTCCTCCTACGTTTGCAATAACTCCCTTTACATTCGGATGTTTCAAGATCGGCACAAAATCCGGGGTGGTCTCCCTACAGCGGATAATGATTTCCACGCCGCTGTCGGCCAGCTTCTTTATCTTTTCAAACTGTGGGGCAAGATCCTGGTTTTCATCTATTTTATATATCATCCCGCTGAACGCGTTTCTGGTTGGTATGCCCTGGCATAACAAATCTCCTCTTTTTAACCCGGTATCTCCTATTTCCTCTTTCAATTCTTTTACTGCGTCCAGGTCTTTCTTTTTTACATACGTATAGGAAATTTCTATCTTTCGCGGATTATTTATATCGCTTTTAGCATTGGAAGGCCGCCGCTGAAGTATAACCGCTTTATTAGTTTCGTCTAAATTTAAGCCTACTGCCCCTTCAGTATCAAGCAGATGTCCATAATCTTCTTGCGCGGGCATGCATATTTCCCGGACCACGTCTTTTACCTGGCTGTCAAAGCCTACAAATACGTCCCTTAACTCCTTCGGGACCACTGTAAAAATAGTCTGCTCTTTTCTATTCTCCATCATCCTTTTTAATAAATGCGCCAGCAGGTTTAATTGACCCCTGTTATAATTAAACATGGCCAGCGTCTCAGAATCCACCTCTATGTTCTCGGTATCGCTTACTCCGACCTCTATCAGGCCTGCCAGGCTTTGGTGGCATTTCTGTAAATTCGCCTGCCCGTTAAACAGTTTGTGGCTCAGCTGATCCGAGAAGTCATATTTAAACCCAGCGGAATAGGCTGCCAGTATTTCAACCAGATTATCTTCACTCAGCCCCAGTTCCTCCATTATCGGTTTTTTTAGTATGGCCCTGACTATTTTTGTGCCCAGTTCCCGCCAGAGTATATTTACATGTTCTCCATTTTCATCCTCAAACACATGCACTAAATACGTATCCGCCGTAGCCAGACCCTGGACTATGGATTCCCCGATATCGTTCATGAAGGTTACGGTAAAAACCCGGCCTTTATCGACATATTCCTCCGGCGGGACCTGCTGAAAAGTAAAGCCGGTCCAGCCTGATCCGGTCATCAGGTCAGAAGCAAAATTGACATAACTTATATCCACACCAGCCATGGGCATTATGGTTACTCCCATGGCGATTTTTTCTATGTTCATAAACTCTTCCCGGCCCGCTTTAACAATCTTAGCCGCATTCTCAAAACCATTTCTTTCCAAGGCATTCAGAAATTTCAATGATGTGATTATCTTAATCCCTTCCTCCGGTTCATTCAGGGCTCTTGCCACCAGGCGGTCTTCTTTGTTTTCACTCCTATTCAAGGTTGAAATAATTGTCTGAGTCATTTTCTTATCCGGCAGAATACTTCCAAAAGCCGTGTACACCATCATGCCGTCCCGGTAATCCAAGACCCGGTCCGTAAAGAGCGAAGCTACGCATGCCCGCCAGGCATCAACCACATTTTCCGCGCCTGTCACACCCAGTAATGTGTCATGCTGGCCGGCATTCGCTCCCAAGTTAATATCTTTTAATTCGGGAATATCCCCCAGTGAGATGTCTTCCGCTTTACCCGCGCTTCTTATTCCCACCGGTATTTTGCTTACCTCTTTGCCGTTGGCAATTATTTCGCAGAGTTTATTATAAGCGGTTTTTATCTCATTGCTTATCTCGACCGGAATCTCGGCGGCAATAATTCTTTGCATTATTTGCCTGGACACTTCCACGCGCTTTATTTCATCCGAAGTATCCAATTCACTGGTTAATTTATTTATATAAGGAAGCAATTCAGGATCAGATGCGAGAAAATCAACGCAAGCTTTGCTGGTAGCGCCCAAACTGCGCAGACTAATTTCCGGGTGAGCTTCATTTAAAACACCAAGTTGATATGTCTTCCCGCCTACTAATGGCTGGCCTACATCCTGCGACAATTTTCCGCTTTCTTCGTCCCAAATAATATAACGCTCATCCAGCGGCTTATCCGCGTCGGGGATAACCGTGCCCATCACCATGCCTACCATGGCCAAAGCCATAACCGCCCCCGAATTATATCTCAGCAGTTGGTTTGCTAAACGCTTTAGCGCCCACTCGGCAACGCGCGCCAGCCTTTCTTGAATGCCCACAAATATGGACGCGGGGCGGGCTGACCAGGTCTTAAAATTTTCCACTACGGCCCCTTCCTCCTCCGTAGGTATCACCTGGGCCGTGCCCCTGCCTACTCCTATTTCTGCGGCTATATTAATACTGCTTGTGAATCCCGTGAGACGGTGGACAAGCATGGAAATTCCTGATGTGAAGCGCGCTACCAGGGCATTCTCATTGATTGTTTTCAGGTTTTTCAGAATTACTTGGGACCTGTCCGCCGCATAATTTTGTATCATTAACTTATATTCCGTCAAAACCCCTGCTGCACTGGTTTTCTTCGAAATCAACGAGGCGAGTAAGCCTGCTTTTAAAATGGTAATTATAGTGGTCACATTCAACTGCTCTTTTGGGCTCAAGGCTAAGAATTCTGCAAAAGTCATCACCTTACCGGTATCTTTTCCGGTCTGATGCAGCATCACCTCAATACCCAGGATATTCTGGTTCTGCGCCAGTAGTTTTTCCAGGGGCGTACGCCGTTCGCGCAGGAGCGCGAAGTAAGGATTCACTATGTCCTGCCGGCTCAGGCGCGGTTTGATACATACATAAGATACGCCTTTCTGCTTCAACTCTTCCAGCACCATGTCCGTATGATACCCACCGGTTACCAGCATGGATACTTTTGTCCGGTGCTTTTGCATGCGGGCCATGATATTTTCCACGAACGCCCGGCTCCGATCATCCGCCACCTGGTAAAAATTCCTTACTTCTCCCAGGTACTCGTCAAGCTTGTAAACCTCCGCGTCCAGGATAAATTCTTCCAGTTCGTCATGGCGCGCGATGAAATCCAGGAATTTCTGCACCCGGAAGCCTTCGGGCGCGGCTCGGTATTCAGCCAGGTCCTGGGGCGAGGCGGAAATATTGACCAGCTTCTCCATGATATCCAGGCGGTGCGAAAGAAGGTCCAGCTTCTCCTGTTCCGCGCTGGTGTACAGCCTGGCCCGCAGACTCTGGTCCAGCCGGTCCAGCTCATTGAACAGCCCGTCCGAATCCACTAAGTCGGAAAACATGGCTTTCCGTTTGGACACATACGCTCTCAGGTTCGGATACAAGGACAGGTCTTCCCGGCTTTGCCTTGCAAAACTGTATAAATATACACTGTACTTCAACAGAGAGAGATCGCCCTCGCGAAAGGCCTGCTTCTTCTTATCCAGAGCTGTGAGTACTGGATTGTAAATGTCTCTCTTCAACTCGTCCAGGGTCTCGCGCAGGTCAAAAATATATCCCTGGCTTTCATAATTAAGAAACTTCATTACCGTGGTCCGGTTATGCGCGTACAGGTCAGCGCTCTCAATACCTTCCAGCCGGATGCGATGTTGGCCGATGCCCGCGTACATCTCAGCCCCGGTCAGCTTGCCCTGCTTGACCAGATAATGCGCAGTCTCTTTTTTTACTTCCTCCACCGGGAAGGTGGAGAGTATGGTGGCATTCACGGGCAAAGACGCGCCTTCTATTCCCACCAGTTCCAGACCATGCTCTCCGGCCAGAACATCTATCATCTTGGCGATATTGTTCTGCACCTCATAGTTGCAGTGCAAATCCTGCACATGCACTACCAGGCGGTCGCTGCCCTGGAAGGACTGCGTGATAGTCCCCAGCTTATGCGCTATCCTGATTGGCTGCTGGTTGAACATAACCAGGTTGGCAGGCTGCGGAAAAGACGTTGCTTCAAACGCCCATGTCAGGTAGGGAAACATAAAGGTGACAGAGACTACTATTGAGATAATTTTCGCCCATACCCTGCGCCGCGGCTTATGCCATTCGGCCATCGAGACAAACTGTTCCACATTTAAACCATTCATGAAATCACCTTTAAAGTTTGACATCTCTTTAATTCCTCCTGAATATTTATTAAATGTTATTTAAATGTTATTTAAATGTTATTTAAATGTTATGGAGAGTTTTTTAATTTAGTGCGAGTATATCATTGGAAATTATCAATGTCAAGTCAAGGGTGCATTATTTTTTTATTATATATTATTATTCTTTTGTGTGTTTTATATTGCTACATTTGTTGGGCGAATAATAATTGTATGGTGCCTGGTTAGTATCTGTTGCAGAAGTATATTTTCCAGAAATTGTCATTCCGAGGCGTAGCCCTTCGACTACGCTCAGGACAGGCCGAGAAATCTCCAAAAGCCCTTTTAGATTCAACGTTCTCGCGGAGATTCCTCGGCTAACGCCCGGAATGACAAACACGAAAAGTCCGTAGCTTCTAATATTTCCTTCTCTTCTTTAATTTAGTTTCATGGTTTCACATTCTTAAATATTTTTTCGCTAGGAGCCTGAGCAATTAGTCACTTTTGTCATACCCGCATGTAGTAAGCGGGTATCCAGTGACTTTTAATTCCTTTAAAATCAAAGCCTCTGGATTCCCGATTAAAACATTCGGGAATGACAACATAAAAAACCGACTAAATGCTCAAACTCCTAGGAGTCTGTCGGACTTAGGCATTCTCCCCCTTTTGTAAAGGGGCAGGGGGATTTAATCAATAAAACGCCCGCTTTCATATGCAAAATCCCCCTCAATCCCCCTTTTTCAAAGGGGGAAGAGTGCTCAAAATTCACTTTTGTGCCTAAGTCCGACAGGCTCCTAGTGTAGTGTCTCATAAATAACTTGACATTTGAGGTCTTTTATTGTATGATTA
>CBDUZI010000002.1:0-83700 GCA_965371665.1 uncultured bacterium
CTCCCCGCATTTCTGCGGGGAGAGGGGGATATGTGGTTAATTTGACGCTTACGAAGAAACGCCCACATATAATGTTCCGTTGCGACGAGATGAGAGAATATATACGCAGGGTTGCTTGCTCATCAAACATCTCCTGGACCCCGGCTTTCGCCGGGGTGACGGCTTATAACCGAAACTAAAAAGAACTCATTAAGTAAGCTTGACTCTCCAGGCTGCCAAGATCATAAACCTATTGCCAGAGTGTATCAAGTTTCCCAAGAACAAAAAGCTGATTAATCCTTAACGGAAAAAGATTTTCTGACTTTCAGCTTAGTTTTTTACCCACTCGATAAGGAGAAGACCCAATGATTATATATACCATATTAGCTTTGATGACGGAATCAACGGAATGGTAGACTTTGTGGATTATTTTAATAAAGGGCCCGTATTTGAGCCGCTGCGTGATTTGCAGTTTTTCAATAAAACCACAATTAATGGAGGTACAATATCCTGGCCAAATGACGCTGATATTGCACCTGAAACATTATACGAAAAAACACAGGGTGTATAAGTAATCATTTGTAATCAGGCAGCTATCTGGTAAACCTAAGATGTATTGGCGCTTTTTTGATGACGTCCAACCCGATTTCCTTTCTCAGGTCATCTCGCAGCGAGAGTAGAAGATGTCCAGAGCTTGCATCATTTCTGCGTTCAGCGATGGCGTTTGCCAATTCTTTTGCCATTCGGTCTTGATCCTCTGTTCCGAACAACTGAATGTCCGCTATGGCAGATTCGAATTTTCCCCCGTACTCGGTGCCAGCGATGGAGCCACGGCTAGCGCCATCTTCCAAACCACGATAAGCTCGGATTAGGTATTCAGTTCGAATTTCACGCCGTTTTTTCTTTTGGTCGCGATGCGCATTGAACTGATGCCCTACCACCCAACCAACAATTGCGACAACTGTTGTAACCAATAAAGGGAAAAGCATTTCACCGTCCATAATTGCCTCCTTTTAGTACCGCCGGCATGGAAGCCGGCCCCTACCTAACCTCGGATAAGAATGCGTCTATCTGTCCTGCGGCCAGGCGGCCGCGGTGGATGGCGCGCACAGCCAGCGAAGCGCCGGTCTCCGCATCGCCCGCGGCAAACACGCCGGGAGTGGAGGTCATAAAGTTTTCATTTACTTTAATGTTCCCGCGCTGATCTTTTTCCAGTTTTAAATCTTCCACCAAGGACCCGTGCCCGGCATGCATAAAACCCATGGCCAGCAGCACTAAATCAGCTTTTAATGCAAACTTTGATCCGGGAATTTCCTTAAATGTCCAGCACCCGTCATCAGACCGGGTCCAATCCAGTTTCACGGCCTGTAGGGCTTTGACCTGGCCCCCAACGCCTGTCAATTGCTTGGTAGCAATGCTCCAGAGGCGGTCACAGCCTTCCTGGTGCGAGGTGGAAGTGCGCAGAATAACCGGCCACATGGGCCAGGGGGTGTCCGGATTGTTTCCTTCCAAAGGTTTGGGCAAAAGTTCAATCTGCGTGACATGCCGGGCGCCCTGGCGAATGCTCGTGCCAATACAGTCTGAACCCGTGTCTCCTCCGCCGACTACCACTACATGCTTGTCCCGGGCGCTTATCCGCTCACTGGGAGGTATCTCATCTCCGGCATTTACTTTATTCTGCTGAGTTATAAAATCCATCGCAAAGTATGTGCCTGGCAACTCCCGGCCCGGGACTTTTAGATCACGCGGCACACTGGCGCCGGTTGTGATCAGGATGGCGTCGAACTCTTTGGCAAGCTCGGCAGCCGGGATATCTTTCCCAACCTCCACATGCGGCTGGAAAATCACACCTTCGGCCAGCATCTGCTCCAGACGGCGGTCAATCACTCCCTTGGCCAGCTTGTAATCCGGAATACCATAGCGCAGGATGCCGCCGATACGGTCGGATTTTTCGTATAAGGTTACTTTGTGACCCTGGCGCGCAAGCTGCTGGGCCGCGGCCAGGCCGGCCGGTCCGGATCCAACTATGGCCACCTTTTTTCCGGTTTTAAAAGTTGCGGGCTGGGGCCTGATCCAGCCTTGTTCCCATCCTCGTTCCACTATCTGCAACTCTATTTGACGGATAGTGACCGGCTCCTGGTTAATATATAATGTACAGGCAGCCTCGCATGGCGCCGGACAGATTCTGCCGGTGATCTCGGGAAGGTTATTGGTTTTATGCAACAGTTCAAGCGCCGCACGCCACTTTTTTTTATAGACAAGATCATTAAAATCCGGGATTAAATTGCCCAGCGGACAACCATAAGCGTGGCAGGTCGGAACCCCGCAATCCATGCAGCGCGCCGCCTGGATCTCGAGTTGATCCGGGTCCAAGCCTTTATTAATCTCGCTAAAATCATGGATCCGTTCCGGGATGGGCCGCTGGGTCGGATTTTGGCGTGCATATTCTAAAAAACCGGTAGGTTTGGCCATTTACTTGAACACCTCTTCTGTAGCCGAGACAGTTTCCGTGTCTTTATGCTCTTCCCCGGCCATTCTCTCCAGCACTCGCTGGTAATCAATGGGCATGACTTTTACAAACATGGGCAAGTAGGCTTCCCAATTATCCAGAATCATTTTAGCCCGCGGACTTCCGGTATATTGGTAGTGATTCTCAATCAGGGTGCGCAGTTGCCGGATATCCGCTTCGCTAGTTATGCTTTCCAGCTCGACCATATCCAGATTGCAGCGCGTATCAAAGAGTTCGCTCTCATCATAAACATAAGCCATACCGCCGCTCATGCCGGCCGCGAAATTATTGCCGGTTTGACCCAGAACCACCACCACGCCGCCGGTCATATATTCGCAGCCATGGTCGCCCACGCCCTCTACCACTGCTGTCGCCCCGCTGTTACGCACACAGAACCTTTCGCCGGCCACGCCCTGCAGATAAATTTCCCCGGCCGTAGCGCCATACAAAATCACATTGCCGGCAATTATATTATCATGCGGCACAAAGACCGCACCCGGCGGCGGAACTACCACTATCCGGCCGCCGGACATGCCTTTGCCCAGGTAATCATTGGCATCCCCTTCCATCCGAATGCTGATGCCCGGCGCTAAAAAAGCGCCCAGGCTCTGGCCCGCGGATCCGAATAAATTAATCTCAATCGTTCCCTCCGGCAGGCCGGGAGCGCCGTATTGCTTGGTAACCTCATGACTCAAAGTTGTGCCCACCGTGCGATGGACATTGCGTATCGGCATCTGAATTCTAACCGGCTTTTTATTATCCAGGGCGGGCCGGGCTTGGGCTATCAATTCATTATCCAATGATTTTTCCAGACTATGCTCCTGCTGATTAACGCAATGCAAAGCGCCCGGTCCGACCGGCTGCAAGATCGCGGAAAAATCCAGACCATGCGCTTTCCAGTGATGGGGATCCGGTTCAAATTTCAACCTTTCCACTTGCCCAATCATTTCATCCAGAGTACGGAAACCCAACTGAGCCATATACTCCCGCAGTTCCTGGGCCATAAAGCGAAAAAAACGTTCCGGATATTCCGGTTTGCCGGTATAGCGGGCCCGCAAATCATCCCTTTGCGTGGCCACGCCCACGGGACAGTTATTCAGATGACATTTACGCATCATTACGCAGCCTAAAGTTACCAGGGCCGTTGTCCCGAAACCAAATTCATCCGCTCCTAGCAGAGCCGCAATCGCTACATCCCGGCCGGTCTTGAGCTGGCCGTCCACCTGGACGCGAATGCGGTCCCGCAAACGATTGTTAACCAATGATTGCTGGGTCTCAGCTAATCCCAGTTCCCAGGGCAGACCGGCATGCTTGATCGCGGTTAAAGGCGAGGCTCCAGTGCCGCCGTCATAGCCGGATATCAGAACCAGGTCCGCCTTGGCTTTGGACACTCCGGACGCAATCGTACCCACGCCGGCTTCCGAGACCAGTTTGACCGAGACCGCGGCCGCGGGATTGGCATTTTTAAGATCAAAGATTAATTGCGCCAGATCCTCGATGGAATAAATATCATGATGCGGCGGCGGTGAGATTAAGGTAACGCCCGGGGTAGTATGCCGGACCCGGGCAATTTCTTCGCTCACCTTATGTCCGGGCAACTGGCCGCCCTCGCCCGGTTTGGCGCCCTGGGCCATTTTAATCTGGAGTTCATCCGCATGGGATAGATATTCAGAGGTTACGCCGAAACGTCCGGAAGCCACCTGCTTAATGCGTGAACACTTACTGTCTCCATTGGGCAGGGGAATAAACCGGGCCGGATCTTCCCCTCCCTCTCCGGAATTACTCCGGCCGCCAATCCGGTTCAAGGCCACTGCCATATCCTCATGCGCCTCTTTGCTGATGGAGCCATACGACATAGCGGCTGTCACAAACCGGCGGGTTATGGCTTCCACTGGTTCCACTTCTTTCAGAGGCACCGGTGTGCCGGGTTTAAACGCTAAGAAACTGCGTAAAGTCACCCGTTCCCGGGCCTGGTCATCAATCAGCCGGGTATATTCTTTAAAGCAGTTATAATCATTATTCCGGGCAGCTCGCTGAAGATTGGCAATGGTCTCCGGAACCCAGAGATGCTTCTCTTCCCCCAGGCGTACCCGGTAATCACCGCCTATTTTCAAACCCGGCTCAGCCTCACCTCTGGGCGGATACCCGCAATTATAACGCATAATAGTTTCCCTGGCGATTTCCTCCAGGCCGACGCCGGAAATACGCGAGACGGTATAAGTGAAATATTTATCCACTAAATCCTTACTCAGTCCTACCGCCTCAAAAATTTGGGCCCCGAAGAAACTCCGCACTGTGGATATGCCCATACGGCTGAAGGTTTTTAAGAGGCCTTTTTTAATGGCGGTTATATATGCATCCATGGCATCCGCCGGGCGAAGCGGCTTATCCAGCATACCGGTCTCGGCCAATTCCCGGATAGTGGAAAAAGCCAGATGCGGACAGACGGCATTAGCCCCGAAACCTATCAATTGGGCAAAGTGGATCACTTCCCGGACTTCCCCGGTTTCCAGAATGATTCCGGCCTGAGTTCGCTTACCCTGGCGGATTAAATAATGATGCAGTCCTGACCCAGCCAGCAATACCGGGATGGGAACACGCTGGTGGTCCATATTCCGGTCGCTCAGCACCAAAATCGTGGCGCCCTCGTCTATCGCCTGCTCTGCCTGGCGGAACATTTCCTCCAGCGCCTTTTCCAAAGCCGGACCGTTGCCCTTGGCCGGGAAAAGCATATCAATATCCCGCACCTTTATATCCGGATGATGCGCCTTGCGAAGCTGCGTCATATCCTCCGGGGTCAGGACCGGATGACAGAGTTTCAGCATGCGGGCATGTTCCGGCGTCTCTTCCAATAGATTGCGCTCCCTTCCGACCAGGCTCATCAGGGACATAACCAGTTCCTCGCGCAAAGGATCAATGGGCGGATTGGTTACTTGCGCGAATAATTGCTTGAAATAATTAAACAGCAATTGCGGATGATTGGAGAGCACTGCCAAAGCGGCGTCATTACCCATGGAACCAATGGGTTCCTGACCATGAGAAGCCATGGGCGTGATAATCATTTTTAAATCCTCATCCGTATAACCAAAAGCCTGCTGTTTGCGGCGCAGGACATTTGAGTCCTCATTCGGCGCAGGAGCCGGCGCAAACAAGCCCCGCAATTCAATCTGATTACCCTGTACCCATTTGCGATAGTGCTGCTGCCTCGCAATCCTGGCTTTGATTTCACGATCCGGAATAATCCGATGCTCCTGAATATCCACTAAAAACATCTTGCCGGGTTGCAGCCGGCCCCTGGTTTGGATGCGTTCCGGCGAAAATTCCAGCACTCCGGTCTCGGAACCCAGCACTACCAGGCCGTCATAAGTAACCGTGTACCGGCAAGGCCGCAAACCATTCCGGTCCAGGGTGCCTCCGATATAACGCCCATCCGTAAAAACCAGGGCGGCCGGACCGTCCCAGGGCTCCATCAACGCGGCATGGTAAGCATAAAAAGCGCGCTTGTCCTGGCTCATGTGATACTTCACGCCAAACGCTTCCGGCACCATCATCATAATGGCGTGCGGCAGCGAACGCCCGGCTGCCACTAATAATTCCAGCGCATTGTCAAGCACAGCGGAATCACTGCCGCTTTCTTGCAAGACGGGTTTAATTTTTTCCAGATCCTGGCCAAAGATTTCCGACTGCATCAGGGCTTCCCGGCTGCGCATGCGATTAATGTTGCCGCGCAAGGTATTGATCTCGCCGTTGTGCGCCAGATAGCGGAAAGGCTGGGCCAGACTCCAGGCCGGAAGGGTGTTGGTGCTGTAACGCTGGTGTGCCAGGGAAAAAGCCGCGGTAAAATCTTTATCCGTCAAATCAGGATAAAATTCTGCCAACTGGCTTCCGGTCAGCATGCCTTTATATGTAATAGTGCGGCTGGATAAGCTGGTTATATAAAACTGGCTGTAATCCGAGTCCTGCCAGGTACTGATCTCTTTTTCCGCCAGACGGCGAATTATATAAAGCTTGCGTTCAAAATCCACGGCTGGTAATCTTCCCATACTCAGAAAGCACTGGTAAATATCCGGCTGGGTCGCACGGCTGAATTCTCCCAGCTGGGCGTTTGATACCGGTACCTTTCGCCACCCCAGAAATTCACATCCCTCGGCCTGGATAATTCGTTCCAGAGCCTGGCGGCAACGATCAGCCAAAGCTTGCTCCGGCGGCAGGAAAATCATGCCTACGCCGTATTGACCCTGCGCGGGCAGCTTGATTTTTCCGTCGGGGCAGACCTTCCGGAAAAAGGCCTCCGGAATTCCCAATAATAATCCAGCTCCATCGCCGGTGGCGTTGTCCCCGGCCAAAGCGCCGCGATGTTCGAGGTTGATTAATATCTTCACGGCATTTTCCACCAGGGAATGCCGGGGCTGACCGTCTAAATGGGCGATAAAGCCGATTCCACAGCTGTCGTGTTCGTAGGCCGGATCGTAAAGACCTTGCGTCGGCGGGAAACCCGCGGAGTTTAAGCCCTTAAAATTTGTGAATTTTGTAAAATCTCTTCCCAACATTAGCTGACCACTTTTTTTCCGTACCACTCCTGCAAAGGCGAGACCGTTAAGGAGGCCGCTTGCCGGGCCTCAATCCCGTTGACCGCGGCCTGGGCGCCCTGCAAGGTAGTAATACAAGGAACACCATGGGCCACGGCCGTGGTTCCAATGGGGCGGACATGCTCCCGGCCCTCAGGGCCAAAGGGCGTGTTAATAATCATCTGGATTTTTTTCTCCCGGATAAGATTTAAAACGCTCTCGGTCCCCCGGCCGATCTTATCCACCTTGTCAGCCAAAATGCTGTTGCTCCTGAGTACTTTGTGCGTTCCCGGGGTGGCCACCAGGTCAAAACCCATATCGCGGAGTTTCTTGGCAATAAAAACCACATCCCGTTTATCATCATCCTTGACGCTCACAAACACCCGGCCGGAGAGCGGAAGCGTCTGCCCGGCCGCAGCCTGGGCTTTGATAAAGGCCATACCAAAAGAGGCATCTATGCCCATGACCTCGCCCGTGGATTTCATTTCCGGCCCCAAATGGATATCCACGCCGGCAAAGCGCGAGAAAGGCAGCACGGATTCCTTGATGCAGAAGTGCTGAATGGATTCTGATTCCGTGCCACCGCTTTCATCCAGGGTTTGGCCGGCCATGATCCGGGCCGCGATTTTCGCCCAGGGCCGCCCGGTGGCTTTACTCACAAAAGGCACGGTCCGCGAGGCCCGGGGATTGACTTCCAGCACGTAAAGGTTTCCGCGCCGGACCGCAAACTGAATATTCAGCAGACCGCGAACCCCCAGGGCCAGGGCAATGCGCTCCGTGTATTTTTTTATCCGGTTCATTACTTCTTCGGACAAGGTATGCGGCGGCAGTACGCAGGCCGAATCACCGGAATGAATACCGGCCTCCTCAATATGCTCCATGATTCCGGCCACTACGGTGCGGGTCCCGTCGCAAACCGCGTCCACATCCACCTCAATGGCATCTTCTAAAAATTTATCGATCAAAACCGGCTGGCCTTCAGCCGCGTCAAAGGCTTCCTGGACAAAATCCATCAAAGTTTGGGGATCATATACAATCCGCATGGCCCGGCCGCCCAGCACAAAAGAGGGCCGCACCAGGACCGGAAAACCAATGGTATTGGCTTTTTCCAAAACCTCGTCCCAGGACCGGGCAATCCCGTTTTCCGGCTGCGCCATATCCAAATCCAGCATTAGTTTGGCGAATTGCTCCCGGTCTTCCGCCCGCTCAATCGACTCCACCGGCGTGCCTAAAATCGGAGCCCCGGCATCCTGGAGCCGGCGGGCCAGGTTTAACGGCGTCTGCCCGCCAAACTGGACAATTACGCCCAGGGGTTTTTCCAAATCTATAATATTCATAATGTCTTCAAAGGTCAGCGGCTCAAAATAGAGTTTGTCCGAGGTATCATAATCCGTGGATACGGTCTCCGGGTTGGAGTTGACCATAATGGTTTCATACCCTAATTCCTGTAAGGCAAAAGACGCATGGCAGCAGCAATAATCAAATTCAATCCCCTGCCCAATCCGGTTGGGCCCGCTGCCCAGAATCATAATCTTGGGCCGTTCCGAAGCCTGATCCATCTCATTCTCTTCTTCATAAGTGGAATAACAGTAAGGGGTATAAGACTCAAATTCCGCCGCGCAGGTATCCACTAATTTGTAAGTCGGCAGCACCCCCAGGTTTTTGCGCTTTTCCCGGACCTCAAGCTCGGTCCGGCCCACCCAGCCCGCGATCTGCACATCACTAAAGCCCTCCTGCTTCATCTTTTTCAGCCAGGCGGGATCCATATCTTCCCAGGCATGTCCGGCTTCCTGTTGGTCCGTATCAATAATGGCTTTTAATTGGGACAGAAACCAGGGATCAATACCGGTGATGGCATAAAGCTCCGGAATGGATATTCCTTGTTTAATGGCCTCCCGCATTGTAAAGAGCCGCTCCGCGTGCGGAATGGCCAGCCGGGCTTTGAGAATTTCCGGAGTAAGCTCCGTTCCGATTTTAGGATAGTCTTCATACCCGTTGCAATGAATTTCCAGGCTCCGCAGGCCCTTTTGCAAGGCTTCGCGGAAAGTCCGGCCAATGGCCATGGTCTCGCCCACGGATTTCATGGATATGCCCAGTTCCGGATCAGCGCCGGGAAATTTCTCAAAAGCAAAGCGGGGGATTTTAACCACGCAATAATCAATGGCCGGCTCAAAGCAGGCCATGGTCTGGCGCGTGATGTCATTGGGAATTTCATCCAGGGTGTACCCGACTGCCAGCAGAGCCGCGATCTTGGCGATCGGAAACCCGGTGGCCTTGCTCGCCAGGGCCGAAGAACGGGATACTCGCGGATTCATCTCAATCACCACCAGGCGGCCGTCTTGGGGATTAATGGCAAACTGGATATTTGAGCCTCCGGTCTCGACGCCAATGGCCCGGATTATGGCAATCCCGGCATTCCGCATCTTTTGATACTCTTTGTCGGTCAGGGTCTGGGCCGGCACTACGGTAATACTGTCGCCGGTATGGACGCCCATGGGATCAAAATTTTCAATCGAGCAGATAATCACTACATTGTCCCTGCGATCCCGCATGACTTCCAGTTCGAACTCTTTCCAGCCAATTACGGATTCTTCAATCAATATTTCATGGATTAAACTATTTTCCAACCCCAGCCGCGCGATCTTCCGAAACTCCTCCTCATTCCGGGCCACCCCGCCGCCGGTCCCGCCCAGAGTAAAAGCCGGCCGGATAATCACCGGGTAACCAATGGACTTGGCAACCGCGATAGCTTGCTCCAGACTGCGTCCTAACCCGCTTTTTGGCAGGTCAAGTCCCAAGCCCTGAATAACTGTTTTGAATTTCTCGCGATCCTCGCCCCGGTGAATAGCGTCTATATTGAGCCCTATCATTTCCACCTTATATTTTTCAAAAACACCCTGGTTATAGGTCTCCACCGCTATATTCAGGCCGGTCTGCCCGCCCAAGGTAGGAAGTACTGCCTGGGGACGCTCTTTTTCAATAATGCGTTCCATAACTTCCGGAGTAATGGGTTCAATATAGGTGCGATCCGCCATTTCCGGGTCAGTCATAATTGTAGCCGGATTGGAATTGACCAGAACAATTTCATAGCCTTCCGCCTTCAGCGCCTTACAGGCCTGGGTCCCGGAATAATCAAATTCACAGGCCTGGCCGATCACGATCGGACCGGACCCGATAATTAATATTTTTTTAATATCCGTGCGCTTAGGCATCAGAAAATTCCTTCACTATTTTTAAAACAGATTTAAAACCAGTCTCCGGGAACTTGTCGGACTTTAGTCATTCTCCCCCTTTTGTAAAGGGGGCAGGGGGGATTTAATCAATAAAACACCCGCTTTTATATGCAAAATCCCCCTTAATCCCCCTTTTTCAAAGGGGGAATCTCAAAAAAAATGTCTTTGCCGTTAAGTCCGACAGGCTCCCAGATCGTGAATATATTACCCGTGTTTTTTATGCTTCTCCATCATACTGGTAAAACGATCAAATAATCCGGCGGCATCATGGGGCCCGGGCGAGGCCTCGGGATGATACTGCACTGAAAAAACCGGCGCTTCCTTATGGCGCAGGCCTTCCACAGTATTATCGCTCATGTTCAGATGAGTAATCTCAATTTCCTGGGGCAGGCTTTCCGCCTCCACGCAGAATCCATGATTTTGAGAGGTAATACCCACCTGCCCGGTAGTCAGGTCCTTGACCGGATGATTTATTCCGCGATGGCCGAATTTCAGCTTAACCGTGCGGCCGCCCAAAGCCAAACCTATAATCTGATGACCCAGACAGATACCGAATATCGGGATTTTCCCTATGAGTTTCCGTAATGTCTCCACAACATATGAAACCGGCGCCGGGTCACCCGGCCCATTAGAAACCATAATACCGTCAGGATGTCCGGACAATATTTCCCCGGCTGCGGTATGCGCCGGAACGACTCTCACGCTGCAATTGCGCAAGGTTAATTCCCGGAAGATATTGCTTTTAGCGCCGCAGTCAATCACGGTTACCTTGAAAACCGTCGGACGGGCCGGCTGCTTCGGATCATTAAAATCGTAAGCTTGGGCACAGGTTACTTTTTTAACCAAATCCCGGCCTGCCATGTGCGGCGCGGCCTGGGCCTTTCTTTTTAAAGACTCAATAGACTCATCATTGGTAGAAAGCACCCCGTTCATACTACCGGCTTCCCGGATATGCCGGGTCAAGGCCCGGGTATCCAGGCCTTCGATTCCGATAATCCCCTGCTTTTTCAACCATGCTTCCAAAGAACCCTGCGAGCGAAAATTTGAAGGCCAACGGCAAAGTTCCCGGACTATAAAACCAGCCACCTGGATGCGATCCGACTCCATATCCTCGTCATTGACGCCATAGTTACCGATCAAAGGATAGGTCATATTGACGATCTGTCCGCAATAAGACGGGTCGGTCAATAATTCCTGATAACCGGACATACCGGTATTGAATACTACCTCAGCCGCTGCCTCGCCTTCCGCACCAAAAGCCCGGCCGCTGAACACTCTGCCATCTGCAAGTACTAATAAGGCTTTCACCATCTGCTCCGTTTTAGATAGTATCGGTTGCGGAAAGACTGGTTCTGAAAAGGTTGTCATACCCGAAAGATCGTATCCCTGGACTAAACCATCCAGGACAGGCGGGTATCCCGTGCCTTTTAGGCCTCAGAAAATCAAAGCCGCTGGATTCCCGCTAAAGGCATGCGGGAATGACAACTTAAAAAATATCCTTTCCGCAACAGACACAAGATAGTTTTTTCCACAAAATTTTTAATAATATAACATATAAAATCTTAAAATCAAGAGAATTACTGTTCCAATCTCATGCCGCTCCATGCTAGTGTAGTGTAACAGTAACGGCTTTACAATGATTGACTTTGTTGTATCTCCAGCGTTTTTTAATATTTACTTTTTTTGGCGTCATTCCGGCATGATTGTAGCCGGAATCCAGGAATTTGTTCTTTAAAAAGTTTTTTTCTGGACCCCGGCTACAATCACGCCGGGGTGACGTCTGTAAAGATATTACTGTTACACTACACTAGGATATCCGGCAGGAGAGGAGGCCGCGGCCTTGCTGATTAAAACCGATCCGGCTGTCATAACCGGGTATTTGGAAGATGCCTCAGGTTTCACCCAGGGATATGGCGAACGCCTGGTAATTCCAGAGACCGAATCCGAGGTTGCTGAATATTTAAAGTCGGCCTCCCGAAAAAAAGAAAGCATCACCATAGTGGGAGGCCGTACCGGAGTAACCGCGGGATGCCTTGCCCAGGGAGGCACCCTGCTTTCCCTGGAACGCCTGGATACTCTCAACAATATTGAACTCACTGGAGAAGGCGGCTGGGTAACGCTTGGCCCGGCGGTCCGGCTGGAAACCCTGATATCCGCGGCTAGCCAGGCCGGCCTGCTCTACGGCCCGGATCCCACGGAGAAAACCGGCACGCTGGGCGGTAACGCGGCGACTAATGCCAGCGGCGGACGGAGTTTTAAATACGGCGCCACCCGCAAGCATGTGCTGGCTTTAACCGCCGTGCTTTCCACGGGTGAAATCCTGCGTCTGGAACGCGGCCAATCCCGGGCTTTCCAAGACCTCCTGAAATTTCCGCTATCCTCCGGCCGAACGCTGGAATGCCAACGCCCTTTGCTTCCCTCCCGGGAAGTGACAAAAAATGCGGCCGGATACTTCTCTGCGCCGGATATGGACCCGATTGATCTGTTAATCGGCATGGACGGCACTCTGGCAGTAATTACCTCCCTGAAACTTAAATTGATAACCGCGCCGGCAGGCAGTTTCACGCTAGCCGTCTTTTTTCCGGATATGCCGAGCGCGGTTGATTGCGCCGCGATTATTCGCCGCCTGGCCCTAGATTCCGCCTTCCGGTCCGACCTTGCCCCGGCCTCGCTGGAATTTTTGGATCAGCAGGCTCTGGATTTACTCCGGCCGGAATTCTCCAATATCCCTGATATCAGCCGGGCCGTATTATTGATGGAACAGGAGTATTCGCTCGGCAAGCAGGATGAGGCACTTTCACAATGGTCCCAATTCCTGGATCAAAGAGGCGTGCCGGAAAACATGATCTGGTATGCTGAAACCGAACCGGATGTCCGACGTTTACAGGAATTTCGCCATGCTCTGCCTGAAGCCGTGAACCGTCTGGTAAAACAAAGCAAGTTCCCCAAAGTGGGAACCGATATGGCAGTGCCGGAGAAAGCTTTTCCCGAAATGCTTAATATTTATTGCCGCGGCCTGGAGCGTCTGGGACTGCAATCTTTAATTTTCGGGCATATGGGAGAATGCCATTTGCATGTTAATATTCTGCCCCGCCAGGCCTCGGAATTCCAGGCTGCCAAGGATCTCTATTTGCAGTTCGCCCGCGAAGCCGTGGCCCGCGGCGGCACGGTAAGCGCTGAGCACGGCATCGGTAAAATCAAGCACGCCTTTATGGAAATCATGGTAGGAGAGCCGGGATTGCGGGAAATGGCGCGGGTCAAAAGAATCTTCGACCCGGCCGGCATTCTAAACCGCGGAAACATTTTCCCGGAAAAATACTTGGAATAAACCCGGAAGACTTAGGAATACTATATGTGTCCTGATCAGGTGAAAAAACAAATCTTTGAAAACTATCCGGCCGGGATGGTGCTGGCGGCCAATTTGCTGTCCGCAATCATTTATAGCTTAGGTGCTGCGATCATATCGCAAATCAGTTTGTGGGCTATATTGTTATATCTGGCTTTTGGTTTGTTCCTGGAATTCAAGTTAATGGCCACCGGCTGTGTGGGTTGTCACTACTTTGGCAGGCTGTGCTTTTCCGGAAAAGGTGTTGTCAGTTCCTGGTTTTTCAAACCCGGGGACCCGAACAAATTCACCGCAAGAGAAATCAGCTGGCTGACTTTGCTGCCGGACATGCTGGTGGTATTCATTCCGGCTGCTATTGGCATTTTCTTCATGCTCCGGGAATTTAAGTGGAGCATGTTAATATTGGTGGTTGGGTTACTGATCGCGGCTTTTCCCGGACAAGGATTCATCCGGGGTGCTTTGGCCTGCTGCCACTGCCAACAGCGCAGGCTGGGCTGCCCGGCGGAAAAATTGTTTCAAAAATCGCAGGGGCAAACACATAACCCCTGTAAGGGAAGCTAACTGTAACCAGAGGGAGTGTCACCAAAAGCCGTTTTTCAGAGAATTCCCCCGTTATTGTCATTCCGAGCGAAGCGAGGAATCTCCCGGAGCCCTGATAATTCAGGCGTTTTCTTGGAGATTCCTCGCTCCGCTCGGAATGACAAATCTAAGAAAACATGCTTCCGCAACAGATACTAACTAAGCCTTGACTGACATGTTACAAATTTAGGTTTTAGGGTATTGACCCTGAATCCTAAGAAGAAAAGTATAAAGTCAATTTCAAGGTATAATTATCATAGTTTTCCAAGAAATGAGCTTTCACCCGAATGGTGAAAAATGAATTGAGAAGTTAGAATATTTGCACCCCGAAGGGGTGAAACATACCAGCCCAGGGCAGCGCCCTGGGAATATGGGCACCCAGTATGTTTTAGCCCTGAAAGGGCGAAACATAGTTAATCATTTTTGAATATAATTGCCAGAGATATTGCTCATCATAATCAACGTTATATTTTTTAAGTAAATCAATGTGCTGACCTTAATATGTTTCGCCCTTTCAGGGCTTGATGGGGTGGTGGTGTCTATAACCCAGAGCGTTGCTCTGGGCTATTATGTGCCACCCCGTTGGGGTGCCCTTTTTTAAGCCATCCAGCGCCGGAGGTTTCTCTAAGATGATACCAAATTACGGGAAACAGCATAATGATTTCTTATTTAGGAGTTGGGGTATTGACAACAAAGTAATTTTAATCAATACTTTAAAGTAAGCATTAATTAAATGGAGTGAAAAAAATGATAAAGGTGAATGTAGTAAAAAGTATTTGTACAGGAGCATCTACGCTATCAATATATCCTATTCACATAGTTAAGCGAGAAGAAATTAAATTAAATATGCCAAGTATTGAAAAAAGCTGGAAGCTAGTTGGAAAACATCTTAATCAAGCCATTACAACTCATAAACGCGATTAATGACTGAACCTCAAAAAAACAAACTGGGCTGTCCCCGATCACTATTTGTCATTTAATTAAAATGCGCTTAATTTCTCAAGTTCTTCAAGCCCACATTCTGAAGAATATTTATCAAATGCGATAGCTTTTTTCAAGGCGTGTTTTAAGTCTTGGACATCCCCCTTCATTGATAGGCTAATTTCCCCTAACTCGTCACCGAAACAAGCTTTGTACATTATATTACACGCTTTCTCAATATCATCCAGAAACAACCTCTCCGCGTCCTTTTCAAACTGTCCCAACTCTTCCCCTGCCGAAAAGATTTCCTTATCATGGTGGGCTATTATTTTATTTCTTGCCAAAACCACTTTCTCTCTAAATTTCGATATCCCAGCATTTAAATCCCCTAATTTTTTTTTATCTTCTTTCGACCAGATTATATTTAAAATAAGATTTTCAAATGTCATATTTTCTTTTCCCGCGCTCCCTGCAGGATCTGTCATTGCGCAGAATTTTAATATAAGATACTCATGAATAATATGTCTAAGATCGTGGAAAAAATTAATGGCGACTTCTCTCATTAACTTCTCTGGATTTTTATTTTCGTACAATTCTATAAATATATAGTGAACAGACTTAACCCAAATAAAATCATCCAGAAATCGCTTGACCATTTCTTTAGCTTTTTTGTCAGAAAAGATTGTTTTCGTAACATTGGGTATTTTATTTTGAAGCCTGTTGAGCGCGCCCTCCCGTGCATTTTTTTGCCATTGGCGCAGTGTTTTTGCCGTGACTCCCAGTTCGCGGGAGAGATTTTCCAGGCTATCGCCGCAGTTCAACCGCTGCACAGCTTTGAACTTTTGCCGAGCACTAAATTTCTCGTCGTCTGATTGCCCATCTTGAGGCTTAGCCAGTTCTGCCGGACTGTTTGTACGGCAATTCGCTTTCTTGCTCATCGGAAACCTCCTGGTTTATGTGGGTATTATACCCCTTCTGGAGTGCCCAGAGTAATTGTATCCCGCTGGAGGATCAGAATCCCGTCTTATTTTTTTGTTTAATGTTAATGTTTTAAGGGTCAGTTTCTTACAAAATACAGCTTCCGAGAATCCATGTCCTTAAAAAATAATCGTTTCACCATAATTTAGTATTTCCGATCTGTAAAAAGAGTATTTTTTTCCTTACTCAATAAAACTAAAATAATAATAACTTATTATTTTAGCGGACCCAACTTATTTAAGTAGTTTTAATATTCATGCTTTATTACTTGTCTGATATACGTCAAAAGATAAACATAGTGAGACCAGGACAAAGAGAAATATTTATTGCTCGCGGCAGGGTCAAATTTCGACGACAGTGTCGACGAAAAAAGAAGAGAAATATTCGTAACATTTTGACATGCGAGCACTGCTGAGCTAAGAAGCAAATTCCTACCTGGCATCCCGGCTTGACTTTCATTTCCAAAAGGCGGAAAATACATAAACCCTGTTAAGGGAAGCAAACCATAATCAAAGGAGATACCCGCCATGCCGCTCACGATTACTTCCTCAGATGCTTTGATTGTCGTAGATATGCAGAATGATTTTATGCCGGGCGGCACGCTCGCGGTTTCCGGAGGGGATGAGGTTATCCCCCTGATTAATCGTCTGCTGGCCGTTTTTCCCACCCGGGTCTTTACGCGGGATTGGCACCCCTTAGACCATACCAGCTTTGCGGTTTCCCCGGCTTTTAAGGATGGTTCCTGGCCGGCTCATTGCGTGCAGGAAACCCGGGGCGCGGAATTCCATCCGGACCTGGAAAGCGGTTCCGCCGATAAAATCGTCAGCAAGGCAGACAGGCCGGATAAGGAGGCCTACTCCGGATTTGTGGATACGGATTTGGCCCCGTGGCTTAAGCAGCGTAATATTCAGCGGGTTTTCGTTACCGGAGTGGCTATGGAGTACTGCGTGAAAGCTACTGCCCTGGATGCGCTGCGCGCCGGATTCGAGGTCTGGCTGATTCAGGACGCGGTGCGCGGCGTGAATCAGCCTCCTGGCAGCGGAGAAAAAACCGTGCAGGCTATGCAGGCGGCCGGTGTAAACCTCACCTCCAGCCGGGAACTGATTTAATCATGCCTGCTTCTTCCACTTCGCAACATTGGCTGCACCGGCAAGACATGGCCTTGATGACGGATTTCTACCAGTTGACCATGCTGGCCGGTTATTTAAAACACGGTTTAGCCGAACACCGGGTATCTTTTGAATATTTCTTCCGCACCTTGCCTCCGCATACTGGTTTTGTACTGACCGCCGGACTGGAACAATTTATGGATTACCTGGAAAATTTCCGTTTTTCACCCCCGGATCTGGAATACCTGGAAAGTCTCCGGATCTTTGACCAGGCCACTCTGGACTATCTGGCCAAGTTCCGGCCCGCGGTGGAAATCATGGCCTTGCCCGAGGGAACGCCGGTTTTTCCCCATGAACCCATTATCCGGGTTACCGGCCCGCTGGGGCACGCGCAATTAGTGGAAACCTTTCTGCTCAACGCTTTAAATTACCAATCCCTCATTGCGACCAAGACCGCCCGCATATGCCAGGCCGCCCAGGGCGACCCCGTACTCGAATTCGGACTGCGCCGGGCCCAGGGACCGGATGGCGGGCTGACCGGCAGCCGGGCGGCTTATATCGGCGGAGCCGTGGCTACCAGTAATGTCCTGGCCGGACGGCTCTTCAATATTCCGGTCCGGGGCACGCATGCCCATTCCTGGGTCATGAGCTTCCCTAATGAAAAGGAGTCTTTTGAAGCCTTTGCCGATACTTTCCCCCGCGGATGCGCTCTGCTGGTGGATACTTACGACACGCTGCGCAGCGGAGTGCCAAATGCCATAGAAGTATTCAAAGCCCGGCCGCATATTCCACCGGCCATCCGGATTGACTCCGGAGACCTGGCAAAACTCTCCAAAGCCGCGCATAGTAAATTCTTAGAAGCCGGAATGCCGCAAGTGGCCATTATCGGGACCAATGATCTGGATGAAGATTTGATTGCGGATCTAAAGCGCCAGGGCGCTAAAATCAACATGTGGGCTGTGGGCACTCATTTGATAACTTCCAAGGATCATCCGGCCCTGGATGGCGTGTATAAACTAGTGGCCATTGAAAGAAACGGTTCCTGGAGTCCCCGCATCAAGCTGACCGGAAATCCCGAAAAAACCACGGATCCGGGGCTGAAACGTCCCCTACGCTGCTATAATGAAAAGCATCAACCTTTGGGGGATGTTATGATTTTCGAGGAAGAACCCCTGCCGCAAGGGCCTGAGCTTTTGGCCGCGGACCGCCGGTACTTACATCAGAAGCGCACTATTACCGGAGTGGCTTACGTGGAGGATTTGCTGCAGCCTGTGATCCGGCCGGGAGAAAATACTGCCTCCCGCCCCGCGCTATCGGATATCCGCAATTACGCCCGGCAAAAGCTGGCGGAATTCCCTGAAGAATACCTGCGCCTGCGAAATCCTGAAATTTATTGGCTGGGACTCTCTCCGGAACTGGCGCGGATCAAGGAAAAGATGCTCTCCGGCCCCTAAGGGGACGCCGTACGGCAGCGGTCTTGCGTAGGGAACGGTTTAAAACCGTTCCCTACAACATCGGCATTGAACCCCCGTCGACGCTCCGCCTCAGCGCGGACTATATATGTCCATCCAATATCCCGGGCGTATTTCCGCTTCATTCCGGCACAAAACGCGTATCAGGAAACGCTCGCGGATGTTCAATTTTAGTATCCGGATTTTCCTGATCCGTCTCCCAATTAACCGGGTTGTTATTGATATATTCCCTAATCCGATTTAATTCACTATCATTACGGATTATGCGGTCGTGATAGGACTTCTGCCATTGAAACCGATTCACCGGATTGGATTGATTGATATGCCGGGATGAAAATGTTTTAAATCCCCGGATTATTTCCGGCAATCCATGATATATATCCGCCGTTGTAGGGAACGGTTTAAAACCGTTCCCTACAAAACCATCAATCCCACTAACAATATGCATTATTCCATGCACATGATTTGGCATAACCACAAATTCATCTTAATGATTTTTCCGTACTGCATAGGTAAAATGGGAAAAGTATTGCTTCCAGGAATCTGCCGTTGATTTGAACTGCCCCGCTTCTAAATAAAAATCCACCAGAGCTTCTCTTACCCGGGCCAGCTCTTTTAAATGAAAAGTGCTTTTAAAATTATCGATTGATAAATCCAATAACTCCAGCGCCCGGTCAAATGACTTTTGACAATAAACCTCATTTTTCTTCATTCGCCAATTTATAAAGCGTTCAACTTCACTCCCGATATTCGCCATTTGTTCAATCAAGCTTAACTGCTGCCACCTTCCGGCTGCAAGCTCTTTATGCTGGCAATTCATCCTTTCACACACTCATCAACCACCGCCATGATTTCTTTCTGGATTTTTACATCCTCTACTCCGCGGCTCCGATTGCCCTGGGAAGGTTTCAGGTTGATCATGGCATCAAACTCCACGAAATCATCCCCGGAAATTTCAGGATACAAATTGATTCCCCAGAGATTTTTTTGATTCGAACCATCTTCTAAAAGCAATGCTTCCAAATCAGAATGAAGTTCAGCATCTATTGCCATTACTTCCCGATCAATATCAACCACGGCTTTTACCATATTGCCGAACAGGGCCTGGGCTGCCTGGTTGAGTTCCTCTCGGGTTAAAGCATCTTTTATTATTTTCATTCAACTAATCCTTTCGCCCAAAATATTATTCCGCTGCGTCTTGGGCGGCAGTTTCTTTTCAGTTCATAGTCACAACAGGTCGCGGATTACACCAGGCGGACGCCCTTAGGCCCTTTAACAATCTCTCCCACCGGATATGCCGTTTCCCGCAGAGTCTTTACTACTTGTACGGCTTGATCCGCCTCTGAGCGGGAAATTACTATCACCATGCCAATACCCATATTAAAAGTCCGGTACATGGTAACTTCATCCAGCTGTCCGACATCTTGCAAATATTTAAAAATCGGAAGTATGGGCCAGCTGCCTTTCTCAACGAGCGCCTGGCAATCAGACGGAAGAATCCGCGGGATATTTTCCAACCAGCCGCCGCCGGTGAGATGGGCCAGTCCTTTTATCCGAATTTTCTTCAACAGGGATTGAACAACTTTCAGATAGGAACGATGCACTTTCAGGAGCTCCTCTCCCAGACCCAGGGAAAGCTCCGGGATAACGGTCTTCAGGTTATATCCCGTTTTTCGGAATAAAATCCGGCGGACCAGAGAATATCCATTAGTATGCAGGCCGTTGGAAGGCAGGCCCAGCAGCACGTCTCCGGGCCGTATGCGCTGGCCGTCAATCACTGATTTCTTCTCCACGATACCAACTATAGTGCCGGCCAGATCGAAATCTTCGGCGCGGTAAACTCCGGGCATCTCGGCGGTTTCTCCGCCTAAGAGCGCGCACTGATTTTCCCGGCAGGCCTTGGCTAATCCCCTGACGATTTGCTCGGCTACCAGGGGATCTAATTTACCCGTGGCATAGTAGTCCATGAAAAAAAGCGGGCACGCTCCCTGTGCCAGAATATCATTCACGCTATGATTTACCAGGTCTTGCCCAACCGTATCATAGCGGTTCATCCCGGCGGCCACCACGACCTTGGTCCCGACTCCATCCGTAGAACTTACCAGCACCGGCTGACTATAGCCCGTGGGAATCAGGAAAAGACCTCCAAAAGCCCCCAGGTCTCCCAGTACTCCCTTAGTCCGCGCGGTACGAACATGGTTCCGCATCCGGCGCACGGCTTCCTGACCGGCCTTAATGTCCACTCCGGCCGCGGCATAAGCGTCCTGAGAGATGTTTTTATTCACTTCCAGCCCTCCCCCTGTTTTTTATAATTGGCTGATCCGTTTCCGGCTAACCTGCTTCTCTTTTACATTCCGCCCGCTAATCTCCTGCCGGTTTTTAAAATCCACGGGATAATCTCCGTTGAAACAAGCCTGGCAGAAATTCCGTTCGTGGTTCGGCACGGCCTTGAGCATACCCTCACGAGAAAGGTAGGCCAGGCTGTCCACTTGCAGAAATTTGACAATTTGCTCGTGATCGTTATTAGCGGCAATTAACTCCCGGCTCGTGGGAAAATCCATTCCGTAGAAGCAGGGATACTTTACCGGCGGCGAGCTTAAGCGCATATGAATTTCCCTGGCCCCGGCCTGCCGGATCATGCTGACAATTTTTCGCGAAGTAGTGCCCCGGACCAGAGAGTCATCCACTACTATGACGCGTTTTCCCTTTACCGCTTCCCGGACACAATTGAATTTCAGCTTCACCCCGAAATCCCGAATGGATTGGGAAGGCTCAATAAATGTTCGGCCGACATAGTGGTTGCGAATCAGGGCCATGGCAAAAGGCAGCCGGGACTCCTCGGCAAAACCAATTGCCGCGCATACTCCGGAATCCGGAACCGGAACCACGATATCCGCGGCATGCTTATTTTCCCGAGCCAGCATAATACCCAGCCGGCGCCGGGCTTCCCAGCAGGAATGGCCGAAAATCCAGGAATCCGGGCGGGAAAAGTAAATGTTTTCAAAAATACACAGTGCCTCTTTGGCATTTTTTTCCGCAAAGCGCCGGGACCGCATCCCCTGCCGGTCGATTATCACAATCTCCCCGGGTTCTATGTCCCGGATATACTCGGCGCCGATAAGATCAAAAGCACAGGTTTCGGAAGCGGCTACATAGGCGTCCTGAAGCTTGCCCAGGGCCAGCGGACGAAAACCCTGGGGATCGCGGACCGCAATCAGGGACTCGTCGTTCAATAGCACCATGGAATAGGCGCCTTTTAATTTTTTAAAACTGGCCGTCAGGGCGTCGAGAAAATCCTCTCCCGTACTCCGGGCGATTAAATGGATGAGAACCTCGGTGTCCGCCGTGGTCTGAAATATTGAACCGCACTCCTCCAGTTCGTGATGAATTTCATCAGCATTCACCAGGTTGCCATTATGCGCCACGGCCAGGTTTCCGCGGATATACTCCACCATAATCGGCTGGGAATTTTTCTCCACTGAAGGCCCGGTAGTGGAATACCGGACATGGCCGACAGCCGAGGCGCCGGACATAGCGGAAAGATTATCAGAATTAAAAATATCCGCCACCAGGCCGGTACCCCTGATCGCATTAAAATCGCGGCCGTTTGCGACTACAATTCCGGCGCCTTCCTGACCGCGATGCTGCATGGCATAAAGCATTAAATAAACCAGCTTGGAAGACTCGTCCGCGCCGTACACTCCGGCTACACCGCAGGCCTCCCGGGGTTTATCCTTAAACATAAGTTTGTAATCCACTCTTCCAGGCTGAATACAGCTCCGTGATTTTTTGTTCCAGCAGGGGCCGGCTATGATAATAGACACGCAGGAATTTCCCGCCGACCCGGCCCACTTCTGTCAGGTCCACTTCCCGGGTCCGGCATAAATCAACCAAGCGCAGAAAATCCGGAGGCGAAACACTAGCCAGCACCCGGGACTGGCTCTCTGAAAAAAGCAGGCTGGTATCTGAAAGTCCGGTGTCCAAATTCAATTCCGCTCCGATTAAGCCCTGGCCGGCGGTCCGGCCAAGGAAAGCACATTCCGCCGCGGCTACAGCCAGCCCCCCATCCGAGCAGTCCTGCGCCGACCTTAAAAGACCTAACCCCACGGCCTGGACCATGACTTTTTGCAGCGCGGCTTCATGTTTAAGATTCAAGACCGGGGGTTTTCCCGCTTTGATTCCATGCAATTCATAGAGCCAGGATGACCCGCCTAATTCATCATGGGTTTTGCCCAGCAAGACAATAACATCCCCTGAGGATTTAAACCACGGGGTAACCATCAGAGCCTGATCTTCCAGCAAGCCTACCACTCCCACAATCGGGGTGGGATCCACGGCGCCGGCCGGACTTTCATTATAAAAACTGACGTTACCTCCGGTCACGGGAATGCTCAAGGCTTGGCAGGCTTCGGCTATTCCCTTTACCGCCTGCTTGAATTGCCAGAATATCTCGGGATCCATGGGATTGCCAAAATTCAGGCAGTCGGTCACGCCGATAGGCAGCGCCCCGGTGATAGCCACATTGCGGGCAGCTTCTGCCACGGCAATACGCCCGCCCATACGAGGATCAAGATAAGTATAGCGGCTGTTCCCGTCCATAGCCACGGCCACGGCTTTTTTAGTATGCTTGACCCGCAAAACCGCGGCGCCCGCGCCCGGCAGAATCAGGGTATTGGTCCGGACCATATGGTCATATTGCTGCCAGATATATCGTTTGGAACATAGATTCTGAGACCCTAGTAATTGTAAGAGCGCTTTTTCCGGATCAGGTCCACGGCTTTGAACCTCGGCGGGGAATGCTTTTACCTGGTCAAGATAAGCCGGACGCCGCGCCGGCCGGTGGTAAGTGGGATATCCCGGGAACTTGGTATCTGCCAAAGCGCCGGCCGGCATCTCGGCCACTATTTTCCCATGGTGTCTCACCCTTACCCGGCGGTCATTAGTAACGCGTCCGATATCCGCGGCATGGAGATGCCATTTCTTTAATATGCGCTTTACCGCCTGCTCATGCCCTTGCTTGGAGATCAACAGCATGCGTTCCTGGGACTCGGACAGCATGATTTCATAGGGCGTCATCCCGGATTCCCTCTGAGGTACGCGAGTTAGCTCAATATCAATACCAGTATGTCCCCGGGCCGCCATCTCGCTGGTCGAGCAGCTTAATCCGGCCGCCCCCATGTCCTGGATACCCACCAAGTGCCCGCCCCGGATCAATTCCAGGGTAGCTTCCAATAGCAGTTTTTCCATAAAAGGATCAGCTACCTGGACCGCGCTTCGCCGTTCCTGCGCTTTCTCAGATAACTCCTCGGACGCAAAAGTGGCTCCGTGAATACCATCCCTCCCGGTAGTAGCGCCGATATAAATAACCCGGTTGCCAACCCCGCGCGCCCGGCCCAGGGCCAGATGCTTATGCCGCATGAATCCCACGGCCATAACGTTTACCAGGCAATTATCCAGGTAAGTATCATCAAACATCACTTCCCCGCCAATGGTCGGCACACCGATGCAATTGCCATAACCGGCTATCCCGGCCACTACCCCGGTAAAATGACGGCGGGCCCGGACGTGATTGAGTTTTCCAAACCGCAGGGAATCAAGACAGGCCACGGGACGGGCTCCCATGGTAAAAATATCCCGCAGAATTCCGCCCACGCCGGTAGCCGCACCCTGGTACGGCTCAATAGCACTGGGATGATTATGCGATTCCACCTTGAAACATACGGCCCGGCCTCCGCCGATATCCATTACTCCCGCATTCTCGCCCGGTCCTTGAATAACGCGGGGTCCCTGCGTGGGTAATTGTTGAAGTATGGGCCGGGAATTTTTATAAGAACAATGTTCCGACCACATCACGGAAAAAATGCCCAACTCGGTGTAGGTAGGTATGCGCCCGAGGATTTTCTTAATCGTGGCATACTCCCGTGGTGTTAAACCGTGCTCTTTTACCAACTTAAGCGTAATCTCCGGATCTTTCGGATCAGCTATTGGTAAAATCTTACCGCGCGTAAGCGATGCCTTTTTTATCGGGCTTTTCTTTTTCAAGTCTTATACTCTCCTGTTTTTATTGCTATTTCGTCCTGTTGCGAAAGCGTGTTTTTTTTAAGTTTGTCATTCCGAACGTAGTGAGAAATCTCCACGGAAACGCCTGAACTATCAGGTCTCCGGGAGATTCTTCGCCTTCGGCTCAGAATGACAAAACGCGGGGAGTCCGCTAAAAAAATCTTTCTGCAAAAGATACTATTCCGGTTACTTCCACCGCATTTCCAATAGCATCCCTAACGCCTTAATTCCATCCTTCCAGCAGGATTTCTTTCCTTGGGCACAAGTTCGTGGAGTATAGGCAATCGGTACTTCCAGAATCGGAATTCCCTTTTTAAGCAGCCGGGCGGTTATCTCCGCCGAAACCTCAAAACCTGCGGCCTGAAATTCCAGGTCCCGCAAACACGCCGTACGGAAAACCTTATATCCAGTATTAATGTCGGTTATCTTAGCACTATAAAGAACTGTGGTCAACCATGATAGAAATCGTCCTCCCCAATACCTTTCCAGGCTGGGAAGGCCCGTGCTGCGTCCCGCGGCCGCCCCCAGTATCCGCGAACCATATACCACTTGAGCTTCCTCTTTTATTATGGACCGGAGCAATATCGGGTAATCGGTAGGATCATATTCCAGGTCGGCATCCTGGATTAAAATAATGTCTCCCCGGGCTTCCCGCAGTCCGGCTTGCAGAGCCGCGCCTTTACCCCGGGAAACCGGCAGGCTGATAACCGAGACTCCGGAAACAGAACCGGCCAGCTCGGCCGTGGCGTCATGCGAACCGTCGTCAATCACAATAATCTCGCCGTCAAAATATTCAAATTCCATCTTGATACGGTGCAGGATTTCCGTAATTGTCTCCTGCTCATTGCGGGCCGGGATTAAAACCGTGACTTTCATTTAAAGAATAGACTCCTTATGCTTAAAATAAAAACATAGTTTTTTTATTTTGCTTCCCGACCGTCGCTATCTAGGAGCTTGAGCATTTAGTCGGTTTTTTAGGTTGTCATTCCCGAATGCTCTTATCCCTGGACTAAACCATCCAGGACCGGCGGGAATCCAGAAAAGCATTATTTTATAAGCATTGAAAAATCCCTGGATTCCGGCTTAAAGCATGCCGGAATGACAAAACGCACTAATTGCTCAAGCTCCTAGTTCCGGTTGCGGAAAGACAATTCTAGCGAACTGCCCGAATTTCGTCATTCCGCAACCCATACCATCTATCCTAAATCATATCGGCACATGCAGCAAACTAAAAAACCCTGTCATTTTCAAACCCATGTAAAACATGATAATTATAAATACCCACTTTAATTTTTTAGCCGGGAGCTTATGCGCGGCTTTCACTCCCAATTGCGCCATCGGTACGCTGGTCCCGGCCAATATAATCCATTGTAAAAAATTTACATAACCTAAGGAATAGGCCGGCAAGCCGGAAACCCGTAACCCATTAACTATGTAAGATAAAATGGCTCCGAGGGAGGTAATTATCATTAAGGCGGAGGAGGTTCCCACAGCCTGATGGATTTTAAATCGCAGGGCATGAACCATGACCGGCACTATTAATACCCCGCCGCCTATCCCTAACATGCCGGATACCATTCCCAGAGGAAATCCCCAGAGCATAAAAATTGACACCTTATCTACTGGTTCTTTATCTGCTTTGAATGGTTTGGCCGCCAGCATTCTGAGCGCGCCGGCTAAAATTACCAGCCCGAATCCGACCTTCAGAAAATCGCCGGAAACATGGGTGGCGATAAATCCGCCGGTAAAGGCGCCGGCAAAACCGGTCAAACCCAGGATAATACCGGCTTTCCAATAAACAACATGTTTGCGGTGATGTCCTATAGCGCTGCTAATGGCAGTAGGCAAAACCACGGCCAGTCCGGTGCCAAAAGCAATTCTAATGGCCATAGTCGCATCAATGCCCAGCGAGGTTAATACCCAAAACTGGATCGGCACCATAATAAAGCACCCGCCTACGCCTAAAAGACCGCCTGCAAATCCAACCCCCAGGCCGGTGATTAGCAGAATTATGATGTGGATAGTTTGCATTTCCATATTAGCGGCCTTTTTGAAATTGGCACGTTTAATGTTTCTTTTCAAGCAGATCCAGATTATCGCGCGCGGCTTGCAAATCCGGTGACTGCTCCAGGGCCAGGGTGAAGCATCTCCGGGCGTCGGCATAACGCGCGTGCTGCAGATACTGCACACCGAGATTATTATAGGCCGCCGGAGTAAGCCAGCCCAGTTCATCCGCCTGGCTATACATTTTGAACGCTTCTTCCGGGCGATTCATTTTGAGGTATAACCATCCCAGGTTTTCATAAGTATCTTTCCATTCCGGCGCTAATTCTATCATGCGCATCCATCCTGCCAGCGCGTCGTTTATCCGGCCCTGCCGGATAGCTATGCCGGCCTTTCTATAATGGCCAATCACTTTATCCACCACGTCAGGATCATAGGTAAAAAGCGGACGGCCGCGTTTAACCGGCCGGTCCATCCGGGGTTCTGAAACCACTGCATATAGCACCTGCTGTCCGTAGATCACGACCCGTTTAAGATAACGGCATGAAAGCTCGCGCCAGCGCTCCAGGGCGGCCTGATTCCAGCGAAAAGTTTCATAACCGCGGGTCCGCACCGCCTCCCCGGAGTGAATAAAAATATGGGTGTATCCCTGTTTATTCAGGCTCTGCCAGACCTCTTGGGCGCTGGAGGAGCCGGCTAATAGTTCTATAAGGGGATTATGATCAAAAACCGTAGACGCCGTAACCGGACGCTGGAAATAAAAAGAACGGGTTTCCCCCCAGGCCAGAATCCGCGCGTTCTGCGGTAAGCGGTTTATAGCCCGGGCCATAGGCGCATAGCTGTTCATTAGCTTCCGGTCAAGATAGGCGGCACGGCTTTCCAGCCCAAGTGCCGAACCGATCGGATCCCAGTTGGAAATACCTATAAACATGGTATTAGCCCATCCCCATCCCAGGAAAACCAGTATTGCCCAGCGGGAAATGATGGCCGGAACTTTATGCCATTGTTCCCAGCGGTCCAAAGCATATGTGCCGAGAATTGCCAGCAGGGGAAGGCTGGGAATATAAAAACGCGAAATCTGGGTTCGGTTGGCCCAGATCAAGGCCGAAAAAATCACGGTCAGGAGAACAGCCCCCAGCGCGGGAGGCCCTCGCCGCCAGTATCCAACCAGGAGTAAAATGCCGGGGAAAAGCATTAAAAAAACCGGGCCCACGTAAGAATAACTGGTGGGCATTCTAAAAGTCATATCCCACGGCAACCGGAAAAATTGCACCATTGTACGATGTCCATATTCGCGGATCTGTCCCATGGCCTGTTGCATTTTTTCCGGAACTACGTATTTGCTGGGAATATAATTATATAGAAATGGATATATGGGATTATTGGTAAAAATAATATTTTTAATCACCCACGGCATCATCAGGATCGCGGCTCCCAGGCTGATCCGGACCAGGGCGCTGGTCAGGCTTTTCCACCCCTGCCGGCGCATCATGAACAAAACCACCAGCACCCCCGGCATTAGCATAAACGCCGTAGTATATTTCCCGGCCAGGGCGGCGCCGGTCAGCAACCCGGCCATTATCTGCTGGTTTTTACCCCCTTCCTGTTTTAAAGCATTGGCCAATATCGCGTGAAAAGCCAGGACTGCGAAAAAGGCTGAACCAACATCTACGCCGGCTTCCTGCATATTTATTATCACAATCGGGGTAGTCCAGAAAAGACCGGCCGCCCACAGACCGGTCCGGCGTCCGAACCAGCGGCGGCCCAGGGAAAAAGTGGTTAATCCCGCCAATATGCCCAGCAAAGCATGCAGCATCCGGCAGAGCCGCTCATCACTCAGCATCAAAGCCCCGGTGTACAGCATATGGATTCCCATGGGCAGATTGGAATAAAAATTAGTCGGAATAGGATGGATACGGCCGGCCTGGATCCACTGCGACGGAACGGCCAAATGATAAACCAGGGAGTCGAAAAATATTTCCGGCGTAATTATTGTCATGCCCACCAGCAGGAAGAATCCCACCACCAGGATTAATAATATTTTGTCGGACCAGGCCCCGGTTCCCAGCAGCCAGCCGGAACCGGGACGAAGCCGCGCCCGGCGCTTCCAGGTTATCCAGGTTCCGGCTCCGGTTAAAAAAGTAAATACTACGGCAAAAAGCGTGGGATTATATAATCCGGCAACGCCGAATAAAAAAACCAGGAGCGAGATAAGGGCTAACCCCAGTCCCAGGGAGTATAGCATCTCGTCCAGTCGCGTCCGCGCAGCGGGAAATATTTTTTCCAGCAGGATTCTTCCCCAGCCGTGCGCCGACAGCATGAAGGCGATAAGCAAAAGCAGGTTTTTTAAGGTTGAAAGCCAGTGCGGGAAAAAGACCTGCGGTTCAAAAGGGGCAAACCGATCCAGCTTGAACAGGAGCAGAAAAATTTCCGGAGACCATTTAAAGTGAATCAGGGTTTGCCAGGACAACAGGCTGAGCCAACCGGCCAAAATTATTACTGCCAGGCCGGCCTGCCAGGTTTTGGTTAATCCTGAGCCCGGAAGGTTGCGCGCCACCGGATCCTGCCTCGGCTTAAACGCTCAGCGCGGAACGGGCCGCAGACAGCAAGGAGAGAAATAATTCACACCCATCCGTAGATCCCATTCCCTGCTCCATGCAGCGTTCCGGATGAGGCATCATGCCCAGGACATTACCGCGGGCATTGCAAATTCCGGCAATGTTTTCCAGCGAACCATTGGGATTGGAATCCGGAGAAGTCTGACCCTGGGCAGTGCTATACCGGAAAACTATACGCTGCTCAGCTTTCAGCTGCGTCAGGGTCTGACGATCACAATAATAATTTCCCTCGCCATGCGCGATGGGGATCCGTAATATTCGTCCCAGGGGTATGCGGCGTGTAAAAGGCGTGAGGTTGGAGTCCACCCGGAGATGGACATACTTGCAAATAAAAGTCAGGCCGCGATTCCGCCGCATGACGCCGGGGAGCAACCCAGCTTCCAGCAAAATCTGGAACCCGTTGCAAATGCCGATCACTGCTCCTCCGCGCTCCGCCTGCCGGCGCACCATGTCCATAACCGGAGAGAACCGGGCTATGGCCCCGGTCCGCAGATAATCACCGTAGGAAAATCCTCCGGGAAGAATCAAGCAGTCTACCTTGGGAAACCTATCGGCAGCATACCAAATAAACTGAACCGGCTGCCGAAGAACTTTTTGGATAACGTGAAAGCAGTCATGGTCGCAATTGCTGCCTGGAAAAACTACCACCCCAAATTTCATCCGGTCTCCTTCTCTTCCATATCTTGGTATTATGCGCGACCGGATACTCGCCGGCTGCCCGGCTCCAGAGGAGCCTTGAAATGATAACGTTCAATCACCGGATTAGCCAGCAGCTTATCGCACATTTGTTTGACTTGTTTTTCCAATTGCGGACGTGTCAGCGATCCCTGAAAAGTCAACTGGAAGTACTTGCCTAAACGGACATCATTTAAGCTCTCATATCCCATGGAATTTAAGGCCTGCTGTACAGTGGACCCCTGCGGATCCAGCACGCTGGGTTTCAAAGTAATAAAAACTTCAACCATCCAATCCGGTTTTTTATCAGACATGAAATTCCTCCCTTAATCGGCCCAAGACATGGTTAGTTTTTGTTTTGCTGGAAGTCTGTCGAACTTTAGTCATCCCCCCCCTTTTGTAAAGGGGGCAGGGGGGATTTAATCAATAAAACGCCCGCTTTCATATACAAATCCCCCTCAATCCCCCTTTTCCAAAGGGGGAAGCAGGCAAAACCGACTAAATGCTCAAGCTCCTAGACTAATCCCCAACCTGCGGTAAATCCCGTCAATATGCCGGGTATGATATTTAAGGTCAAAACACTCCTTAATATCTTCCGCGGAAAATAAAACCTTCAGCTTAGCATCCTCACTTACCAGCTTTTTGAAATCCGTACGCTGCTCCCAGGCCCGCATGGCCAATTCCTGGACCTTCCGATAAGCCTGATCGCGGGACATCCCCTTTTTTACCAGAGTTAGCAAGACCTGCTGGGAATGGACTAACCCGTAGGTCATATCCAGGTTACGTTTCATTTTTTCCGGGTAAACTACCAGGTTTTGGATCACTTGAACCGTCAGACTCAGCTGATACTCCACCGTGGCCGTAGCGTCCGGTAGAATTATACGCTCTACCGAGGAATGGGAAATATCTCTTTCATGCCACAAGGCCATGTTTTCCAGGGCCGCAGCAGCATAGCCCCGTACCAGGCGCGCCAGGCCGCTAATTCTTTCGCAAAGTATCGGATTGCGTTTGTGAGGCATGGCCGATGAACCCTTTTGCCCCTTGGCAAAAAACTCTTCCACTTCACGGACCTCGGTCCGGTGGAGGTGGCGGATCTCAACCGAGATATTTTCCAGAGTGCCCGCTATCTGGGCTAAGGCGCAAAGAAATTCCGCATGACGATCCCGGCTGACGATTTGCGTAGCCGGCACTTCCGGAATCAGCTTTAACCCCCGGCAAACCCGGGTCTCTATACGGGGGTCCTGATTGGCATAGGTCCCGACGGCGCCCGAAAGCTTGCCGACTTCCACGACGCTCCGCGCCCGGCTAAAGCGTTCCTGCTGACGGCGGAGTTCCATCAGGAAAACCGCCATTTTCAATCCCAGGGTAATAGGTTCAGCATGCACGCCGTGAGATCGTCCTGCCATAATGGTCTGGCGATGCCGTTTTGTCTGCCGCAGCAGGGCCTGATCAAGTTTTTTAAGCTGGGCTTGAATCAGATCCGAGGCTTCCCGCAAGCGCAGGGATTGGGCCGTGTCTACTACATCGGTAGAAGTCAAACCGAAATGAAGATAACGTCCCTCCGGGCCGATGGATTCAGCCGTAGAAGAAACAAAGGCAATTATATCATGATTGGTTTCCCGCTCTATTTCAGCGGCCCGGCCGGGATTCACGCGGACCCGGCTCTTGATTTTCTGATAAGCTGATTTAGGTATAATCCCCAGGGCGGCTTGCGCTTCGGCTACCGCCACTTCGACTCGCAGCCAGGTTTCCAGCTTATGCTTTTCCGACCAGATATATTGCATGGGCTTAGATGTATAGCGTTCAATCATTATTCTATCAACTTCCTCTCAAATGAGCTGTCATTCCGGCGAAAGCCGGAATCCAGGAAATCATTGTAATATAAGCAGTATGCGTCCTGGATCCCGGCCTGTCCTGGATGGTTTTGTCCAGGGATCAAGTCCGGGATGACAACCTTAAAAAGCTATTATGACACAGACTATTCCCAAAGAGAATTACCAGTCATTAATCTTTCCCTCTCAAAGCCGCCCTACTATAACGAAAAACCCCCGCCCGGGTCAAGGTCTTTTCCTAGCTTCTTCCACCCCGGAGAGAGCCAAATTTTTCGCTCCCGATCCACGATGAGGCATTCACTACCGGGAATGGATAATACCAGGCTAAGGGCTTCTTCCGGCGGGAAATGCATAAGGACCGAGGCGGGTAAATCAATCTTGGTATCTTCCGGGAGCAATATGACAGCCGACATGCTGTAATTTTGCGGACCGCCGGTCCGGGAATCCAAAATCGGATGGTACCGCCGGCCTTGCTTGATAAAATACCGCTGATAATCGCCGGCCTGCAAAATCTTCCCCTTCATCCAGGGAATCTTCCCCAGAAAACCTTTAGAATCGCGAGGATTCTGTATAGAAACCTGCCAGTACCCGCCTTCCGGCTTAAAACCGATTACCGCAACATTCCCTCCAATATCAACCCGGGCGGCTTGGATCTGGAATGTTTTTAAAAGCGCCCGCACCCGGTTTAAAGCATGGCTTATAAGCAGGTCATCCAGGTCGATTTGGACTCCTGACCGCTTAAACACTACTTTTTTCGCCTTTTGGTCAAGTGCTATGTATTTATAATTAACCACGGATTTGATCTGATCCAGGCGCAGGAAATTGGGAACCCGGTAATCGCCTTGTCCGAAACCATATTGCCATTTAAAAGCGGCAATAGTAATATCATAAGCACCACGGGTTTTTTCCGATATCCTTTCTGACCATTGCAGTACCTCTATTGCCTCTTCGCTTACGGCTATTGGTTTTATAGCCGCGAACTGGTTGAGCTGATTTATTACGCTTCCCTGCCGGTAGGCGGAAAAAACATTCTCGATCCGGTCTATTTCCGCAACTCCCGCCTGGATGGCCTTGGCACAGATCGTAACGTTCCGGGCCCAAACGGTCAGGCTTACGGTTGCTTCAAGTTTTTTCACTGTATGGGTAAGTTTTACCGGCTCAGCCGCTGGCGTCACAGCGCCCTGGGCAAATACCGGGCACCAAGCCCCTAATAATAAAATCAGTATGAGTCTTTTCATGCTTTATAAAATCTCCCTGTTGTGAATCTCAGATTAACTGGTTTCTGTTGCGGAAATGCGGTTTTAGTCTTTTGTCATTCCGAGGGAGCGCAGCGACCAAGGAATCTCCTTGAGAACTAGGGGTGTTAGTGATTCCTCGCTAACGCTTGGAATGACAAAGTGTGGTCTTTCCGCAACAGATACTATATAACATAAAAAACCGTGGATAACATCCACAAATTTAAACTCTTTGACAGACGGGCAGTGGTATCGTTGCAGTTTTCATTAATTAGAGAATTTTAGTCAATTTATTGTGGGAACCTACAGAGGTACTCCATCGGTCCTGGGGGAAGGTACTGTGAAAATCTCAGCCAAGCAACTGCCCGCACTGGATTCATCGGAAAGCCTCACGACTTTAATTAATTGCCTCCGAATCTCACTGGCTGTAGCCCCGAGATCAACGGTCGCAAACCGTATTTCATGCCCTTGAATCACCACAGACTCATCCATCATCGCGTGTATCGATGGGTGCAAAAGAAGTCCCGCTGCATGAGCCGCAAGCGGATCGCCTTTACCTTCCTGAGATCGCAAGTAGGCATATATTTGATAAACATACCCGCTGCGTAATGATTCTTCTCTGTACCATCCCCGCGTAACGATCGAAGTAAACTTAGTGTCAATGACAATTCGCCGACCAGTACGCTGATGGTCAAGAACAACATCGGTACGCATTGACGGCAAAATTTTATCGATCCCAGATGTCTTATGTTCTATCAGCCAGCCGATCGCCTTCCCTGCATCGATACACCATCCAAAGTCCGATAGAACAACATCGTAAAAACCAGCAACAGCTTTTTCGTAAAGGCGTCTAACCCATGTAATTTCTCTGTCTGGCAGAGCAAGAAGTTTGGTGCCGGTTGTTTCTGTTGGAAGTGCCAAGTCAAAAGCAAGCTGCGCCGCTGCCACCATTTGTTGGTCATCGGCATCATGACGCCCAAAACGGTCAGCAGACACTTCAGCGCGGATGGGTTTTTCTCCTGTGACGCCCATCTGCTTTAAGCTACCGGCAAGAGCTCGGCATCGGTGTGCAAGGTCTAAACGTCCAACTATTTTGGCGATAACATCAAGCGCTGCTCGAACGAAGCGATTGCGTGATGTATTAACTGTGAGATCTTCAAATTGGCAAGCGACCATCCCTCGCGCAAGAAGCTGATGACGCTCTGTTTTTAGAAAATCTATACGGCCACGGACCCGGCTAAGCACATTCCTTTTAGATTGGTATCCGAAACTCAAGTTGCGCTTCAGACGACGTTCGACTAATTGCACAAGAATCTCTGCTACTAAATCTGGAATGTCGTCGGGATTTTCCTCTACAGCGATTTTTTTTCGCCCAAGTTGTCGAAAGAGATCCGAAGCATAGAGCATCAAAAGCCATAGGTTGCGAACAGGTATCCGGCCGACATGACCACTCTCTAGAGGTGTTTCCAAGCTTATCGCGGATGCCTCTATAGTAGTCACTATCAGAATCCTTCTGTTAACCGTTGTTGCGCTTTCTGAGCCTTGTCGCGAGCATCAAACCAATATTCATCGAGAAGTGGACCAATTTCAGTTTCAACAACTTGCCTAAACCATTCCCGCGCATCACTGATAGGTATCCTGAAAGGTGGTGTCACATAGCTGTGACCAATACGAAACTGACTGCCAAGACTCGTATCTGCGGCGATCTCTTCGTTTAGCGACAGAATTCGCTTTTCAATTTCCGAAAGAATCTCCGAATCGATGCCACATTGCACATGGACCCAGTCATACCATATCTTTCCGAGTTTGGGCTCCAAGTTAACGAAAGCGAAGCGCCGCCTTAATGCCAGGTCAACAAGAGCAAGAGAACGGTCTGCGATGTTCATCGTGCCGATGACATACAAATTGTCGGGGATAAAAACCCTCTCCCCTTCTGTTTGTCGATAGCAGAGCTCCAGCGCCTCCGCAGGTGTTCTTTTGTCTGCCTCGAGCAGCGTCAACATCTCACCGAATATCTGAGCGGGATTTCCTCGGTTAATCTCCTCAATAACAATGACGTGCCTAATCGTTGGTTCTTTGGATGCAGCCTTTACCATTTCCATAAATGAACCATCGACCAGAGATAATTTCCCGTCTCCGGAAGGCCTCCACCCGCGCACAAAATCCTCATACGACAAATTTGGGTGAAACTGCACAGCACGCACCTTGCTGTCGTTTCGCTCCCCCATCAGGGCAAAAGCTAAGCGTTTTGAAAGCCAGGTTTTACCGGTGCCCGGTGGTCCCTGGAGTATCAGGTTCTTTTTCGTCCTGAGACGTTCAAGAAGTCTTTCTAATTGTGAACGCTCTATAAAGCAGCCATCTTTCAAGATATCCTCTATTGAATAAGGTTCGATAGGAACTGAAATAATTTCTTCTGTTTCAAGATCATCATTTAAATTCTGGTCGGAGAATTCAAATTCCAGCCACTTGTACTTTCCCCTGGCGAGAAATCCAATTTTTCCCTCGTCGCGCAGAACTTGAATCTGCTTATTAACTGAATATTCTATAGTATTGTTACTTGGGAATTCGTTTTTTAATTTCTGGAGATACTCTTCCTGAAACTCTTTTCCAGAAAATTCTGCTGACTGCTTTTTACGGCAGAGTTCGCGAATAAATGAATAAACCAGATTTCTCCAATTGCTGTTCTGTATCCTTTCTATATCCTCCGTATCTTGAAAACGCCATGCTTCCAGTGATAGCTCTGGGAAGGAATGAACCGGATAAGCCTCTTCCTGGAAACGCGCTTCTATTGTGTTAGTAACAGTGAGATAGTCATTTGCATTGCAACGGCTTTTGGGTCCATTAAGACCAATTTTAATTCCCAATTTTTTGTTGATATAGTGTTGGGACTGACCATCAAGTGTTAGGTAATTCCAAGGACGAATCCAATAGAGTCCCATCGTGAGATTCCAGCCAACCCCCCACCTTCCTGTCGCGTTGTCATAGGCTTTTATAAATGCTGACCGGACGTTGGGATCTTCTGATTCAGCAGATTGTATCGCTTCCGCAAATATCTCCCAAAGCGCATCTATGTCGCCTGGCTGACGCTTATTCTCAAAGCCGAAAAACCAGGACCGCTGGTTGTTAAGAATAGGTATCCCTTCAAAGGACTCCGGCACCGGTTCATCTACACCCAGTAATTTCGCTAACTCTGCGGCAATTGTTTTCCGGTTGGCATCTGTAATGCCACGGGTGAAGATTCCCATTGTAGTAAATGGGCAGATGTCCTTCAATGGACCGGTTGAGCCGTCCGCAAATTGGTCCTGCAAATTCGAAAGCCCATCCACCCGTGCGGCTATGGCATGGATTCCAGCAACCAACTCGCCTCTCTTTTCACGGAAACCAACCAGTTTATCCGCAACGGCCTCATAGAAACGTGTCCAATTGAATTGTCGCTTGTCAACTGCCCCATTACCGAATCGTCCCCTCCAATATGGCGCATTTCTAAACCGGTTCATATCCTGGGGTTTATCCTCAAAAGTAAAACTGATCAATGCGTCAGTCGTCCAATCCCCAGGCAAAACCCTCCAGATGGTACTCCTGGACGTATAGAAATACCATTCGCGTGGTGTTTCAAGTCCGGTCCAATCAACCAGTACTTTGTGGCCATCGCCAGGATTTCCGGTTACCTTTCCAATGGCCTTAAGTGCCATAACGGAAACTGTTTGCCCTCGGTTATCAAACGGCAAATCATGCTTGCGTGTATAGGAAGACTTGATTGCTATACGGTCACCTGGTTGGATCGACCTCACAGCATCGAGATATCTGTCCTGATACCCATTTTCCCAGATTCCTTCCGCAAGAAATCTGGGCATTTGGTCATCAGTCCCACCGTAAGCGGCTCCAACAAACCAACACACTCGAGCACCAGCTCCTTCTGGTTTTGCATTCATCATTCATCCTCCCGGCGTTTTTTGAGACCTGACCTATTCAATGCTTCTTACTTTGCTTTTTTATGTACTCAGCGCCTTTCTTAGTAAGACGGTATTTTTGCAGACGGCTTTGTGGGCTGTCCGGGATGGTCCTTTCTATAAATCCCGCCTTTAGCGCGGGAACCAGGTACAGTTTACGGAAATTTTCTTCGCTTTTAAGACCTAGGGCATCTTGAAACTGTTTGCGTTTCATCTCTCCCTTGCATATTTTAAGGAGTCGTCCGACTTCACCTGTGACTTCACCTGTGACTTCACCTGTGACTTCGGGGGTAGCTTGGGGGGTGACTTGCGGGGCTGTTCCTCCCACAGCCTCAAAAGCGCGCCCGGATTTCCGGCGAATCGTTATCACAAATCCGTCTGTTAGCCGGAACTCCGGTTCCTTGAGTCCTGCTTCGCGGCAGCGTTCAACCATATCGCTGATGCCGGTTCCCATGCGCTCAATATACTTTGTCAGATATAAAGGCTCGGCAATCAACGGATTGACAGGCACTGATCCATGCGGCTGGCGCAGCTTTTCCAATGTGAGCGGAGGCGGAAGAGTGCCGGGATTCCACACTTCCAGCCGGTCGGAAAAAAGCATGACCTGCACACTGCCATTGCTGGTATAGTCACGATGCGCCACGGCATTGACAATTGCTTCGGAAATCACTTCCGGGGGAATTTCATACGCCACCGGCGCCTGCGGTCCGCGAGCGCGCGTACCCACGGCTAAATCAATTTTTGAAAGAACAAAATTAACCGACTGGTTCACCAAGTCAAATAATGTACCCTTAAAGGTTTGATAGAAAGGAATGGGTTTTGAAACGCTTATGCCGTGAAAATGGGCGCATTTTACTTCAGACGAAATTAGAAAACGCTGCGGATTTTTCCCGAATAGAAGCATGGCCGCGTTGGTCGGGAGATCGTTTTTAAGCAAATTCAAATGCGCCAGCACATCCCGCATTTTGGTGTCGTCCGTCAAGGGTAATCCGCGCGAGTGACGGGCAAGTTGAAGAAACCAGCTAATTTTCTCTTCAGATAGGTCTTCCAGTTTCGCATCACGGCACAACGCGGCGTCAAACGGCACGTCGCGAAGCAACTCATGCGCTGCTAAATAATCCACCAGCGCCGCGTAAACTCCTGCCATGAGCTCTGAAAATGTTGAAAACCTCCGGCGGATAAGCCGTGCGCCGGCGTGTTTCACGAGTGCGCGCATTTTCGGATGACGTTGGCTGTCATCCAGACCTTTGACAAATATCAAACGATATTTTCCGCGCCTGGTTGCTTCATCAAACTCCTGATGCGTGGCCGAAAAACCATTCGCATCTTCAAGCCCGTATTGATTCCCGAAAATGCCAATATAAACCTCACATCGCCCGATTTCGTTCATGTACAATGCCACCGCTGATTGATCCGCAGCAGCTTTGTCTTCAAACACAAACGGCTCAAAAAACCTCCGCAACATTGGATCAGCGCACAGATACTCGCGCAGGGCTGCGCGCGCCGCTTTAAACTCTTTTTGAACACTGCTAATGAATATTTTATATTTCATTCGAGTCATTCCCTCTTAAACAAAGCCTTACCGCGAAAGTCTACATATCGGGAGAGATTTCTTCTCTTCATACCCCCAACTCCTCAAAATTCCTTTTAATGGTCGCTGCCAGTTGCACGGCCTCACTGACGTTTCTCGATAGCCTCAATATGCTCCAACTGCGCCATGATTATTCCTACCCTCTAATAGTATTAGGGGAAGATCAGACCGTCCCCTATCCCCATGGATTCAATCCATGCATAATTGTCAATGGGCGGGCACACCCTTCGGCTTCGCTCAGGACAAGGAGGCCCGCGCCCCTGCAAATTCTTTCATGCCTCCGCAGGGGCCGGCTTCTTTATCCTGCCTGTCCTGAGCATAGCGAAGGGAGCCTGCCGAAGGGCATGCCGGCCCAGGGTTTCAATTCATGCGTGATCATTAATGAGCGGGCCCCTGCCTGCTCTTCATTGTATCTTGCCCGGACCGGACCGGTCAAGCTCGTCGGCCCACCACATAATTAAAGCGTCTTCCTGATTATCGTTATAGTAAGCCCGCCTGATCGCATCAGGTTAAAGCCGTGCTTCTCGTAAAGCCGGATGCACGGCTAAATTGATAATATGCCTGATCACTCCCCCTGCTTCTTTTTCACCAGCAGATAGAGCTTACCGTTATTTTTGAGATGTCCGGCGACATATTCATTTTGTCTGCCGGATCCACAAAATAAATCTATCCGGTGCGGCCCGCGTATCGCTCCTCCCGTATCCTGGAACAATACAAAACGGCTGATTTGTTCTTCCCGGATTTGATTTCCCTGTTCATCAAACACTGGAACATTTACTTCAATATACCCCAATCCCCCAGATTATCCACCCAGCACAGTTCCCGGCTTTTTCCGGTCAGGGTATTTCCAAAATCAATTTCCGACCGCGTATAATAAGGCACGACCTTATTTTCATCAGTCAAACGGCCCCTTATTTTATTGGGTTTTATGTCGGAATCTGTAATGACGGGGAAATCCTTCAGTCTCAAGCTTACCAGATCATCCGGTAATTTATACAGCGGATAACAATAGCGGTTGCTCCTTTCAAAGGATCCCCGCAAAGTCGGCATGCAATATGCCGTAAAAAACACTTGGGCGTCGTAGGGAATATAACTATTGAAATTTCTATGGAGATAATCGTAAAATTGGGTGTTTAGTCCGTTCTGCTGGAGCATGGCTTTGATTTCGATTAATGCGGATTTCATCTCCGGAACCGTGAAGGTGTCCTGGCCCACATGGATGAGATCTGTCTCGGCTTTAGTCGCATAATACTGCAGGCTCATGTCCAGGGCGTGATAAAGAGCTGGTAAATCGTCCGGATCGTCGATAAATTTGATATTCGTAATTGGTGTTGGTCGAAATGCATTTTGAGGTGTCCAATCCGCAGGCTTAAACCAGGTGGCGCAGCTGTTTAGTATCAATAAAAAAAGTGGAAATAAGAGAAGTTTTGCTAAATTCTTCATTCCGCCTCCATCTCAGGTCTGAACTGCTGCTTTCCGCCTATGCTGCTTTACCGGCCCTGCTCCGGCAGCTTAAAAAATCCGGGATTTTTTTTGAGCCTGAAAAGGCGCAGTTGCCTTATATTCATCTGAACACTATTTTTATCCCTGAAATGATTCCTCCCCACGAACTCCGCCGCCGCACTCAAGCCGAGATGGCGCTTAAAAATAAAACCCTTCAGAAAATTGAAGAGCTTAACCCGGAAGCAAAAATAACCGCCGCTAATATTCTTGAGCAAACCTTACAAGACCTGCGTTTAAAACACCGGATTCAGGATGCCAAAATCAATCAAGCCCTTTTAAATCGAATTCCTTCCGGCGCTATAGTTAATCTTGTCCGCCCGAACTGGTTTCCGGAATCCCTGGGCACCCCTATCCTGGTATCGCATATGGGCTTTGCCATATGGAAAAACAACCGTCTCTATTTTCGCCATGCCACTTCATCCGGCGCTAAGTGCGTAACTGATGTTTTGCTTACCGAATATCTTCAAAAATATTTACTAAGTCCCACCCTGAAAGGTATCAATCTCCTGAAAATCCAATCTCCGCTTGAGACTGAGTGAATGTATTAGGAAGACGGTCTTTGCCTGCCACCCATTTTTGTTTTTCCGATTAGAACCGGATAACCTCCCCCAGGATATTTATCCCACCTGCCATCCTTATCCGATTATCTGAAGAACGTCCCCGGTTCACTCTGCTCTATTCAATGCTTCTTACTTTGCTTTTTTATGTACTCAGCGCCTTTCTTAGTAAGACGGTATTTTTGCAAACGGCTGTTGGGCTTATCCGCGATAGTTCGTTCAACAAGTTTTTCAGATAAAATATCCTGAACCAATCTTTTCAGAGACCCTGTAACCTGTTTTCTGCCAACTTTCACAGATTTTTCAGACATGGAAAGTGGCTTATTTGTTAATGCCATTACACTTGACTCAAACCCTGACTGGGCTCTTGACTGGACCCTGGTGGCTTGCGCAATCTCTTTTTGTGACCAGGCCGCAGCAAAAGCACCAGTTTCATCACTTGATGTTGAGGTCTCTAACTCGCTATAGAAATTCAGCAAATCGTTATTCTTCATTCTCCAGTAATTTTGCGATTTCATCCGGCGACGGCAACTGGCCTTTCAGCTCTTTGGGCAGTCGTTTGACAATGCGATAGGTTGCCACCCCAATCGGCTTGCGCGCATCACGCAGGGCATACTCAACAACAGTACGTTTTTTCTCCTTGCACAGGATAATTCCGATGGCGGGTTTTTCACCCTTCTCACGCACCTGTTGGTCCAACGCTGCCAGATAAAACTGCATCTTGCCAACAAATTCGGGCTTAAATTCACCGATCTTCAGTTCAATCGCAACGAGACATTTCATACGGCGGTGGTACAACAACAAATCAATGAAATACTCCTTATCTTCCACCTCCAGCCGGAATTGGCTGCCGAGAAAGGCAAACAGACCTCCCATAGTCCGCAGAAAATCCTCGATCCGCGCAATAAGGGCGTGCTCCAGTTCCCGTTCGGAATGGTCATCGCCCAGTTCAAGAAAACCAAAGGTATATTCATCCTTCACGGCCAATTTAGCCTGAGATCGCTGTCTTGGCGTCAATGCGCAGTCGAAATTGGTCTGACCCAACAGGGTTTTTTCATAGCTTTGGTTTTCGATCTGATGGACAAGGACATTTTTGGACCAGCCGTATTTCTTCGCCATGCGAATATAGAACTCGCGTTCCAGAGGATCGTTGCAACGCTGTAAAACAATTATATTATGGGTCCAACCGATTTGTGCAACCAATGGTTGCACTTTCGTGATATCCCGGTAAGCATGATAGAATTCCCGCATGTAGTAAACATTCCTGCGGGAAAAGCCGCTTATGCCAGGAAATTCACGTTGTAAATCAATTGCCAATTGTTTTACGATTGCATCACCGTGCTTACTATCCACTTGCCGCTCGGTAATCAGCCTGCCGATATCCCAATACAGGCCAATCAGTTCCTTATTTACCGCCTTAAGGGCCGTATATTGAGCGACACGAATACGCTCTTTGACCTCAAGCAGCAGGTCGATGTAAGACCTGGATAACTTGCTTTGAACCTTACTCATATCCCCAACTCCTCAAATTTCCTTTTGATGGCCGCGGCCAGTTGCACGTAAGAATAATCATCCACCTGCTATCCTTATCCGAAGAACGTCCCCTGTCCCTGTAATCGTCAAGGGGCGGACTCGCCCTTCGACTTCGCTCAGAACAAGGAGGCCCACCCCTACAAATTCTTTCATGCAGCCCAGGGTTTCAATTCATGCGTATTCGTCAACGGTCAGGCCCACTTGTCCTGCCTGTCCTGAGCATAGCCGAAGGGAGCATGTCGAAGGGCGTGCCCGCCCAGGAATTTCGCAGCCCACTGATGGGCAACCACTGGGGGTTGCCCCTACAAATTCTTTACGGCGTCATGCCCGGACCGAACTGGTCAAGCTCGTCGGCCCACATAATTAAAGCATCTTCCTTATTGTCGTTGTAGTAAGCCCGCCGGATCGCGATCAGCTTGAAACCGTGCTTCTCGTAAAGCCGGATGGCCGGCCGGTTGCTGGCCCGCACTTCCAAAGTGGCCCGCCGTGCGCCCAGTCGCATGGCCCATTTCATGGTGGCCAGCAATAGCCGTTCAGCTATTTGCCGCCGCCGGAAAGCCGGATGCACGGCTAAATTGGTAATATGGGCCTCATCCTGTACCAGCCAAAAACCCATGTATCCGATTACATGATTTTGCTGCCGCGCTATCAGGTAATGGCAGAGTTCCTGGTTTTTAACCTCTTCTTCGAACATGGCACGCGTCCAGGGCGAAGAGAAAGAGCTTTCCTCCACCCAGAGAATCTCATCCACATCTTCGGGACGGACGGGCGTGATTTCAATGCCCGGCTCTTGCAATCTGGTCATATTTCACCCTGTTCGGCTTTACGCCGGGCGCGCACCTCTTCGGCCTGAGTCCTTCTAAGATAAATGGGTGTGATATCCTCCCAGGACATCCCGCCGGCCAGTATCTTCTTTTCGCCTAATGGCGCCAGTTCTCCCGCCTCGGGCCAATGTCTCTCCGGCGGAAGTAAATGCAATTCTCCGCCCCGCGCCCGGAATAACGCTTCAAAAAACTCCTGGGCGCCCGGTCCGGTCACATTAACCGCCGTGGCAGGCAGCTGCTTTACCAGATCAGGAATGGATATTAGAGTTTCAGGCATGACCGTTTCCCATCCATACTCTTTTTTCCGGTAAAAAGCGGCATAGAGCATGTTTTGCCGGGCGTCCGCGATAACCAAGGCAGTGTTGCTCCGGCTTCCGGCTGCCACTGCCAAAAAACTGGAAACCCCGGCCACTGGGATGCCCAGAGACTGTCCCAGGCCCTGGGCCGTGCTAATCCCCACTCTTACACCGGTAAATGATCCCGGACCCAATCCCACCACTATTCCGCTTAGATCGCGGGGCGCGCGATTTATTTTAAGCAACAGGGATTCCAGGGCCGGAAGAATAATTTCATTGTGGCGGCGGTCGGAAGAACATGCGTGTTCTTCAAGCATGCGCCCCTTCTCCCAAAGCGCCAACGAAAGCCGGGCGGATGAAGTGTCTAAACCCAGGATCATATTACATCCTCTTTTCCGGCCAAGGGATATCCGATTACTTACCGCTTTTACACTTCTTCGTCATTCCGGCGAAGGCCGGAATCCAGAAAAGCATTGTAATATAACCGTATGCGTCCTGGATTCCGGCTTTCGCCGGAATGACAATCTTAAAAAACTATTATGACACAGCCCCTCAAGGGAGGGAAATATTAATATAAATCGATTTTTACAGCTTTTCAGTAATCAGTTCCGGCCGGCGGAATAATTGTTATTGTACGCGTTTTTTTTCCGTTGATCTCAAACTTTATTTTCCAATGCCCGGTGGGCAGCAGAATCCCCGCTTTTTCCGCCCACTCTATGATACAAACACCGGGTCCGATAATATACTCCTCAAATCCCAAATCCTCCACCTCTATCGGCGTTTCGATACGATACAAATCAAAATGATATAATGGCAGACGCCCGGGATACTCATTTACAATGGTAAAAGTAGGACTGGACACGGTCCCGGTTACTTTCATCCCCCGGGCCAAACCCCGTACCAGGCAGGTTTTACCCGCTCCTAATTCCCCATAAAGTCCGACCACGTCCCCGGACCTTAAAGCCCCGGCCAGTTTCTCCCCAACAGTCTCGGTATCTTCCGGATTAGAGGTTTTTATCTTTTTCACGGTAATACTGCTTAAGGCCTTTAAAAATTCCTTGGGCCAGCTTGCGGCAAAAAGTCCGGCTCCGAAGTTTAGACTCTTCCCCGTGATTACTGATAAATGCGGTTTCCACTAAAATGGACGGCATATACGATTTAGCCAGCACGAAAAAAGGCGCCCGCTCAATGCGCCGGACTTCCAGGCCGCCGATTTTTTCGTATTCCTGGCTGACTAATCCGGCGGCATTGATGCTGGCGCTCTCATGCACGGATTGGCGGAGATCGTCTTTGATGATCTCCAGGTAATTGGCATCCTGGTTTTCCAGGCGGGCCGTTTCCGCGGCCTTACGCGATGATGCTTCCCGGTTGTAAATAAAAACCTGGCTGCCGCAGGCTTTGCGGTTTCGCGAGGCATTGGCATGGATGGAAACAAACAAGTCCGCCTGGGCGCGATTGGCAATATCCGCCCGTTCCTTCAGGGAAATATACCTGTCATCCTTACGCGTCATAATAACTTTCAAACCGTGCTGCCGGAGAAAATAGGCCAGCTGCTTGGCAACTTCCAGAGTAACGGTTTTTTCTTTCAATTTCGACGGCCCGACAGCTCCGGGATCCTTACCGCCGTGCCCGGCATCCACTACGACCAAGCCTTTTACTGCGGCCCGCTTGGTCACCGGCGCCGGTTGCTTTTCTTCGAGCCCCGGGGAAGCGGAAACCTTCTCGATTTTAAATGTCCGGGCAACCGAATCATAAAGCGGAATTCGGTTATCCAACTGTTGCCAAATTACTACCAATGCTTCCAGTGAAACCAACACCCGTCCTTTACGCATGCAGGGGCAATGCGGCAGGCGGACAAACCTGTTTCTTTCTACCACCGCTTTTGGATATCCCAGACTGATAACCACCTGGTGGCCGGAAGGCCCTGTAATCACTGCTTTGTGCGTGACGGCATGCCAGGCCGTATTACCACCCAGATATTCTACCGCAGCTTGGAGTGAAATCCAAAGTGTCCCTCGGGATCCCCAGGCCGGAATAATCTGTGATTGGGCCTGCCGAAAAGTTTCAAATTTTATGCCCACCGGCTCTGCAAGGCCGACTTGACCGGCCGTCGGTGCCTGGCTGGCCGCACTTATCCCGAGGACAAGAACTATCATCAGCCCCGCAAATAAACCTGCCTTACGCAACATACTCAAACTACCTCCCAAAGGCATCCTTCCTCCTTCAACGCACCTCCACTTTTCGCCGCAGAAAAGTAGGAATTTCCAGATCGGACTCGGTAAATACCGGCTGCAGGGACAGTTTTTCACTGCTGGTTATCCGGCGCTGAGATTCGCGATTTTTTAAAAATGTATTAAGATCCAGGGTTTTCTGGGCACGATATTTCACGGTATCGTTTTCTGGTGACTTCTGGCGGCTGTCAAAACCCGTAGCAATCACGGTAATTTTTACCTCGTCGTTTAAACTATCATCAATCACGGTGCCAAAAATGACATTGGCATCCTTGCCGGCAACCTCAAAAACCGCACTGGAGGCTTCACTGGCTTCATGCAGGGTCAGGGTCTTCCCGCCCGTAATGTTGATTAGCAATCCCTTGGCACCCCCAATATTTACATCCTCCAGCAAGGGACTGGTAATAGCTTGCCGGGCGGCTTTTAAAGCCCGCTGCTCCCCGGTGCCGGTGCCGGTGCCCATCAAGGCTCCGCCCATTTCCGCCATCACGGTTTTAATATCCGCGAAATCAAGGTTGATAATACCGGGAACGGTTATCAATTCCGCAATACTTTGGACGGCCTGACGTAAAACATCATCCGCATACTTAAAGGCATCCACCAGGGATGTCTCACGGTTGACAACCTGGAGGAGTCTTTCATTGGGAACCGTAATCACAGTATCCACCACATCTTTCAAGGCCTGATAACCGATCTCGGCCTGTTCTTTACGGGTCCGTCCCTCGAAGTTAAAAGGCCGCGTAACTACGGCCACGGTAAGTGATCCCTGCTTGCGCGCCAGCCCGGCAATCACCGGCGCGGAACCGGTCCCAGTCCCTCCCCCCAGCCCGGCGGTAATAAAAACCATGTGCGCGCCGACAATAGCAGCAGAAAGCTCTTCCTGACTTTCCAGCGCAGCTTTCCGTCCCACTTCCGGGTCAGCGCCCGCACCCAGGCCGCTGGTAAGCTGACGCCCGATTTGCAAACGCATCGGCGCCTGGGCGGAAAGCAGATCCTGGGAATCAGTATTAACCGTAATGTATTCCACGCCCCTGATTCCACTGTCAATCATTCTATTCACGGCATTGTTTCCGGCCCCGCCTACTCCGACGACCTTAATATTAGCTACATTTTTCGAGGGCTTGTCTTCCATTTCAAATTTCATATCTCTTACCTCCTTTTTTGTAATATCTTAGCCAGCCAGAGCAATTAGTTGATTTTGTCATACCCGCATGTAGTAAGCGGGTATCCAGTGACTTTTAATTCCTTTAAAATCAAAGCCTCTGGATTCCCGATAAAAGCATTCGGGAATGACAACCTAAAAACCGACTAAATGCTCAGGCTCCTGGTACTTTATCCTTTTTTTTAAAAATAATCCGAGAACCATTCCTTCATGCGTTCTAAAGTCCGACTAAAAAGATTTCGTTCATTAGTAAATCTCGGATGCCTACCCGAAGCCAGACCCTTGGCGCCGAAGCATACCAATCCCACCCCGGTCGCAAATTTCGGTGAATTCACAATGTCAACCATGCCTACGATATTTCGGGGCGTGCCTACCCGGATCGGCACCTGGAGGATCTCCTCCGCCAATTCCTCGATTCCATCCAGCAATGATGATCCTCCGGTTAAAACCACGCCCGCAGCGGCTTTCTCTTCAAATCCGTTTTTTTTGATTTCCATATCTATCAATTCCAATATTTCTTCCGTCCGGGGCTGGATGATCTGCGCCAGTTCCCGGCGCAGCAGGGTTCGCGACGGCCGCCCGCCCACTCCCGGCACCGTTATTTCCTCGCTTTCTCCCACCATGGAAACCTTGGCGCAGCCGTACTTTCGCTTGATTTCTTCCGCCTCGTGATTCGGAGTACGCAGCCCGATAGCAATGTCCGAGGTCAGCTGATTTCCCCCGATGGAAATTACGCTGGAATGCCAAAGCGAACCATCCACGAAAACCGCCATATCCGTTGTTCCTCCTCCGATATCCACCAGCACTACTCCGAGCTCCCGCTCATCCGGGCTGAGTACCGCCTCTGCGCTGGCCAGCGGTTGCAGAATAATATCGTCCACCGCATACCCGGCCCGTTCCACACTCTTAATAATATTCTGAACACTGGTTACCGCACCGGTAACAATATGCACCTCAGCTTCCAGACGCACGCCGGACATGCCAACCGGCTCCTTGATTCCATCTTGATTATCAATAATAAATTCCTGGGGTATGATATGGATTACTTCACGGTCCACCGGCAGGGCTACGGCCTTGGCAGCATCTATGACTCGTTCCACGTCCTCCCGGGTAATCTCCTTGTCCTTGCGGGAAACCGCAATCACTCCATGGGAGTTTAAGCCCTTGATATGCCCGCCGGCAATCCCGGCAAAGACCGACCCCGTGTGCACTCCGGCCATGCGCTCGGCTTCTAATACTGCGATCCTTACGGATTCTATGGTGTTTTCGATATTGACTACCACTCCCTTACGCAGTCCCCGGGAAGGCTTCTCTCCTACCCCGATGACATTAATCTGACCCCCGGGCAGAGCTTCGGCAATTATCACGCAAATTTTCGTGGTTCCCAAGTCCAGGCCTACCAGAATATTTTCATTAGTATCTTTGGACACATCCTCACCTCCCTTTCTTCGGACGCACTACTACTTGCTGATCATAACGGAGATCGATCAAGGCCATTTGCTTTTTTTTTGCCCGGATATCTTCCAAAACCGCTCCCAAGCGGAACATGTCCCGCTTCCGGTTCCGGTTCTGGTTCCGGCGGTTAAGCATTCGCACCTTGATGGCATCCCGCGTAAATAGAATTACCTCTTGATCTTCACTAAAATGAATCTCTGAAAGCTGATCCGCAAAGGGACTGGTTAATATTTCACGAATAAAATCCATCCCGAGTTCAGCTTTTAAATCCACGCCCATAACACCGGGCTCTTCCCAAATCCGGATCCCGGTTATTACCGGAAGACCCGTGGATAAAATTTCGGCGGTGACCCCGGGCCTGATCCTCCCCTCAACATCCAGGCTGAATAATCCCTGATCTGATATTAAGGCCCAGGGTTTGATCCGGCAGGTTTCCGACCCCGCCAAAGAATACACCTTGGTTTGGCCAGCCCCCTTTATTCCCTGCCACCAAGCCGCGACCCGGCCCGTAACTTCGGCTTGTAAAACCTCCTGGCCTGTGACCAGCAGGGTCAGGGTGATTAAAATCCCGGCTGCCAGAAGGCGTCCGGTCCGGCCGAAAATCCGGCCTGCTTTCGGCATGAGCGCGCGTGAAATCAGGCTAAGAATGCCGCCTTCCGCCTTAGAGGGCTTATGGTAATAATTCAGCCTGGTCCTCCGCTGCTGCTTATGCTTGTTGGCAGCGGTTAATTGACCGGCATATGTCCATCCGTAGTAGCTGCTCACACTTCTCCCCCCACAGCTTCCAGGATCAAACCCATCAGCAGGCTCCCGAATGAAATCCCGGCATGACGCGCTGCTTCGGGCAGCAGGCTGGTGGCGGTCATTCCAGGACTGGTATTTACTTCCATGATATTAATTTCTCCCCGCGATCCCATTATCATATCAACCCGCGTGGCGCCCCGGCATCCTAAAGCCCGGTGAGCTGACAGCGCCAATTGCTGAGCTCTCTCTCTCTGGCCGGGCTTGATTCGGGCCGGAATAATATGTTCCGACATACCGGTTACGTACTTGGCTTCATAATCGTAAAAATCTTTTTTCGGCACAATCTCGATAACCGGTAAAACCTGGTGCGGAAGCACTCCCACCGAGAGTTCTGTTCCCCGGCAATATTTTTCCAGCATTACTTCACAGCCATAGGTCCGCGCCTGCTGCCAGGCCGCGGGTAAATCCGCCCAACGCTTGATTATAGAGACGCCAATGGCCGATCCCTGCTGATTGGGTTTTACCACCAGCGGCAGCTTCAACTTTATGCTTCCGCGCCCCGGTATCCGCTTGCTCTCTCCCCCAGGTAGCGAGGCACTGGAAAGGCACTCCCATTCCGATGTCAACAGTCCGGCCGACTGAAAAATCTGTTTGGCGCGGGATTTATTCATGGCCAGGGCGGAAGCCAATACTCCGGAACCGGTATATGGGATACGCATCCATTCCAATACTCCCTGCACTGATCCGTCTTCGCCGCCCGGCCCATGCAAACAGATAAACGCCGCTTCCGTACCCCGCCGGGCCAGTTTTGGCAAGTCTTGCCAACTTTTAATATCCACTCCGCGGACATTGAGTTTATAACTCTGCAAGGCGTTTAACACCGCCCGGCCGCTGAGCAGCGATATCTCCCGTTCCGCTGAATCCCCGCCCATCAGCACCATAATTTTACGCCGGCCGATACGGGAAATCATTTTCTTTAAGCGTGCGCCGCCTGGCCTCATTGGTTAGAGAATTCTCCCGGTTTTGGCGTTTTTTTAATCCGCTTTCGGCCTTTTACTCCGCCGGGCCGGGCCGTTAGTTGCACTCCTAATTTCCACACGTCTCCGGCTCCCATGGTAATAAATAAATCACCGGGTTTCAGTTCCCGCCTGACTTTAGGTAAAAGCCGCGCCAGAGAGAGGGGGCCGACATACACCGGTGATCCTTCAATCCGCATTTGGTCCGCGATTAGCTGGCTGGTCACTCCGGGAATCGGACGTTCCCGCGCCGGATAAATATCCGCTAAAAAGATTATATCCGCCAGCAGCAACGCCCGGGCGAATTCGCGGTAAAGCCGCCGGGTCCGGGAAAATAAATGCGGCTGAAATGCCACGATCAAACGCCCCGGGTTCAGAGAGCGCGCGGCTTTCAGGGTTTCCGCCACCTCGGTGGGATGATGGGCGTAGTCGTCCAGGACTTGGGCCTGGTTAAATTGGCCTTTCTGTTCCTGGCGGCGTTTTACGCCCGTAAAACTTTTCAGTGCCTGGGCAATGGTATTAAAAGCCACGCCCAGCTCCAGCGCCAGTCCCACAGCGGCCAGGGCGTTAAAAACATTAAATCCTCCGGGCAACTGCAGCTGAATCCGGCCCAAGCGTTTATTCCGGCGCAACACCATGAAACTTTGGGCAAATTTCGCGGCTACTAAGCCTTCGGCCCGCAGTTCCGCCTCGGGTTCGAGACCGTAGGTAAGCACCCGGCACATCACCCGCGGCATTATGGTGCGCAAACCCGGATCAGCGTGATTTAAAACCGCGACTCCCCAAAAGGGAACACGATTTATAAAATCAATAAATGCTTCGTCCAGCGCCGCCCGCGAGCCATAATTCTCGAGATGGTCGTCATCGATATTCGTGACCGCCACGGCAGCGGGAAACAGGTGCAGAAACGCGGAGTAAGCCTCACAGGCTTCCACCACAAAAAATTCGCCCTGCCCCATGCGGGCGCCCCGCTGGATATTATTAAGTACTCCTCCGATCACCAGGGTTGGATCCAAGCCAGCCTGGGCCAATATCCAGGCCAGCATGGAAGCGGTGGTGGTTTTACCATGAGTTCCGGCGACCGCTATGCCTTGTTTCAGCCGCATGATATCATTAAGCATCCGGGTCCGGGGAATGACCGGTATTTTTTTCTCCCGGGCCGCGCGAATCTCGGGATTGGTATCCGGCACAGCGTTCGACACGACTACCAGGTTCAGCGCTTCGGGAAGATATTCACTCCGGTGGCCGATATGTATATGCGCGCCTAATCGTTTCAAACGATGGGTGATTTCGGAAGCCTTCAGATCAGAGCCCGAAATACGGTGCCCAAGATTTAAAAGCACTTCGGCAATCCCGCTCATACCGGCGCCCCCAATGCCTACAAAATGAATTTTCTGGCGATGCTGCATACTGGGAGTCCTCACGCTTGATTTCCCGCCATGGTTATCATCCAGCGGGCTATTTCCTGATCTGCATTCATGGGGCAATCCTTTTTTACGTCCGCGGCCCGGCTGATCATAATATTGAGCCGCTTCAATACCTTGATGATTTTCTCCATGAGTTCCGGCCCGGTCAGATCCCTATCCGGCATTACTTCGGCCGCTCCCTGCTTCTGAAGCAAAGCAGCATTGTGCGCCTGGTGTTGTGCCGTGGCATAGGGATAGGGAATCAAGAGCGCCGGCTTGCCGGTGGCCGCAAGTTCGGCCACGGTTCCTGCTCCGGCCCGGGCCAAAACCAAGTCAGCCGCCGCATACGCTTCCGGCACCTGATCTATAAACGAATGTATCGACATCCGGGAACCCAAGCTCTCGCCCGCCCGGCGAGCCAGGGCCAGATCGGCCTCGCCCGTCATCCAGAGAAACTGTAAATCCGGAACCCGCTTGGCCAGCCGGGGAAGCATTTCCGCCATGGCGGAATTTATTTTTCTGGCCGCCTGGCTCCCGGGAAATATCAAGAGCACGCGCTGCTTGGGATCAAGCTTAAAAGCCATGCAGCCCTGCCCCCGGCTGGGTTCATTCAAACGTTCCCGCAGCGGATATCCGGTAACTACGGTTTTTCCCGCCGGGAAATACTTGGCGGTTTCCGCGCAGCTCACCGCCACCCGCCTGACAAATCGTCCCAGGAAGCGGTTGGTCAGTCCGGGTAAACAGTTGCTTTCATGTACCATGCTGGGAAGACCCAGGCTTATGGCCGCTAAAACCACCGGACCTCCAACATATCCTCCGGTACCCATAACCGCACCTATCTTTAATTCCTTTAATAATCCGCGCGCCTGCTGGAAGCCGGCGGTCGCTTTCCATATACTTCGCCAATTATTCCGGATAAAAATCCCGGCCGGCCGCCTATGGGCCCGTGAAAAACCCGCCAATTCCAGGCCGCAAAAAGGAATCTTCCGGCCGGCCGCCAAGTCCCTTTCCATGCCGTCCGCTTTCCCAAAATAAAATACCGGCCTCTCCGGCGCCAGGCGCCGCACGGCCTCCCCTACGGCTAAGGCCGGGAAAATATGCCCTCCGGTCCCGCCGCCGCAAACCGCTACTCCCGGGGGTTTAGTAATCATCGTTTCGCTCTGGGCAAAGAGCGGGAAACCGAGAGCAGAATCCCGATTGCCACTAAAGAAAAAAAGAGCGAAGATCCGCCCGCGCTGATAAAAGGCAGAGTCATTCCCTTGGTCGGTACCAGGCCGGTGGTTACACCGATATTAATCACCGCCTGCACGCCCAGCAGCAGCGTAATTCCGCTCGCGAGCAATTTTCCAAAGGTCTCCGGACAGTGGCGGGCAATGCTAAATCCCCTCCAGATTACCAGGCCGAAAAGCAGAGTAATAATAAAGGTTCCCACAAATCCCAGTTCCTCGCCGAGGATACTGAAAATAAAATCAGTATGAGGAGCGGGAAGATAAAAAAATTTCTGTTGGCTTTCGCATAAGCCCCTTCCCCACAACCCTCCGCTGCCCAGGGCCAAATATGATTGGACGATCTGAAAGCCGCTGCCCAGGGGTTCCTGCCAGGGATCCAAATAAGCCTCCAGCCGGCGGCGCCGGTAAGGAACCCGGTAGATCAGTACAAAAATCACGGGTAAGGCTGCCAGGCCCAAACTCAGCAAATGCGAGAAGCGGGCGCCCGCTAAATAAAGCATGCCGCAGCCTACTAAAATCAAAATCACGGCCGTGCCTAAATCCGGCTGCAGCACTAATAAAGCGGCGGCTCCGCCTAATACGGCCAGGCGCGGCAATAAACCTTGTACCAGAGAGGTCAGGACTTCCCGCTTGCGGGCTAAAATATCGGCTAAATAAATTACCATTACTACTTTAACCAATTCGGCGGGCTGAAATGAAATCGGTCCCAGCATCAGCCAGCGCCTGGCACCGCCCACGGTTTTGCCGATGGATAATACTAAAACGGCTATCAGCAGGCCGAAGCAAAGCAGCAGACCGGGCTTCACCCACTTTTGCCAATTCCTGTAAGGATAGCGGGCCGCCAGCATTAGGGCTAAGGATCCCAACGCCATCCATATCATCTGGCGCTTAATAAAAAAATAAGAATCCCCGAAAATATTCATGGCTAAAATAGTAGATGAAGAATACACCATGATCACTCCGGTCCCTACTAAAACCGCGCTAACCGCCAGTAGGACTATATCCACATTTCCCGGCTGTTCTTCCCTGGTTTTCATACCACCTTTTTACTCGCTTCCTCGGATAATTTTTTCACTTCGGCGCAAAAAGCCGCTCCCCGTTCCTCAAAATTACTAAATTGATCAAAGCTGGCGCATCCGGGAGAAAAAAGCACCACATCTCCCTCCTGGGCTATTTTAGCCGCGGAACGAACCGCGGCCGGAAGTTCATTTTCCCGGATAACCTGTACCGCATCCTTTATCTGATGGCTGATGGTTTCAGCGGCCTCGCCCATCACTACTACCGCCCGCGCGCGGGCAGCCAGCAGTTCCCGCAAACTGGTAAATTCGCCCTGCTTATCCCGTCCGCCCAGAATCAGTACGATCGGGGCGTCATAACTTTGCAGGGCCTTGATGACGGCATTCACATTAGTTCCCTTGGAATCATTGACGAACCGTATCCCATCCAGCAGGGCAACGGTTTCCAAACGATGAGGAACGCCCCGGAACTGGTGTAATGTCCGCGGCATGCTTTTGATCGGAATACCCAGCGCCAGGCCAAGGGCAATTACTGCCAGGGCATTTTCCAGGTTATGCGAACCGGGTATGAGAAGTTCATCGGCCGACATCAAATCCCCCTGCCCTAATCCGAAGAAACGGTACTTGATCTTTCCTTTCTCAACCCAGACCCCCTCAATTTCCGGTGGCTGCTCACGGGAAAAGGTCAAAACCCGGCCCGGCGCCTGGGTGGAAAGCAAGGGGGAAAATTTATCCTCGGCATTCAGCACCAGGATATCTTTGGAGGTCTGCTTCCGCATGATTCCGGCCTTGGCTTCAACATACGCCTGCATGCCGGTGTAACGATCAAGGTGGTCCGGCGTAATATTCAGGATGGCCGCAACCTGGGGCCGGAAACTTTTCACAGTTTCCAACTGGAAGCTGGAAACCTCCAATATAGTCACGCCTTTTTCCGGAATGCTTTCCGCTACCGCGGTAAAAGGCATCCCCATATTGCCAGCCATAACATAAGTTAAACCGGCATCTTGTATCATGCGCGCCAAAAGATGGACCGTGGTGGTTTTCCCATTGGTCCCGGTAACGGCTATGATCCGGCCCCGGCAGAACCAGTAACCCAATTCCAATTCGGAAATAATCATTACGCCGCGTGCTTTAACCTCGGCCAAAACCGGTTGCTCCACGGGTACTCCGGGAGAAAGCACGATGAGCTCAGCCGATTTCAGCGTATCCGGATGGTGTCCATTGGTCTCGATTTTAACTCCGAGCGCGGACAACCCCTCCACGGCCGCACTCAACTCCTCGGCTTTTTTCACATCCGTGACCGTAACCCGGGCGCCCTGTCTGACCAGCAGAGCAGCGGCCGCACAGCCGCTGCGGGCCATACCCATTACCAGCACGTTACGATCTTTAAGTTCCATCAGGGGTTTCATTTTCTACCTCAATTTCAAAGTGCTCAAAGTAATAACCGCCAGCATAATCGCCACAATCCAGAAGCGAATAATGATTTTTGGTTCCGACCATCCCTTGATTTCAAAATGGTGATGCAAAGGCGCCATGAGAAATATCCGCTTCCCGGTCAGCTTGAATCCCACCACCTGTAAAATCACGGAGCATACTTCGGCCACAAAAACACCTCCGACCACGAGCAGCAAGAGTTCCTGTTTAATCAGGACGGCCGTGGTCCCGAGAACCCCGCCCAAGGCCAGCGAACCGGTGTCCCCCATAAAAACCTCTGCCGGATGAGCGTTAAACCATAAAAATCCCAGGGCCGCGCCGGCCATGGCGCTGCAGACTACGGTCATTTCTCCTCCGCCCGGAATAAAAATTATCTTCAAGTAGTTGGCAAATTTCACATTGGCTACTATATAACTCATAACCACAAAGGTCCCGGCCACCAGAGCTAAAGACCCGATGGCCAGCCCGTCTAAGCCATCCGTTATATTGACCGCATTGCTGGCGCCTACGATTACTATCATGCCCAAGATAAAATAAAGCCAGGCCGGCAGGCAGATCGCCTGTTTGACAAACGGCACATTCAAGCAGGCAGCATATTTCCAATCTCCGGCCCAGTAAAGAATCGCCCCCATGACAACCGCACTTCCCAGTATCTGGGCCGCCAACTTGTTCCGGACTATCAAACCCTGGGATTGATTTTTAACCACCTTGAGATAATCATCCCAAAAGCCGACCAGGCCGAACCAGATCAGGGCAAAAGTCATCACGCCCACTGTATAATATTCCCAGCGGGCCCATAAGCCTATGCTCACCAGCATTGACCCCAGGATAATCAATCCCCCCATAGTGGGCGTTCCGGCTTTTTTCAAATGCCGGTCCGGCCCGTCCTCCCGGATATTCTGGCCTATCCCCCGGCTTTTCAAACTGCGAATAATGGGGGGAGCTAAAAACAGACATAGCAAAAAAGCTGTCAAGGCCGCATAAACCGAACGAAAGGTGATGTATCGAAATACATTGAAAGCCGACCACACCTCTGCCAGCGGAAAAAGCAGATAATACAGCAAACGCAACCTCCCAGAGTACGGATAAGAACTGTCGCCAATAAGCGTTTTCGTATTATTTCACCCCGTATGTCATTCCGAGGCTCTGCCGAGGAATCTCATAGAGCACTTGTTAAGCAAGCGTTTGCTTGGAGATCCCTCGTTTCACTCGGGATGACAAACTCACGGAATTTGTCTGAAAATACCTTTTGTCGACACTCCCTGATATATTAACCGTTGAATGTTGAATGGCACGCGATGCGGAGGCCGGCGAGAAGAAGTGGGTATCGAACTGCCAGGTAAAAATCGGGTCGTTGTCGTAGTCGGAATCAATATAGCCGGCCGATTTGCCTAAGTATGGTTTATTCAACATTCAACGCTCAATACATCATGCCGATTTCCTTACGTTTTTTTATCGCAGCAATAAATCTTTCCAAACCAATGGCACGCGATCCTTTCACTAAAATTAAATCCGCCGCCGGTGCCGATGGAATCCGGGATAAATAGACCGCTGTCACTTCATCCGCCGAATCAAGCTGTCTTATCCATTTCATCCCGGCCCGGCGGGCGCCCGCGGCAATGCCGCGCGCTTCTTCTCCCACTGTAATCAGCTTACTCACCCCGGCCGCAACGGTTTGGCGGCCCAGCTCCAGATGCGCCCGCTTGGTGAAGCTTCCTAACTCCAGCATGCTGCCCGCGATGAATATTTTATCTCCGCGGGTGGAGAGCCGGCCCAGCAGTTTCAAGGCGGCCGCCGCGGATTGCGGACTGCTGTTATAAGCATCGTTAATAATCCGCAGGGATCCCAGGCGTAACATTTCCATTCGCATGGAAGTCCGGGAGTAATAGCCGTCCAGCGCCCGGCAAGCCGTCACAAAATTAATCCCCATGGCCATGGCCCCGCCAACGGCGGCGGCCGCGTTCCAGGCCTGATGACTTCCCAAACATTTTACTCCCACGGTCTCGGTCCGGCCGCGGAATTCCAGCCGAACGCGCGTGCCCTGATCACTCACTCTGACATCAACCACCTTAATATCCGCTTTCGCGGCCATGCCGAAAGTAAATCCCGGATAACGCGAAGCCAGCCGGGCCAGGAAAGGATCATCCGCATTCAGGATCGCAGATCCCTCCGGTAAAAGTTCGGGCAGGAGTTCGGCCTTGGCCTTAGCCAAGGCCTGCCGGTTTTTAAAGCAGCCCAGGTGAGCATCTCCGATATTTGTGATGATTCCCACCTGCGGGCCGGCCATGCGGGCCAATCCCCGGATCTCACCGGGAGCATTCATGCCCATTTCCAGAACTGCCCGCCGTTGCCGGGAATTCATCCGGAGCAAGGTAAGGGGAAGTCCAATATCATTATTGAAATTACCCTGGCTTTCCAATACTCTTTCCCGGCTCGCGAGAATAGTGGCCAGCATTTCCTTAGTCGCGGTTTTCCCGTTGCTGCCGGTCACGGCGGCTACGGTTATTTTGGGAAAACGCCGCCGGTAAACCGTGGCCAGATCTCCCAGGGCTTTTCGCGGATTATTAACCTTAATCGCCGGAAGACCCCGGGGGGCGCGCCGGCAAAGTCCGGCCGCCGCTCCCGCGGCTATCGCGCCTTTAAGATACCGGTGACCGTCCGCATGTTCTCCGGCCAGCGCAACAAAAAGTTCTTGTGAACGAATCCGGCGGGAATCAATCGAGACTCCGCTTACCTTCCGGTCCGGAGACGCATTCGCCAATTTCCCCTTTACCGCCTCGGTTATATTACCTAAATTCATACCTTGCATTTCCCTCTCCGATTCAGACGCGCCAATTCTTGGCGCACGATCCGGCGATCGTCAAAGGGTATGGTTTGGTGAGCCAAAATCTGATAATTCTCATGCCCTTTACCGGCAATCAGGACCGTATCCTCCCGGCCGGCCAAACGCAGGGCTGCCCTAATGGCCCGCGTCCGGTCAATTTCTATCAGGATATTATTCTCCGGTATACTTCGTTTACTGCGCCCCCTTGGCTTGCTCTTCCCGGCACCGGCAACAATATCCCGGATGATCTTTTCCGGATCCTCGCTCCTGGGATTATCCGAGGTAATGACAACTACATCAGCCAATTCGGCCGCTATTTCGCCCATGGCCGGCCGCTTGGATGTATCTCTATCTCCGCCGCAACCAAAAATCACTATAATTTTCCGGGAAGTAAATTTCCGGGCGGCTTGCAGCACTTGGGACAAGCCATCCGGAGTATGCGCATAATCAACAATCACATTAAATGAACCGGACCCCGAAATATTCTCCATTCTTCCGGGCACCCCGGAAACCGCTTCCAGGCCTTTTTGAATCCCCGGGAGCGAGACGCCCAAACATTGGGCCGTTGCCGCCGCAGCCAGGGCATTAAGCACATTATGCTGTCCGGCCAGCTTCAATTGGACTCTAATCCGGCCTTGCGGCGTAATCAGGCGGAAAGCGCTGCCCGAGGCCTTGATTTGCATTTGCTGCGCCGTAAACTCCGCCGCTTTCTGCAAACCGTAGGTTTTAATCCGCGCCCGGCCGGCGGCACGCATCATGCCGCGGCTTTGGGGATCATCCCTATTTATGACAGCATACTTCGGCCCGGACTTATATCCTTGCTCTGCCAATTGCGTGAAAAGCCGGCGCTTGGCCGCCGCATAATTTTCCAGCGTGCCATGAAAATCCAAGTGCTCCGGGGTCAGGTTGGTAAATACGGCCACATCAAATTCACAGCCCGCTACCCGTTCCTCGGCCAGGGCATGGGAGGAAACCTCCATAAGTGCGACATCGCATTGCTTGGCAGCCATTTTAAAGAGCAGACTCTGCAGTTCCCAGGCCATAGGCGTAGTATTTAAAGCCGCAACCGAATATCCCGGTAATTCATGCCGGATGGTACCTATCAAACCCACACGCTGCGGCGGCCGGCCGGATTCCAGAATTGATCTTAAAAAATAGTTTACCGTGGTTTTTCCATTGGTTCCGGTTATTCCCACAACCTTAAATTTTAATGATGGCAGATTGTAAAAATGAGGAGCTATTTTTTTTAAGGCACGGGAAACCCGGGGAACCTTAATAATTCCGATTTTCAAAGTATCCAGCCCGGGAATATGCTTTTCCAGCATAACCGCAGCCGCGCCCTGCCGCACAGCGTGGGCCGCGAATTTATGGCCATCCTGATGTCTCCCGCGTATACAGGCAAAAACATCTCCGGGCCGGACATGGCGGGAGTCAGCGGTAATACGCTGTACCAGCACATCCGGCCGGCCGGATAAACCGGCGCGCGGAATACTCTCCGCCAGGATCGAGAGCGGGATATTAATCATGGTTGGTTCTCCGGATCAACGCAATTAATCATACAGGTCTGTCCTACCTTAGCTAAAGTATTAGGACTCGGCTTCTGCCGGTTAACCACGCCGCTGCCCGAGATGCGGGCCTGAAGACCGTAATCTCCCAAAATCTGCAGGGCGTTACGCAGCGTTTGCCCCGCCACATTCGGGACCAATATCTGTTCCTGCTTCGGCAGCGTGATCTTATCCGCAGCCGAAGCACCCAGATAAAGCACTACCCGGGAAGCGGCATTAATCAGCCGGCCTTCGGCGGGTCGTTGTTCTAAAACTATTTTCCCTTTTCCCAGGCAGGCGGCTTGTAATCCTAACTGTTTAAGCCGGCGTCGGGATTCATCGATGGACAGGCCTTTTAAACCGGGCACTTGATGCATGTGACTTTTTAAATCAAACCCCTTCCCGGCTTCGGCCTTGGCAAAAGCATATACTTTCCGGGGACTGGGCGGAATTCCCAAATACGCCACCAGGTGGCGGCTGATTTCCTTGAAAACCGGCCCGGCCACTAACCCGCCCCATTGCAGGCCGCGAGGCTCGTCAATCATAACCGCAATTAACAATTTCGGCTTATCTGCCGGAAAAAAACCCACAAAGGAAGCCACATGCCGAAAGGCATCATATCCGCCGTGGGGGCGTATTTTCTGAGCGGTTCCGGTTTTACCCGCCACCGTATAATTAGAAACCTGGGCCCAGGTGCCGGTTCCCTTTTCAACCACATCCTTTAATATGCTTCTCATCTGTTCCGCGGTGCGCGCGGAGATCACTTGTCCGCGTATTTCCGGTTGCGTCGCTCTGACTATGACACCATCCGGACGCTTCTGTTCCCTGACAATATACGGCCGGAGAAGCCGGCCCTGGTTAGCCACAGCCGCATAAGCCGCGGCTATTTGCAGGGTAGTCACGGCCACCCCCTGGCCGAAGGGCACGGAAGTCATTGTGCAATTTTTCCATTGCGTATGGGGTTTAAGCATGCCTACGCGTTCACCGGGCAGTTCAATCCCGGTCGGTCTTCCGAAACCAAAATCCCGGGCATAACGGGTTAATTTTTCCGCGCCTAAACGAATACCGATTTTCACGGCTCCAACATTACTGGATAAAATTATCACGTCCCGGAAAGAGAGCCGCCCTTTAGGCTCGTGATCCCGGACCACTCTTCCGTCAAACACTCCCCGTCCATTTTCACAATGAATGATATCTTCTTCCCGGAAAACGCCTTCCTCCAGCGCAGCGGCGGCCGTGACTAATTTGAAGGTTGACCCGGGTTCGTAAATATCATTTATGACCCGGTTCCGCTGGTTTGCGACCGGAAACCGGTTGTAGTGGTTGGGATCAAAATCAGGCAGGTTGGCCAGGGCCAGTATTTCTCCGGTATTGGGATTCATAACCACGATTGATCCCGCCAGAGCCCGGGACTTTTTCATGCCGCGGGCCAATTCCCGCTCGGCTATATGCTGAACCACCTTATCAATAGTTAAATATATATCCTGACCGGGTTCGGGACGCTTAAAAACCCGGGTGGAGGCGGGAAGCCTCTGTCCTTTGGCGTCACGCGCGATTCTCAACAGTCCGCTCCGGCCGCAAATGGCCCGGTCAAACTGAAGCTCCACGCCGCTCAGCCCTTGATTGTCCAAACCCACAAATCCCAAAACATGACAGGCCAGACGGCCTTCCGGATAAACCCGGATGGATTCGGAGAGTTCGTGCACACCGGTTAATTTCAGAGCGCGGATTTTTTCGGCGCCGGCATCCGAAACCTTGCGTTTAATCCAGACAAAATCCCGACGGCTTTTAAAACGTTCCTTCAAGCGCACGGCGGAAACACCGATCGCCTGATAAAGCCGGCGCGCCGCCTGGGACGGATTTTTTATTTCCGAAGGAACGGCGTAAAACGAGGCCGCCTGCCGGTTAAGCGCCAGCGGCCGCCCCCGGCGGTCAAATATTTTTCCGCGTTGCGGCTGAATTTTAATCGTACGTTCCTGCTGCCGCAGGGCCAGTTGCGAAAACTGCCGGTGCTGAATAATCTGAATATAAAAAAGACGCCAGGTTATAATGGCCAGCAGTACGCCAAAACCGACCGTAAAGACTTTTATCCGCTTGTCGATGGCCTCTTTTCGCAAGACCTTTCTCCCTTATTCAGTCTTTTTCTCCGGGCCCCGGATTGCGAACTTGAAACTTTCCGCCTGCTTGATCCATCGGTTAAAACATCCCCGCCATCCCTCACTCCGGATTGCCGGATCGACCAGAAAAACCAGTTGGTCTTTCCGGGGCGTATCCAAGCCTAATTTATTCCGGGCCACTTTTTCGATCCGTTCCAGATTGGCCAGAGAATTTCGCCGGCTGAGCAGAATCCGCTGTTGATCCAGCAGAGTGTCGTATTCCCCGCGAAGTTGCGTTATTTTGTACCCCAGCTTGACCACCTGCATTTCCTGCCAAACTCTTAAGAAAACCACACCGAAAAGAACCAGGATAACTCCCATTATCAGGGATATACGCCGGACCGCGATTTTATTTTTACCGCCGGTTTCCTGCATAAAATAAATTGTGACAAACTCACGGTCCAGTCCGCTATGCAGAACGCGTCCGCTCATCCTAATTACTCCGCTGCCGGACTGCCGCTCGCAGCTTGGCGCTGCGGGCCCGGGGATTGGCACGAATTTCTTCCCGGGTAGGCCGAACCACATGTTTAGTTAAATTTTCCCACCTGGCCTTGTCACGCAGTTGATATTTAACTATTCTATCTTCGAGTGAATGGAAGCTGATCACTACAATCCGGCCCTGATCCGCTAAAGTCCCGGCCACGGCATTCAGGCCGCGTTCCAGGCTGGCGAGTTCATCATTAACCGCAATCCGCAAAGCCTGAAAAATTCGGGTGGCCGGATGCAGACGCCCATAAAAACCAACGGCTTGGCAGATCAGGCTGACCAGGGAAGCCGTATCGGTTAGGGGGCGGTGGCGCACAATGATTTTGGCCAAACGCCGGGAATGACGTTCCTCGCCCCACTGGTAAAAGACCTCCGCCAGTTCTTTCTCACTGGTGTGATTAATAAATTCCGCCGCGGTCAAGGACTGGCTCCGGTCCATGCGCATATCCAAAGGCCCCGGCTTAAGAAACGAAAACCCGCGTTCCGGATCATCAATCTGAAAAGACGAAAATCCCAGGTCCATGAGAACTCCAGATAAAGCCGTGATTTTTTGCTCTTGCGCTACCGCTGCCAGATCCTGAAAATTCCCTTGCACCAGAACCAGGCGATCCCCATAGACTGCCAGACGCTTACGCGCCAGAGCCAGAATTTCACCATCGCGATCCATACCCAGTACCCGGCCGGCGGGCTCCGTGGCTTTCAAGATCGCCTCAGTATGTCCGCCCGCTCCCACGGTTAAATCGGCCCACCAGCCCCCGGATACCGGGGCCAGCTTCTCCAGGACTTCGCTTACCATGACCGGACAATGTATCATCAAGCGGCAACGCGGTTCAAATGTTTATAGCTGGCAACTGCGGCCTGCTGATGCTTAAAGATGCGGAAGATTTTTAATACCCCGGTTAATTCCAGTGCGTGGTGTAACTGCATATTTAAATTGGATATCCGTAAATCACCGTTTAAATCCCGCAACTTGCGAAGACTTTCCACCAAAATACCAATTCCTGTCATGTTGATATGCTGCACACAAGTGAAATCCAGCACAAACTGATAGCACCCTCCCTCTACACTGGAAGCTATCGCATTGCGGATACTGACAACCTCTTCCATGTCAATATCCACCAAAAGATGGATAACTGCAACTTCGTCCTGGCGCACAATTTTTAAGGACACCTCGGGTTCACCTCCTTTCGGTTTTTGGAATATCCCAGCCCTTCGCTTTTCCGCATAAGAATATTTCACGCTATTTTTTCCATTCCTCGAAAGTTGAAATCGGCCACCCACTACAACCTATTCCCTAGAAATCCGGAATCTGCTCAGCAATATCTTCCAGCGATTTACCGTTTTCCAAATACTGTTTCCAGCGTTCCGGGGCCCAAATTTCAATCCGGCTGGAAACTCCTACGATAACCGCCTCGCGATTTAACCCGGCATACTGACGCAGGGCCAAGGGCAGCATTATCCGTCCCTGCTTATCCAATTGGCAATCCACTGCACCGGCAAATAAACGCCGAATAAAATAGCGGTCATCACCTTTGTTCATGGGGCGGGAGATAATTTTCTTTTCAAAATTTTTCCATTCATCCAGGGAATAACCAAAAAGACATGCGTCCAAACCCTGCGTAATAACCAGCCTCTCGGGAAGCTGGTTTTCCGATAAAACGTCCCGGAAACGCGAAGGAATTGACAAGCGTCCTTTATCATCCAGAGTATGTTCGAAAGTTCCAAGAAATCTCAAAAGCCTCTTCCCCATTTCATGGGATTTTTCCCCACTTCATGGGATAATTTACCCCCCTTTCCCCATTTTGTCAATATTTAAATCTCAGTTCCGTTAATTCATCACTTAAGGTACTAAAATCGCATTGTGGTAAAGTAAGCGTTGAGAATAGAAAATTAAAACGTATGGGAAAACAAATCCCATTGACGCCCAAACCCTGGTTTTGTTATTATTTGTAAATATTGCAAGTTATATCTTTTTTAAAAGGTGCCGCATGGAGAATTATTTTAAAATTGAATGTCCGAAATGCCGGGTGACTATCCTGATCGACCGGATAACCGGTGAAATCATTGAGACGCGGGAACCCCTTATTCAGGAAAGCACGGGCGATCGGTTTAAAGACGCCTTAAAAAAAATCCAGGCCAGCCCCCGGGAATCCGAGGAAAAATTTAACCAGTCCCGGGAAGATGAAAAGAACAAACAAAAAAATCTCGATGATTTATTCCGAAAATCTATGGAGCAGGTAAAAAAAGAGGGGCCGGTTAAAAAGCAGATCAGGAATATTGATCTGGATTAGGGGCCTGAGCATTTAGTCGGTTTTTTTTAATTTCTGAGCAATAGAACAATAGAAAATAGACCGCAATTGAGTTTTTTATTGCTCTATTGTTCTATTGTCAATTGCTCTGGAGTTTGAGCACTCTTCCCCCTTTGAAAAAGGGGGAGAATGACTAAAGTCCGACAGACTCCTAGGGGAACTCTATAAGGATTATTTCCCCACTAACTGAACAAACATATTTCTCACATCATTTTCTTTACTTTTGTGAAAACGTCCTGGCAATAATTGAGGATCGATTGGCTTGTGCATCTTTTTCCTTTTGGCCAGGCTGACAGGATTATAAGGCCTTAATTCATAAGCAGAACATTTTGCCTGCTTAAGCACTAAGGCGATGGCTTGCATGTTTTCCGTGGGCGTAGTTATATTAGGTATAAGCGGACTGGTAGCAATCATCTTTTCAGGAGCCATTTTGCATAATTCGTTGAAATTTTTAAGAATTTTAGTATTATCTTGCTTGGTATACTGTTTGTGTTTTTCATTATTAATTATCTTAAGATCAAAATAAACCACATCTATAAATGGAAGCAGCGTCAAACGGAATTTATCCAGATCAAACATCCCGCATGTTTGCAGGGCAATATGGATCTTATTTTGCTTAAGTATGGCCGCAACCTTGGAAAGATATTCCAGGTAAAACGTCGGTTCGCCGCCGGATAAAGTAATTCCGCCGCCGGATGTTTCATAAAATACCTTATCGCGAAGCAATTCAGTAATCAGATGATCAATCGTGTAATATTTACCTATCGTTTCCAATGATACGGTAGGACAGTGTTCGACGCACGCGCCGCAAAGAGTGCATACCTTATGGTTTACTATTTCGGGTTCAGCTAAATTGATTGCCTTGGCTTCACATACTTTTTTACAGGTTTCACAGCGTATACAGCTTTCCGGGGAAAAAACAATTTCCGGTTCAGGCGATATGGTTTCAGGATTATGGCACCATACGCAATTGAGCGGACATCCTTTAAAGAACACGGTTGTGCGAATGCCCGGACCGTCATCCAGCGCAAAGCGCTTAATATTGCTGATACATGCCTGATTACTCATGTTGGCAGTGCCGTCTCCTGCATGATTTTTTTTCATTCCTTTTTTAACACCACCCGCGCTCAGCGGGTGTATAAAAGCTCTAATCGTTTCATAAGGTAGGCCATTTTAAATAAATAATTCAGATTGCCGTCAAAGATAATATGCTGTTTTAATAGCGCGCTAAGTATATCGGGCTTTTCTGAAAGCACATATTTAAGCAGATTATTGATATCGGTTATTTTAATGGTTAAATCAGGTTTGTCAATACTCTTCCGAACAACATCCATTACGCCATTTTTAAATATTACACTTATGGGTTTTTCCAGACCATCAAGCTCAATCATGTATTGGGCATTAAAAGCATCTACCTGCTTGCGTAAATCAGCATTAAGGAATAGATGAATTTTAACTATTTGTAACGCGTATTCAATAAGCAACCCGGCAGTATTCGGCGAAATCCCTCCGGTTATACGCGCGGTAAAACCGGCTAGTAAAAGCTTCTTTAGTACCGGCACAATATCTTCCCGGCCGTTAAAATCAACCGCATACGGCAATCCCCGGTGCAGGATTCCCACCAATGATTTTTGGAATTTATCAAATTCATTGGGATAAATAATAATTTCTTCCGGAAGAGAAATATCCGTGCCGGTTTTTATATTCGTGCCGTGATAAGCCTGCAGAAATTTGTCCATGGTTCGTGAAAAATAGCCTGAATATGCATCTGACAAAAGCGCTGCTTGGACCGCGGGCATAAAATCAGCATTTAGCACCCGTCCCGGAAGCGGGGACGCGAATTGCTGCCGTATAAAAATAGTAATTTCCGTAGACTCAGCTCCTTTTTCCTCAAACCTGATTAAACCGTCATCATAATAGGCGGATTGGTTTTCACTAGCAACCATCCGCCAGTAAATTTCCTGATACTTTTTTCCATATCCGATATATTCGATTTTAGTGCTGTCGCTAGGCTCCGCGTCTAACCAGCATAACCAATTTGGCTGCGGCAGGACAATGGTACGCTCCACCCGTTGGATTACCCGTTTTTGCTTATCCCGGGCGATAACTTTTGAAGCGCCGCCAATATTATCGCCCATCATCTTGACCGCGCCGCTTATAGCAACCCGCGCTTTAAATGCTTTATATGGCAGGGAGAGTATTTTTTTAAATTGCCATAACCGCGAGTTGTCTATCTTCCGATATTGCAGACCATGGTTATCGCCGGGAGTATCATCCATAAGCTCGATTAACGGCCGCAGATAATCGGCAATCGCGCGGTAATCGCCGGCGTTGTACCGGTGGGACGCAAATCCCAGCCGGCATACTTGACGCTTTACTTTTTGTTTGTCATGCAGCACGCGTTGCGAATTAACCATGGCATTAACCCGGCCGAACAATATATTTATTCCCAAAAGTCCCGGGAAGGTAAAATAACCGATACCCGGTATAAACAGCTTCCTTTGTACCGCCCGGTTTATTTGGCTATCCCAGGGATATTTAAAGGGGAATAACGCGGTATTAACTTGTTGCAGCCAGGGACGCACCATGCGGTTAACCGCTATCGATTTGTTTCGCTGCCGGGTTGCTTCCGCATAGATCGGAGAAACATTTTTCCATCCGGAATACGGCGCCGTAGCGCCGGAAATTTCATATTGCTTAGGAAGGCCGAACACCTTTAAAAGCGAGCGGTTCAAGGGCGAGATGTACGGATCGAGCCCCATTTTTAACGCGCCGACCCAATCCGCCAGAATAATATCATTACTTGCGATTAGGGTATTTGTTCTTAGGGGCTGGTTTTGCAGCGCACCCCATGTTCCATGATTGCTCACTATCGCGTCAATCACGCAAAAATCAACCGGGGTATGAGAAATAATTTCTGCCAGGACTTCGCCGGCCGGCAATCGGTATTGATATTGGTATTCTTTATCCCGCAAAGGAAGTATTCCCAGCAGAGTGTAGGCGCATAACGCGAATGAGTATTCTTCATGGGTTTTGTTTTTACCCACACATATTCTAAAATCGGCCTGCAGCCATTGCTCGTTCATACGCGTGTCTTTGAGAATACTCTCTTTTCCGAAATGCGCATTAACCGTGTTGCGGCACACATTAATAATTTTATAATTATGGCCATCCCCGGTTTTGTATCGATAACCGGCCAAATCAGCCAACACCAAGGGATCGCGATTTTCCAGCCAAATATCATCGCTGCCAACCGACGCTCCCACAACTATGTTTGCATATCCATGCCGATGCAACAAATCAATTATCTGTTCAACCAGGCCGGGATCGGTTCCGGTAGAGCTAAAGGCGTCATAATGTTCAAAGTCGGGCAGTATAAATATGCGTAATTCGCCGGCCGGTTTAGAGCCGGCTTGGCTTCGCTTATGAATATTTTCCCAAAATCGCGTTTTATTTAAAGCTGACTCAATATGTTTATTGGTTTCATCATTGATGACCGTTTCCACTGTCGCCCGGGCCTTGGTGGTTTCGCGTTTTGCCCTATAGGGACCAGGGCTTTTATCTGAAATCGGCCGGATAAATGCGCTTGCCGGTTTATGCGGAAATTGCCGATTAATAAATATATTTGTTTTCATGGTTTTCTATTTCATTACCGGAGCGGTCATATCCCGGTGCTCGCAGGGAAAAGGGTTGGCCTGACCGGTTTTTAGATCATATTCCGTCCGGGTGATAATCTCATTTTTCATTTCATCCGTTAAGTCCTTGAAATACGCCGAGTAACCGGATACCCGCACGAGCAAATCGGGATATTTCTCAGGGTTTTTTTTTGCGTCCAAAAGTGTTTGATAGGTATATAAATTGAATTGTATCTGCAAACCACCGATTTTGAAATACGCCTCAATGGTGTCCCCTAGCCGGGCAACATCTTTTTCATCCTGAATCGGCGGATATTTTAAGTTAAGCGCTTCGCCGCCGGGAATGTATTTTCTGTCAATTTCACCGAGCGCCTTAAGGCAGGCGGTTAAATCCCGGGCAGATTGCCGCACCGGCGTTATGCCGCTGGCCAAAGGACTTGCTTTTCTGCGTCCATTGGGCAATGCGGAAACAAATTTCCCCTGGCCCACATGGTTGGTCATGGTCCAGAATGCCGGCCGATATGCGCCCTTACGGTAGTTGGTATATCGTTGATAGGTATGATATAAAAATTCAATAAGCCGGCGGGCGTTTTTAACGGCTATGGAATGCAGGGTTCCGTATTTTGGCGTTTTGTTAACACAATAGGCATAAAGCGCGTCATAGCCTTGGAAATCAGATTCCAACGCCCGTAAAAGTTCATCCCACGTGCAATATTTTTTTATAAACACCGCCTGTTCAATCGCGCAAAGAGAATCCACCGTGTCAGCAAAACCTATATGGGTGGCTCCGGAAGAATTGTAGCGAGCTCCGCCATATATCAGATCCTTGCCTTTTTGTAACGGCCCTTCAAACAGGGCCGAGAGCAAGGGGGTGGGCATATATTTTTGATGGGTCTTGCCAAAAAGTTCGTTTAAGGTAACCGCATTTTTTATTATCCAGTTAAGTTGTTGGGTAAAGGCGTCCCAAAATTGGTCGTAAGTTTTAAATTCACGAGGATCACCCGAAAGCGGGCCGATTGGTTGATCGCCGGCAACCGGTCGCCGGCCGTTATATAGCGCCATCTCAAGCGCGGAAGCCAGGTTTAACATAATGGCACTTGACGCATCATAACTTCTGCCTGCTGATGACAATTCCACGCAACCGATAATCGCAAAATCCCGGGCGTGCTTTTTTTTAATTCCCTGATTTTCCAGGGTGGCAATAGCTTTGACATCATTATGCACTGCCGGAACGGAACTGGTCGCGGCGATTAACTCAGCTAATCGATCTCGGTATGATTTGGGATTTTTTTGGTAGTGATACCGGGCATTAACATTGGGATCACGGGTTTGGAGCAGTTCGGTAACCCGCAGCATCATATATGTAAGGTCATTTACCGCGTTGTTGCCCTCAAGATCAACCCCGCCGAGCGTCACGGCCGGAACCGTTCCGGCGCCGCCAAATAATTCTTCCGCCGCCGCCGGGACTAAATTGATGTTATCATTGAATTTCAGCCAAAGACATCCAATTATTTCCATAGCTCCGGCAGTCGAAAGCGATCCCTGCCTACAATCATGTTGATAATACGGAAATAGAATTTGATCCAATCTGCCGGGACTAATCGCCATATTAATATTCTCCGCGTGGATCGCGATATGTAATATCCACAATGAGTTTACCGCTTCATAAAATGTCTGCGCCGGTTCCGCCGGCACTCTTTCCAGCAGTTGTGCCAGGCGATCAAAATGCTTTTGCTTTTCAGTATCAGCTTCGTTCCGCGCACAGGCGGCGGCTTGGCGCGACAAATTCCGCGCGTACGCCAGAACACCCTCCAGCACCAGGGCCACGGAATCGTAAAATAATATTTTTTCTTTTACCCCGGGGGGGCACGTTTTTTTTCCTTTTAAGTCTTCCGCTTTTGATTGCGCCTCCGCCCGAAGAGCTCTAATGCCTTGCTTAACTGCGGTGGCATAGGAGGGAACCGTATGCGAAATACATCCGGCCTTGCCGGCAATAAAGAAGATAAATCTCTCCGCCAATTTAAGGCATTCCGGATTGTTGAATTGACGCCGGGTTCTTTCGAGAATTGTGCGTTCCATCCAGTAAGGAAAAATATTTGAATTGAGAATCGACGCATCCTGAGAAGAGAGTATCAGCGGATATTTTCCGCGGGAACTTATCGTGTCCAGTTCCGGCCATATGGTCATACCGGTGAGTTCCGGATACACCGGCGCACCTAATGGTTTGGACGTGGTTGTTCCCGCCAGCAGATTATCATCAAAGAAGAGCGGCTGTTTATGGAAAAGAAAATGGCGGACAGCACCAGCATACCGCAAAGGCTCCGGAGTTTTATCGGAACAACTATCCCGAAGATAATCGGTTATCCGTTGCGCGCGTTCAATGCAGATATGCGGTTTTTGTTCCAGGATCTCGTTACGCAACTTCCCCAGCCGGGGCAAGGTCTCCAAACTATATTCCCGCAGTCGAACATCCGATCTAGCCGCCACAAGTCATCTCATGTTTTCTGACTTTCCCGCACCTCTAACCGAACATGGATTTCCTGATCCGGATACCGGGAAAGATTAATCTTGGCATGATAGGTTTTATTTTTATTAAAGCGGCCGTGCACATTAATCTGCATATCAAATTGTTGTTCCGCGCCGGGAGCAATCCGAACGCTCGAGGGAGCAAGGGTTATGGCCGTGGGAGAAACTTTATGGCCGTCTTCACTTTCAAACGGGGTAATCAAGAACTCCGATTCCAAATCTTTTTGGCCATGATTCGATAAAACGAATGATGATTTTGCCTCTTGATATCTTTCCGCGCAAATGCTCACCTCAATTTTGGAGGCATCTTTTTGTTCCTCCGCTTTTGCATCGGCCGCGGCGGGTTTCGGTTTTTCCTTGGCATAAACGCTGCGCGTATAATTGACAACCTCTTCCAGGGCTTCTTTACTGTGACTGAATAATATCTTTGATACCTCCAGATTGAATTTAATCATATCGTCAACGATTTTTTGTCCGGAAAATCCTGAAGTCCCGCCTGGGGAATAAAAGGATTTCATTGATTCGTATCCTTGTATAAAAGCATCAGTGCTTTTTTTTAAATTCTCCCTCATTATTTTTTCAAACTCGGCATAAAAAGACGGATTTTCATTTGCATTTTCCATAGCCTATTCTCCCCGCTTGAGTTTATTCTTGGTTATCCAGAGCTTTATGAACACCAATAAAGTCAGACTTTTCCCTCGCCACCGGCGACTCGCAATAAAAATGATCCTGCCATTTATGCCGGCGCAATTCCTCACACTCTTTCTGCACAACGGTACACCGCACAGCTTCACGCGGAAGAACATGCGCAACAACTTTTATCTTTTGTTCACAATGGCCTTTAACCGTTACCCTACTCTCGTATCGTTTCCCGGGAGATAATTTGTCGACCGCATAAGCAACCGTAATCAGAGCGGAAGAGCATTCTTCAATCACAATTTCCGAGTGCGACAAGGAAGGGGTTTCACTTCCCGCTTGATCAAACGATTTAAAAGGAGACGCCTGTATGATGAATTTTCTCTTTTTTCCGCGATTATTAATCATAACCGGTTCCACCACCCGTTCTCCGAAATATACTTCGCGAATAAGTATACACGGATTTTCCTCGCAGCCTTCCTGTTTCGGGAAGTCGCAAATGCCCTGCATCGGGTCCGGCAAGCATGTCAAAATAGTCGCATTGGCCAAATTATATGAACGGTCTAAAAACTGACTTAATTGTCCGGCCGAAAGTTGCATTATTCCCTTGGAATAATTGAATAAATTATTAAAATATTTTTCCTGAGATACCGAACCATTAGTATTTCGAGAAGAACAGTCTGCCATAATTACCCCCTTGATTAAATTATTTCCGCAGCAAGCTGCGCGGTATCTAACTAAGGAGCCTGAGCATTTAGTGCGCTCTCACCGGTTGCCATTCCATGGTCACTTCGACAAGCTCAGTGAGCATGGGCGAATCGGTCGTTGAGCCGTTTGCTGAGCCTGTCGAAGCAGTCGAAACGACCGACGAACAACCGCTCAATACCTAAAAGCGACTAAATGTTCAAACTCCTAGGAGCCTGTCGGACTTAAGCGCAAAAGACATTTTTTTCGAGTTTCCCCCTTTGAAAAAGGGGGATTAAGGGGGATTTTGAACAGATAGTTGTGCTTTTTCTCGGCAAATCCCCCTGACCCCCTTCTCCGAAGGGGGAAAAAGACCTAAGTCCGACAGACTCCCAGTATAGCTTAAGACTTAACCACAATATATATTTTTTTCTGCTGGTTATAAAAACAAACAGTACCGGCATAAGCATCGCCGGCTTTTAATGAATCCGGCAAGTGCATTGACAAGCGGCATATTTTACTGCTTCCCGGATTGATTTTTTGCCCCCCGCCCTCAATCCGAACCATAATCGGCGGCCCCATCTTGTTTCTCAATCGTGATAAGACCTCATCGGCCAACTTGCCGAATCCTTCTTCCGGAGACATTTCCCCAAAAACGTGTTGGATCATATCCTTAATTTCATCCGCTTGGTTCAAGGTAAACGGCATCTCTCCTTTTAAGGATATCGGCAGATTACCTTCATTATTAACCATGATGGTTTTAGTGATTTCCTCGCCCGGCTTAGCTTCAAAAACAATTTCCTCAGGATATATTTCGAAACTCACAGACTCTAATATATGCAACACAAACTTTTGCTGGAATTCCTGCGCTATGAATGTGCCCGGATACACACCCGGCGGGGTTATGGGGTCCAGGGAAATATCAAATGGAACATTCCGGGTTTCGCCGGGCTGTAATTCCAGTTGATTTTCCAGCTGCCTTATCGGATTACCCTCTTCATCTTTAAGGGATATTCCGTCGATATTAATACGACCGATGGTCAGAGCACTTTTCGAAGGATTAGTTATAGGAATAACGCCTTCAACACTGTTTTCTATTGCGACAAATTCCAATGCAGAATCCGACATAGCTACCTCCCGTCATTTGCAAATTATTCGCATTAATTAAGCACAAGGATCTTCGCAACGCTCATAGGTATTAGGTTTATATTTTTCAGTGATTACTTGTGATTCGCCGCATAAGGAGAATGACGCGATTTCAAATCCCAATATCTTAATCCCGATATTATAATGCGCCGGTAAATGTGTGCGGACATCGGGAATTTCTTTAATCCGTATAACACTATCGGTTTTACTATTTGTATGTATTTCAGGAATTTCCTTGATGCGAATTGTATTATCGGAATTAAGCGTGGCCTCCGAGTTAATTTCCATTTTAGGAATTTCCTTGATGCGGATATTCGAATCTAAAACCGGTATCTCTTTCACCCGAACATTCGACATGCCTACATCGTGCGCGTAACTCGTGGGTAAATTGTGGGTCTTGATTTTGTGGTTATAGGTTGCCATGGAACACCTCCTTATTTATTACTCGACTTTTGCAAATTCATATTTTTGCAGTATTTCTTTGTCGTCATTCCGGCATGCTGGAAGCCCTGGACTAAACCATCCAGGACAGGCCGGAATCCAGGAATTGGCTTTTTTCAAAACTTTTTCCGGGCCCCGGCTTTCGATCGTGAAATTTGCAAAACTCAAGTTATTAACTCTTCCCTTTTTTTAATTCCAACTCAAGATATTCGGAAAGCGCGTTCATTATCTTTTGGAAATTTTTTGGTATTATATTATTAAAAAATAACCCAATACCGTCAAATATTTTTAATTCAATAAAAGCGGGTATTCCCGGCAAATCCTTGTCGTTCCACTCAATCGTACTTTCCAAAGTCACGCGCGTCCCCCTCCCGCCCATGGCCATATCAAAGGATGTAATCCCATGGCAGTTGATACGTTCGCCAAATTTATGCGGTTCAATTCGCCATCGACATTTCCAGGTTTCTTCGTCCCAAGCGGCACAATCATTCCATTGCAGCATATTGGTGTCAAGATATTTTACAACCATATCCGGTAATTTGGGCGCGGCCTTACAAATATTGACTATATTATAGATCCCATTATGCTTATCCCGCGATTCAGTTATAATTGAATCCATATCATCCATGAATCGGGCGAGTTCCGGAAGTTTATCGCGCATGGTTGCCCACACTTTCTCCCGCGGATGTTTTACTATGGCGATAGTTTTTATTTTCATATTTATCCCTCTGCCGGAAAGCACACCCTTTTCCTAATTACTGCAAATCACCGGCGCGCGATTTATATACTTCATCGGACAACCGCAAACCGGCCCGGATTGAGTTCGAAATATGCGAACTTGACACTATCCACGACACCGCATCGACTAATGCCGTTTGTGCCGAGCGGGGCCGGTACCCCAGCGCTCTGAGCTTATCCGAACGATACCAATAATATCTTCCCACCATTTTTGCTTGAGAACGGCTGACCATCGGCCGCCGGCCGCCCAAACGCGCTAAAAATTCATAGTAGGCGGCGGCCAGATAACTGGCGGCATGCGTGGCGGTAATCAGCGGACCTTTAATCCCGCACAATTCGGAAATCCGGCCGTGAATTTGCCGCCATTCCAGATTTTCCGATCCGACAACATACCGTTCTCCCGGCACACCCTTTTCCGCCAACAATATGTGCGCGTATGCGACATCATATACGGAAACAATATTACATCCGCCGGGCCAAGTCGCCCGGAACGGATCATTCAGATAATTAACAATAATCGCGTTGCTTTCCGTCAAACCATAATCGTCGGGCCCGACACAAATTGCGGGACAAGCGGCAATTAATTTAATCCCTAATTCCTTAGCCCGTTTAAATCCCGCTTTTTCCTGTGCGATTTTAGATCCGGCATAGTCCGAAGGACTCTCCTCAGATATAATCGCTGTTTCGTCCAGCGTGGTGGGAATTGTGGTTGATCCCAAAACCACCGAGGACGAAGTCATAATCACTTTAGAAATTCCATTGGCTTTAGCCGCGTTGATTATATTCACGGTTCCTTTTTCAGCGGTAGTGAACAGGATTTCTTTCGCGTACTGGGAATACCGGAAAATAGCTGCGACATGAAATATAACATCACACCCTTGGGCCGCTTTAACCAGACTTTCCTCGTCCAGCATATCTCCATAGGCAATTTTAATATCCCATCCATCCAATGCGGCCAGGTTGCTGGTTTTACGAACCAAGGCTTTTACCGCATGGCCTTGTTTTTTAAGAGACCTTGCCAGATGCGATCCGATCAGCCCACTGGCGCCGGTTACCAAAGCTTTCATACCTACACGTCCTATTTGAATTGGCGGTTCATGGCGGTATCTTTCTGTACCGCTGCATATAATTCTTTTATGAAGGTTATTACTGTTTGGTTTAAATTTTCAAACACTTGATTATCGTTTTCCCGGGACGTTTCCCCAGGCCGGAATTTCAACTTTAGCACATCCCAAAAACCGGAAAATGAATTGCCGGCCGTTTTGGAAAGAAATGGTTCGATAAAAGCGGATAATTGGCCGATGCCTTCCTTAAATTTAAGCAGCATTTCCGCTTCGTCGTTCATTTGATCTTCACCCAGACGTTTATTAAACTCCCGGCCAATTTGCACGTTACGTCCTTCATAGGCCGCTTCATAATTTGCCATGGTTCGAGAAAAATAAGTCGTGTACGCGTCGGACACTAAAACATCTTTAACCGAAGGGATGTAATCCAAATTCAAAACCTGCCAAATCAGCGGTAATTTAAAATGCTGGCGGGCCACAATTACAATTTCAGTATTTTCCCCGCCTTGATTAACAAACCGAACCACGCCATCGTCATAAATGGTAGAATCATTGGCGCTGGCAACACTCCGCCAAAATATTTCCTGCCGGTCTTTGGCATAGCGGATAAACTGGATTTTTCCGACGTCAAGTATGTCCCCGCCGTAATAAGACATCCAATTAGGCTGCGGAAGATAGATGGTTCTTTCTGCTTGACGAATCACCCGCCGCTTTTTATCCCGCGCAATTATTTCCCGGGCGCCCCCAATATTATCATTCATCATTCGGACCGCGGCGCCAATATCAACTTTTTCAACAAAAACATCATACGCGACGGGTAAAATTCTGCGGCATTCAAAGAGCACTGATTTGTCAATATAACGCCATCGCAGGCCATTACGGTCCGGCGGAGTATTTTTAACTAATTCCGCCAGCGGTTCAATATAATCTATAATTGACTTATAGTCATCTTCAGAATATTGGCGCGCATCGAACCCCAGTTGACGTTCCCGCCGGTACATTCGTTCTTTCAAATGCATGATTTGATATGATTGAAATAATTGATGAAAGATCCCCAGCACATAATTAAAACCGATAATTCCGGCTTCCGAAAATACACCTTTGTCTTTCCCTGTCAGCGAGCTGAAGGTTTTGTTTAACTTCTGGTCAAGGGCATGTTTGAAGGGAAATAATTCCGGGTTAACCTGTTGAAACCACGGCCGGATTAAACGGCTCAGCATTAGGGAACGATTTCGCAGTTTCACTGATTCCGCGTGTATCGGCGATACCTTCACCCATCCGATATAGGGAGCCGATGAGCCGTCAATCCGATATTTCTTCGGCAAACCGTATGCGTATAATATGGCCCGGTTTATTGGCGAAACATAAGGATCCCACCCCATTTTCAATCCACCGATCCAGTCGGTTAAAGCCAGATCGGCCGAAGCAATGATGGTGTTGGTTGGCAAAGGATTATTTTGCAGCACTCCCATATTTCCATGGTTGCTTATAAGCGCGTCGATTATGCAAAAGTCGACCGGTGTTTGTTTCAGAATTTCCACAACTGTTTCGCCGGTATCCAGTCGATGGCAATAATGATATTCTTTATCCCGCAACGGAAGTACGTTTAACAAAGTATAGCCGCATAATCCAAAAAAATATTCTTCATGCGTTTTATTTTTTCCGATACAGATCCGAAAATCAGCCTTTAACCACTGACTGTTTAATTGACTATCAAACAGAATACTATCTTGGCTGAATCCGGCAGCAATCGTGTCCTTACTTAGATTAATCACATCATAAGCCCGGCCCGCATCCGTGGCATACCGATAACCTGCAAGATCGGCAAGTATCGTCGGGTCTCGATTTTCCAGCCACAAGTCATTGCTGCCAACCGAGCTGCCAACCGTCACATCATTATAACCATGTTGGTATAACCATGAAATAACCTGCTCCACCAGCTGGGGAGCAACTCCGGTTGAGCTGTTAACATCGAAATGCTCTAAATCCGGAATGATTACTATTTTAAGCGAAGCGGCTGGTTGCTTGCGTTGGTTACAGGTTTTTTTTAGTAATTCCCCGAGTTTGGCTTTGGATAAAACGGAGGCCAAGGTATTTTTTATGTCCGCGTCATCCGCGGTGACAATAGCGGCAACTATTTCATCTGATACGCGGCTGGTTTTTGAATTCATAGTTATATATCCTGCGGCGTATAGACGGACTACGCCCCCCCGGGGACACTTTACCTTGTTATTCGGCTTAACGTTTGGAGAATTGGAAGCGCTTGCGTGCGCCGGGCTGGCCGTATTTCTTACGCTCCACCATGCGGGCGTCACGCGTCAGAAATCCGGCTTTGGATAGAGTGCTGCGAAGATCTCCGTCAGCCCGAATCAAGGCGCGGGTAATGCCATGCAATATGGCGCCGGATTGTCCGGTTAAGCCGCCGCCCCGTATATTGACATGCGTATCAAATTTATTGACGGTGGCCGTTATTTCAAAGGGTTTGCGTATCCGGCTGATATCCACCGGCCGGGAAAAGTATTCCTCTGCCGGACAATGGTTAATAAAAATATTTCCTTGACCAGGCCTTAAACGAACGCGGGCCACCGATGTTTTTCGCCGGCCGGTCGCTAAAAATTCCAAAACCGCCTTTTCCTTGTCAGGTTGAACAGTTTTAATTTCTTCCATCTTATATCTCCATTTTTTCCGGTTTTTGGGCTTGCTGATTATGCTCGGAGCCTTTATAAATTACCAGTTTTTTTATCATAGCGCGTCCCAATGAATTTTTCGGCAGCATACCCTTGACAGCTAGTTGAAATATCCGCTGTGGATTTTTTTCCATCAGAACACGGTAAGGAGTGACCTTGGCTCCTCCCGGCCAGCCGGAATGACGAAAATCCGTTTTTTGATCGAGTTTCTTGCCGGTTAATCTGATTTTTTCCACGTTAATGGCTATTATATGATCTCCGGTATCCAGATGAGGAGTAAAAATCGCCTTATGCTTGCCTCGTAAAATAGCCGCTACCCGGCTGGCAGCCCGGCCTAAGACTTTGCCTTCCATATCTATCAGATACCATTTCCGCTCGACCTTGCCGGTTTTGGGAAAGGGCGTCGACATAATAAAATCCTCCTTGCGATTACATTACCTATATTAAATAAGTTGGATAATTTACCGGATTCTTTGCTCTCTGTCAAGGTAAAAAATCCCTTTTATTCCCTGGCTCCATGTTCCCAGCTGGGAGGCAGGTCTACCCGACAGCCGTCGGGCCGGATTAAATAAAGCCCCTCGCGTTGCGGAAGAATTTTCCCCACTACAGTACATATGGTTCCCGCACGTTTACGCAAGGTATTAATTAATTTCGGCGCGTAGGGGGATGGACAGGAGAACAGCAATTCATAATCTTCCCCCCCGGAAAGAGCCAGTTCCAAAGGATCGCATTTCAAAGCCGGGGCTGCCATGCGTACTGCCAGGGAAACCGGTAATTGAGAAGCAAAAATACAGGCCCCGGCTCGGCTGGCCTGAATTAAACGGCGGGTATCACCTGCCAGCCCGTCCGAGATATCTATCATGGCATGCACCTGTCCAGATCGGGCCAACAGGGTTCCTTCTCTTAGGCGTGGTTGGGGCCGCAACCAGCGCTGTACTAGCCGGTCTCGCACTGGAGTTCTTAAACGCGGACGCCGCAACATGCCTAACCCGGCGGCAGCGGTTCCCAATTCACCCGTTACCAACAGCAGGTCTCCTGGCCGGGCGCCGTTCCGCCGGATGACTGCGCCGGCCGCGGCTGTGCCCTGCAAAGTTAAAGAAATCATTATCGGCCCGGGAGATAAAACCGTATCGCCCCCGGCCAGCCGGACGCCAAAGCGGCTTAACTCGCTGACCAGACCGTCAATCAGGCGTATTATAAATGGGCGCGCCGTTTTCCGAGGCAGCGCCAGCACGAGAAAAGCGCGCTGCGGAGTCCCACCCATGGCCGCAATATCCGATAGATTCACGACTGCACTTTTTGCTCCCAGGGATTCCGGATCACACCAGGATGATTTCCAATGCACGCCTTCCACCAGCGCATCACAAGTAATTAGTTCAAGTTTCCGGGAATCCACATAATGAGCGGACGCATCATCACCTATGCCAATTTTGTCTCCCGCTCCCAACCGGCCGCTGCGTTGACGAATAAGATCGATTAATTGGAATTCCTGCCAACTATTCTGCTTGCGCATTATGAGACTGTCTCCATCAAGCGTTTTCAAATCATTTCACTAAGTATGTCATTCCGAGGAAGCAAAGCGACCGAGGAAGCTCATAGAACACTTGCTATTCGTAATATGTCAGTGACCTGCGGTTAAACAAAGGCTGTCGTTCCCGCCACACTACTACAAGATAAATTCCCCGCGCCTTTATTACCCCTTTGGCATGTTTATATCCCGTTACTGGCCCCTTTGTCCCCTTTATGTCCCCTTAGAATATTAACCATTACCTGATCCATCATTACTTAATTACTTAATTACTTAATTACTTGTCCCAATCACCTTATTCTTCAAACTATTTTAATATAGTGAGTACCACCCGGGGGTATTTCAAACAGCTTTTACCCGTTCAGGAATGATTAACTGGCCGCTACATCTCAGCAACACGGTTCTAACATCGTCCACGGTGGGGAGCCAGACTGTTCTATAGATAGAACTCCTGTTCTAAGGCGTTCTACCTATTTTATTTCGTGAAATCTCGCAAATCTATATCTAAATCATTCCTCATAGCTACAATTAATGAATTAAATACCTTGCGTCTTTCTGATGTGCCAGGATTAGTTTCTGTCATTTCCTGTGTATGTTTAATTACATCCGGTGAACCAACTAGTTCAATATAAGCTTGCCCAAGTGCATAATCCTTCGCGGCAGATTCACTATTTTCCAAAGCAGCTTTATGTAAAAAATTCAGCAATCTAGTATATGCTTTCATTTTTTCGTCAAATTTTCGTTTATCTTTAATTTCACTTCTTTTCATTAATGATGAAATCATTGAAGTTAAAATACTACCTATCCCTAAACCACCAATAAGTGCTATCCATATTTCCATAAATGGGTTTCTCCTCTTCTTTTCATGAAAGAAGTGCACTAATTGGCACCGCCCAAATCTAATGATAGAAAATTAGTTCTCAGAAAAGTTTAACAAAATCCGAAATAGTGTGTCAATGCATTAAAATGGAGTTGTTTAGGCTATCTTTAGACCGATAAAAAAGCCGCCTGGTGTTAATCAAGAAGTTTCTTGCAGCCGGCTTATCACATATCACTGGACGGCGCGAGCTGGCCAACCCTAATGAATTTACCAGCCTTCCAAAGTTTCTAAATTATATGCTTGCAATTTAGAAGTTGTAGTTCTAAAATACAAGATATGATCTCACGCCATTTTTCCCAACGTTTACGGCAACTATTGCGGCACTTCCCGGTGGTTTCCATTCTGGGGACACGGCAGTGCGGTAAAACCACCTTTATTCGTTCCCTGCTGCCTGATTGGCATTACCTGGACCTGGAAAAACCCTCAGATGCCACTCGCTTGTCTGCGGACCCGGAATATACCATAAATAAATTGAAACAACATTTCATCCTGGACGAGACCCAACAACTGCCCGAGTTATTTCCTGTCTTAAGAAGCTATGTGGATGAACGCCGGAAAAAGAACGGCTTGCTTATCCTTTTGGGCTCTGCCTCCCCGGTTTTGATTAAACAGATTTCCGAAAGTCTCGCAGGACGAATCGGGTTTCTGGAAATGACCCCTTTTCACTGGCATGAAGTTCAGGGGATACGGAAGCGGTTTACTTTGGAAACCTTGTGGTATCGGGGAGGATTCCCGGATGCTTTCCTGGCCCCTTCGCAGGCTGCTCTTTTGGACTGGTTTGAAGCTTACAGCCGGACATTTATTGAGCGGGATCTCCAAAATCTGGGAATCGATATCTCTCCGCCCCAAATGCGCAAAATTTGGACCATGCTGGCCCACACCAGCGGATCGATTTGGAATGCTTCTCAGTTGGCGGCTTCCTTGGGAGTAAGCTACCACACGATTAACCGCTACACGGATATTCTCGAACAGACCTTTCTCATCCGAAAACTTCAGCCTTATTTCGTGAATATCGGCAAGCGTATTGTGAAAAGTCCCAAAATTTATTTTCGAGACTCTGGCTTGCTGCATTACTTTCTGGGGATTCACAAGTTGTCAACCTTCGATGTTCATCCGGCGCGGGGAGCCGCTTGGGAAGGATTTATTATAGAACAGATAATTAATGTTTTTCAGCTTTTTGCGCCTGGCTCGCATAGTTATTACTGGCACACAGCCGCAGGCGCCGAGGTTGATCTGCTGATCAAATCAGGCTCCCGCCTTATTCCTTTTGAAATTAAGCTGCACACTTCACCAAAGTTAAACGATGTGCGTGGACTGGTTGCCTGTATGCATGATCTGAAACTCGAAAAAGGCTATGTCATTTGCCGGGGGAAAGAAGATTATTCCTTAGGCGCAGGGATCATAGCGTTAAGTGCCGGGACGTTGCTGGCTAGTCCTCAAAAACTTATCAGGTTATAGTACTATCAGTCTCCCCTTTGATATTACTATTATTTCCCCCACTGCGATATGCCGGGAGCATTATTTCCAATATCCAGACGGTGGAGACGGCGGCGGGCCTCGTCACGCATAGCCGCAGGATATTTCTCCATCACGGTGCGGAAGGCTTGGCGGGCAGCGGCCCGCTTCCCCAGCTTCTCATAACAGATGCCTTTATGCACCAGGGCATCAGCCGCCAGGAATCCTCCCGCGTAATCGTTCACCAGACCAGAGAAAGCTGTCAGCGCTTCTGGGTAGCGTTTAGCTTCTTCCAGTACTTTTCCCTGTCCTAACCGGGCTTCGGCATCCCAATCGCTCTGCGGATAATTTCGGGATATCTCCGCATAAGTTTTAAGCGCCGTTTCCCAATCTCCGGCCTTATTCAGACTTTCGGCAATTTTCAACCCGGTCCAGGCCTGGATAACTCCACTGGATTCCTGCGTCTGCAAGCGCCGATAGGTCGCAACAGCCTGAGTCCATTGGTTTTGTTCATAGTAAAGATCTCCCATGCCTATGAGCGCCTGCTGGATTTGCTCTTGGCTCACATGCTTCTTTTTCAGGATTTTTTGATACTGGGATACAGCCGCCGGATACCTTTTGGCCAGCGTAAGACGCTGAGCGGTTTTGAAATACCTTAGTGTAACTTTGTTAGGGTTCCCCCAACCGGTAAAGTAACCATATCCCTGAACCAAGGTTAAAATTAAAAGCACTCCTCCCAAGGTAACCAACCAGAAACGGCGTGAAGCCTGGAGCGTAACTTCAGGTCCACGGGACGTCCCGGCAGATTTCGAAGTTACAGAAGATACGTTTTTCGGTTTGGCCCGGCGTGATGATTTTATGCTCTGCTTAGCGGATTCCGACACTGCTTTTTTCCTCCTCAAGTTATTTTAAGGGGCTGTCACCCAGGCCTCGCCCCGGCACCTGGCTCCATCCGGCGCCCGGCCCTGAACTATAATCTGATAACGTCCCGGAGTAAAGACCGTGGTTAGGGGAATTTGGGTCGTGAAAATCCAGGTTTTCCCCTCATCCCTGGTCTTGAAATGCACTACCGGAGAGCCGGGCATATCTAAACGTCCGGTAACCGCCTGGGTTCCGGTTGGCGCTTTAACCTGAATAGTCACTATGCTCCCGGGATAAACGGTCGGGGGGGTAATGGTCACTTCCAGGAGCTGGTCAGGTTTCATTAGTCCAGCGCATCCCGCGCCAGCCAGCATCGCCAGAAAAAGCATTACGGCCCTGCTCTCCCGGCCTGGCATTACTCCTCCTTGGCTATAGCCCGAACCATATCGGCTTTACCGACAATTCCCACCATACGATCATTGTCCATGACCGGAAGCAGGTGCCGCTTTTTTTCGTGCATAATCGTAGCTATTTCCTGCAGTCCGGTGTCCGGTGAAATGGTAATCAGATCACGCGTCATAATATCCTCGACTTTTCCACCGATTATTTTTTGGAGTTCAGCTTCATATTTATGCGGACTTTCCAAATAAATAATCGCATCAAATATGGTTATTACTGTGGGAAGATGAACCGCGGTATTTCGGAAAATCAGGTCCCCTTCCGTTGCGATGCCTGTCAACCGGCCGTCTTGATCAACTACCGGCGCCCCGGAAATCTTATGCTTAAGCAGAAATTGGGCCAGAGCTTTTACGGTGGTTTCCGGTGTAACCGTTAAAACCTTAGAAGTCATAATGTCCCGAGCTTTAATATTTTTCATACTGCCTCCTTTTACTTGCTCCCGTATTGTCAAAAGAATCTGCATATTTCTGTTCTAGGAGCCTGTCGGACTTAAGTCATTCTCCCCCTTTTGTAAAGGGGGTAGGGGGGATTTAATCAATAAAACGCCCGCTTTTATATGCAAAATCCCCCTCAATC
>CBDUZI010000003.1:0-63179 GCA_965371665.1 uncultured bacterium
GGGGAAACTTAGAAAAACTGCCTTTTGTTGTTAAGTCCGACAGGCTGCTAGGAGCCTGAGTATTTAGTGCGTTTTGTCATTCCGGCATGGTTTTATCCGGAAGCATGAATATGAAGGGTATGGCTCCCAGCGCCAATACCGCTGACAGCTTGTATGTATTTCCCAGCCCTATCCAGTCGCTGAAAATCCCCACCAGCATAACCGCCAGAGCGCCCATTAAAAAGGTAATGGTCATATAAATTCCATTAATAAATGCCGGACGTCCGGAATTGATATCCTGAACAACGGCCAGCAAAACCGGGCCGGACGCAAAAATTAAAAATCCCAGAACAATAAGTATGGGGATGGTAAAAAAACCGTTCCCCACAGCCAAAAGCCACATAAAAACCGGGGTAGTAATTGCGATTATCATCAAGGAAGGCTTACGCCCTATCCGGTCGGAAATCGATCCGAAGAACAAGGTTCCCCCGGCTCCGGCAAATTGAAGTATAACCAAAGCAAGGCCGCCCATCCACAAGGATTTGCCTTGCACATGCATATACGTAGGCAGAAAGGCGGTTAGAGCCGATTTCATAAAACTTCTAAAAAGCGTAATGCCGCCTAGGATGGCAAAAAAAGCCAGATGTTTTTCCAAGGTTGACTTTAATCCCATTCTTTGGTTCGCAACTTCACGGGGAATATTAATCCGGATCAATTTAAAATAAAGAACCAGGGAGGCAATAATTCCCAGAGGAATTAATCTATATGTTCCCTCCAGCCCCCATAAAGAAACCGCGCCTAATATGGTCAAAGGTCCCAGGGTACGGGCCGTCTCTCCGCCAAGCATATACAGGCTCATGCCTTTTCCCACCTGGTTTCCGGCCAGCCGTTTAATGATAACCGGTGCCGGAACGTGAAATAAAGTGGCTCCCATACCCATGGTAAGCAACAGGATTGCCAAGACCGTATAAGTCGGCGCCGCGCCTAACAGACTCATGCTGATAGCAGTTATGGCCGGAGCCGTAATAATAAAAAAACGCAAATATGCTTTGTCTACGATTATTCCTACGAAAGGATTTAAAAGTGCCGGCAATCTTTGCAGCACCGAAAGAAATCCGGCCTGCGAATAAGAGAGACTTAGTTTCTCGATTAGCAGCGGTAATAGGGGCGCTAAAAAAGAAGAGTAGATATCATGAACCAGATGAGCACAGGAAATCATCAGGATATTACCTGACTGGAATTTACCCGGCTGCTTGCTGGTATTATTATTCGGCAATTGCGGCATGATTTCTCTCCTAGGCAGACTGCAGGGCTTAAAGCATTCGGGAAGGACATGCTTGGTTTTACGTAAGGGTGCTTCCGCAAAATAAAATTGACCACATCGTCCCATTTTCTACGTGCCTCACTATATCACCTTTTACCTGAGAAAAGAAGGGCAGGCACATAAAAAGTTAGAGATGGCCGCGCTTTCTTCATCCGCTGGATCCCGGCCTATCCTGGTTGGAAGATTTTTTTAATCAACTGCATTTTTTTTTGAAAGGATTTAGTCCGCGCCCTGTCGAACTATATATTGAACCAAATTACACCCGGGAGTGGATTAATGTCTGTAAATAATCGCAGCCATCGCGGTATTTCCTGTTTGCTCTGTTTTTTACTGGTTTTTCCTGCACATTTCGTTCCCCTTTCAAGCCAGGGCCGGATAATTGGCCAACCAACCCGGTCCCGGCCTGAATATTCTTTTCGCCAATTGGTTATCTATATTCCTGATATTTTTGATAATGCCAAAGAAATAGCGAAAGCCCTTTCTCGCCTGCGCGCCAAAGGAATCCCGGCCCAGGATATAATAAATCTTGCCCAACATCCTGATTTTGATCCCAAATCAGGGCTGGCAGTGCAGGCCGAGCAGTTGGCACGAATCGCGGAAGTGGAATCCGCCAAGCGCAGGGGGCTCAAGGCCCATCTGATTGCCAAAGGCACTGGCGGCCTGGTGGCCCGTGCTTATCTGGCCGCGGCCAAAGAAATCCGGCCCGCGGGAGCGCCTATTATTGATGTTATAGGCATCGGAGTTCCGCATAATGGAAGATTATGGGCCAAGTGGGCATATGCTCTGGCTCTTCCCTTGCCTGGAGTGGGCGCGCGTTCAGCCGCAGTACGCGACCTCTCACCGGACTCCCGGTTTATGCGTAAATTGAATCAGCTTAAAAACAAACGCGAAAAAATGGTTCATGCGGCCGAAGCAACGCTGACAAGCCTGTATGACCTCCCCTTCAATCAGAAACTTCAAGCCAAACTTACTGCCATTGACAGGGCCAAAGCCGAGGCTGCAGAACAGGTGGATCGGATCTTCAGTTCCCCGGAAAGTATTAAATTAGGTCCGCAAGACATGCAACACATTAATGAAATGAAAAGTTCGTGCCAGGCGCTGAAAATGGCATGCGAGAAATTTGACAATACGCTTGCCAAAGAGGCCAGGGTAAAGGAGCTGGCCAGGCTGGGGCATGATATTAATCGTGAACAGGTTAAAATCCGCCAAAAGATTGCCGAGCAGTCCCGGAAACCCGCTGACTGGCTGGAGCGCTCGCCCCTGGCCCAAAAGCTGTTGGAAATCAAGGATTTAAGCAGGGTAATTGAAACCAAATCTGATCAGGCTCAGGGCCGCTTGCTGGATATTCTTTATTCCCCGGAATTCTACCAATTAGGCCTGGTTCCCGGAAATCCGAAAAACCAACTCCTATCCACTATTGCCGGAAAGACCCAAGAACTGGGAGAGATTTTCTCGCAGGATAAGTGCAAAAAGGCCTTGGATGAGCTCGACCTCTTTTATGGCCGGACCACGCCGAGGCTGAGAAAACAATGGGATGATTTTACCGCCATGTCAGTCACTGTTTCCCAAAAGCCCCTGGGGCATAAGCCGGGGAGTAGATTTGCCCGAGCTGCGATCGCCTTAACCCGCCTGCAAACGGCCTGGGATGAGATGGAGGAATCCCGGCAAAAATGGCTGGCCGGGCTCAAGCAATACGCAGAGGCTGAATCGAATATCTTCCTGCGCGATAAATTTCAGGCCTATCAGGAAAATATAGAGCTGTCAGCGCAGCAACTTGAAAAAAGCGCTCCCGCGGATTTTGCAAAAGCCCGGCAGATCATGGACAAGGCCAAACAGATTCTGACTCCAGCCCGGGATGAACTCTTTTCTTCTCCGAATATGCCCACGCTCACAGACGCGGTCCGGGCCAGGTATCAGGCTTTTAAAATCCACCAAGAAGATTTTTTGGATGCAGTAGAGTACGCGAGAGAAAAAGTTTCAAGCCGGATTGTTAAAAAGGAATACCTGCTGTATTTGGAGCGCGCGAATCATTTGGACCAACTGGTCATGGATAAAATGTCTCATCGCCCAGGGGAATTAACTCAAGCTATCATAGCCTTGGAAATGGGCTCCGCAGTCAAGGAAATGGAAATGTTTGCCCAGACCTCGCGCCAACGTCTGGATCGCGAGTTTGAGAAACTCTACCATAAGATGGAAGTTCCCCCTTCTTCTGACCCATTATTTTCCCATGACCCGAGCCAGTCTGACGGCCGGGTCTTGCATGAGAGCTTAAGTAAAATCAAGCAGAGCCTGAGCAGCTATAAATCACTCCGCGATCTGGATTATCTTAAGGGAAAATCCGACCTGCTCAAGTTGCACTTGCAAAAACAGACCCAGGCAGCAGAGCGAAGCCTGCCTGCCTTTGATGCAGTCCGGGCGCTGGAGAAAATGGGACATGCCGAGCAATGTATGAAAATGATATACTCCCGGAGCGCGGGGGATTTAAACCGAAAAGTTATGCAAACTGATCTTGCCGCAGAACTATCTCAACTATCTCAAGAGCGCCGGGATCTGGTTATGGCTGTTCTGAGCATAACCGGCCAAGCCTTTGAACAAACCAAAGCCTTTGATCTTACCCGCTTTGCCGCCCGTCTGGAAGCTTTTGGGCGGCTGCCATCGGCTAACCCGTTTTTTTGGAATCTCGCCCAACAGCAGATTAAATTGTATACGGAATCTAATAAGGCTTTGCGTCTCTACCGGAATTTGGCCAAGCTGGAAATAGCAGAGCAAGCGGCCAGGGATGCGGTATGGGATCATTTAAACAAGGCAGTTCAGCTCGATAAAGCCAGAAAACATATTGGCCACGCGGCCGGGGCATCGCAAACCATGACCTGCCTGCGTGAAAAATCTGATTTGCTGCAGCAACTTAACCTGAGAATAGAAAGGCTCTCCGCCTTGCAAGCTAAAACCCTTCCCTCTGCCCAGAATTTCCGGCTGCGTGATTGGCAAAATTTGAAAAAACAGATTGCAGCCGGGATAGCGCAAGAGAAGGAAATTCTTTTTAGCCGGCAGGCCTTGCTGACAAAAAGCTCTGCCCAAGTAAGCGCCTTTCTGCCTGCGCCATGGGATAGTCCGTTGAAACGTCAACATGACTTATATTCCGGCGAGACACTTGAACAAATTATGGAACACAAATATACGGAACATTTTAAAACCCTGGCTATCAAAGAGAAGCAAATAAAGCAAGACCTGCAAACTTGTATCCAGACCGTAAAGCAGGCCGGGCTTTTAGGCGAAATCAGGCAGGAACTACATGATTTAAACAGCACCCAAATCCGGGCCCAGCATTACTTAAAGACTAATCTGCATCTGCTTAAGCAGCAGGTTTTGCTAAGCCGGCTCTTGCAGCAATTTGATAAGCCGCCTGATGAGGCAACGCATATGCCAGCCGCTTTGCATGGACCCGATATTGATAGGCAGCAAACCTTACAAAAGCCTGATGTCCAGAAAAAACTGGAAACATCCCGGATGGATCGGGAAAAAATAGCCGCGGCCCTGGACCTGATAAATATTGAAATATCCGCTCAGCTCATGAGCGCAGGGTTGAAATTTAATGCCGCCCAGGTCAAGTCAACCGCCCAACGCAGCCAGGCCCGGTTCAAAACCCGGCTGGTGGATATGGATAAGCAGTCCGGCCGGGAATGCCGGGATGCGCTTTTAAACATCAATCACCTGGCAGCCGGAGCTGCGCAGGATATCGGAGACATAATTAAGAATATTCATTTGGCATCTTTCACCTGCGACATTAGCCGGGCCCTGGCACGCGCTAAAGACCGGAGCAACCGGGCGGCCCAGGATATTGCCGCTGGCCGGGCACCGCCGGATTGGGATATCGCAGGAACACGAAGCGCCAAACCTCTACCGCAAATATACGAAAATGTTGTCAACCGTGCAGTGGATTTTATCCGGCAGCAGGCTATACGCACACAAGTCCAGCAATCCCTGGACCAGGTTGCCATTCTGGGCAACGAGGCGCGCGCGCTGCTGGACCGGCATATTTTGAAAATTAGTGATCATTTGGCCAGGTTCATCTTTGCAGAAGCACGGCCCGCTATGCCCCTGCTCTCCTCTGCCAATCCGGCCCTGGACAGATTAGCTGAACAAATCGGCCTGGCAGGCTCCCAGTCTCAAATCCTTAAAGAACTCAATAAACTCCAAAACCTAAAAGACCATTTCAACGCCGGTCTGGAGCGCCAATTGCTGGAAATCCGGAGAGCGGATGCAGCCCTGGTTATGCAAGCTATTGCCGCAAAATATCAAACCCTGGGCGAGGAATTCCAGGAAGCATGCGGAAAAATTACCTGTCAGCTGAATTCCGGGAACCAGGCTTTGGATCCGGCCTTCAATTTCGTAAATCCGGGGCAGTTTAAGATTGATCAGGAACTCTTGCGAACCTTGCAGCAGGATGTTTTTACCAGGCTGGTGGAATCCCATCCCATCTTAAAAGAGCTTGAGAAACCGAAGGATGTTATTGGCCTCTTGAATAACCTGGCAGCCCAAGGCGGGGCCCAGTTTTCTAAATGGCTGCATCGCACCGAGGCTTATAAACATGCAGAAACTTTAGCCCGGCTGAGGCAGGAAGCCAAGCATCTGCTCGATCAGGCTGTTGCGCAAGGTACTATTGACTTGCTTAAAAACGACCTGGGCCGGCTCATGCGCGAGATAGGGCTCGAAACCAAACAGATCGAGACAATTTTCAGCACAGTCACCGGGCCTCTAAAAGATATGATCCTGCGTTCTGAGTTTATGCAGCAATTGGATGTTTTTCAACGCCTGCCGGACCTCATCACCGGCCAGATAGATTCTTTCATCGGCGATGTTCAGGCTTTGATAAGCAATAACGCTTTTATGCAATCCATTAATGCCTTGGGTAAAAATGTCCTGGCTATCTGGGATCAGCTAAGCGGGGAAAAATCCTGGTCCCTGGCTGGGATGGGTCAAAAATTGGCAGCGCATTTTAGCGGAGCAGCCGGTTTCGGGCAGACGGCAATAAATCAAGTCCAGGCCTTGATCGCGGATATGGGCGGCTCCCACAACGCCCTTGGCCTATGGGCCGGGATCTCGGAAGGTTTTAGTAAATTTGGCGAGAATCTAGCGGGCAGCCTAAAAGATTTCATTACCTCCTCCTGCAATATCGATCTGGGCGCGGCTTTTATGAATTTCACTTTATCCCCCGGGCAATTCTTCACTAAAGCCGGAGATATGATCAGCGGATTTATAGCTGACAGTTTTGAGTTTCGTTTCGATTCCTCCGGCAGCTGGTTCCAGGCAGATCAGGTTTGGGATACAGTGGCCGATATTTTCAATTCCGAGAATTGGAAACTTGATTTTTTCCGGACCGCGGATGGATTTATGCAATCCATTTCCGATGGTATCAGCTCATTGGCGGGCCGCGGCCTCGAGTGGGCTCAGAACTGCTGGCAGGAATACCTTGGCCAGGCGCAGGAGTATCTTGACATCTTCACAAGCGGGCCGTCGCGATGGCTGGAAGAACTGACCAGCGGAAAGTGGGCGGACTCCATCAACGGTCTGATAGACAAATTCCTGCCCCCTGAGTTCCAGCCCGCCAAAAGCGCGCTGGAGAAGATTTATTTTACCTTTGACGCGGATTTTGATTTCTCGGCTGATTATATTTTCAGCGTGCTGGATGACTTGAGCGTTTATCTGAGTGATGATCTGCGCGGAATCTATGCGGATATTAGTGATCTATACGCGCAAGGACAAGAATACTCCCAAAGAGGACAAGCAGCCTGGGATGTCATCCAGAGCGGAGATTTAACATCCCTCGCTGTCATGGGCTCCCGGCTGCTTGGTTCCCTGGAAAACCCGGGTCCGGTGTACGTCCTGGGAAACGGCCCGGCTAGAAATAGAGGAGCGTATGCCAATCACACCGGACAAACCTATCAAAACTACATGGATGATTATCTTGCGCAACTCGACCCCAGCCTCCACAATCTCCCGGACATTTCGGCCGTAGGGGCGGCCTCCGGTATCCGCTCGAGCAGTTCAAATGTAGGGGCGGACCTCCGTGTCCGCCCAGGCAGTTCAAACGTAGGGGCGGACTTCCATGTCCGCCCGGGTATTTCCGACGCCGTCGCTGATGTCGATGCGCCCTTACTGGAAAAACCCGAATTATCTGCTCCGCGCGGCGGTATTCCCATGCCGCCGGGCAAAGGCCATTGGGAAATCGATCCCGCAACCGGAAGAAACGTCTGGGTGTCAGAAGAGGATTCAGAGACACCCTCCCTCCTTTCCCGCGTCGAAGGCATGCTCAAAGAAGGAGCCAAAACCTGGGCGGATCCCCGAAGATGGGGCCCCAAGGCGGAGAAAGTTAATGAGGCCATTATTGAAACAGCCCCTAAAGTCGGCGCCGTATTAAAAGAAGCCGGAAAGACCTGGGCTGATCCGAGGAGGTGGGAGAAAAAAGCGGAGAAGGTGAATAAGGCGGTGGGCCGCGGAGCGCCTGAAAAAGGTGAATATTTAAAAAAGACTGCTTATCAACTGGGCGATATTACAAAAGCCGGGATAAAAAGCTCCTTCAATTTAATGAAAAAAGGGGCAGCTAATTTTATTAATCCAAAAAAATATATTAAAACCACCAAAGACCTCTCGCGCTGGGGGTTAAACAAAGCAGGGCAAATTGGGAAAAACATTGGTAAAAAGGGGGCCGAAAATTTAAACAATGCCAGGATTTTCTGGAAAAACCCCAGCAAATTCAAGAATGGTCTTAAATTTTGGCAGGAACGCACCTTAAATACTGCTTATAAACTAGATTTGGATTACGGCAAAACCGGCATCATCGATGGCACAAAATTCGGATTATGTGTAGGATACATGGCCAAATTTAAATTAGGAAGACTTGGTCGTTTTAAAATCGGGTGTAAGAAAAGTGTTTTAAAAGAAGTAGTAAATGGCGAACTTATATTTAAAAAAGAAAATTATATAGGAGGTGAACTTGAATTTTTAGGAATGGGAGTTAAAATGGCCAAAGAGAACGGCAAGTATGACTTTGATTTCTATTGGAGCAAGGATTTTGTCGAAATTAACAAAGACGCTATAGAAATAGGCGGCACATTTATTTTCCCAGGAACGCCTATAGGCGTAACCGGCGAAGGACACATTCATCTTGATAAATTACTAAAAAAGGCGATAATGCCATTCAGGAGGAGAAAAAATGAAGAAAACAATCCAAAGAATAATGATACTGAATCTAGCTATAGGGAACTTGATTTCTATTTTTTCACCGATATCAGCTTCAGGAAGTTTGAAAAATATTACGTTTCCTGAAATACTATTAGGCGTCTGGATATTCATTTCCATTATTTGCGCCATCTATATTTTGTTTTTTTCTTTTTCACATTGGAGCAAGCAATCATTTACCAGCGGCTTTATGAAATTTATCTGGCTTTTTGTAATCATTTTCGGCATGTTTATTCATTTTGCCGGACCAATTCTGTATTATATTATGGTTGTTGAATTGAAGAAAACTTTAATAAAAATTTAACTTGTAATTCCCCGTAGATTGCTACGGGGTTACCTGATGGAGTTCCCCCTTTGGAAAAGGGGGCTAGGGGGATTTTACTGCGGGGAGAATTCATTTAGTTTCTATTGCAAAAAGGTTGTTTTAGTTTTTTGTCATTCCGAGGAAGCGAAGCGACCGAGGAATCTCCTTGAAAACTAGGGATTTTAGAGATTCCTCGCTGCGCTCGGAATGACAAAGTGTGAGAATTCCGTTAAAAATACTCTTCCCGCAACATGAGCTAATTGGGCATGGGTCAAAATCATCTTTAAAAGGAGAAATTAAAATGAAAAAAAGCCTAAGCATTATAATATTATCTGCATTTTGTTGTATCCTGGCCGCATCAGCGCTGGCTACAGTCCCAAAGTTAATCAATTATTCCGGTAAACTAACGGATAAAGCTGGGAACGTCTTGCCTGACAAAGCTTATGACATACGTTTCTCCTTATGGACCGCGCAGACCGGCGGAACTGAGGATTGGTGGGAGGAACATTACATAACGCAAGTAAGAGGCGTCCAGACATACGGAGGCGGATTCAATGTGGTTCTAGGCGGCACGAGACCTTTCCCGGTTTTTGATCAAAATTATTGGCTGCAATTAACCGTAACCATAAACAGCACGCCTGAGACCTTTTCCCGGCAGGAACTTATTACTGTGCCCTATGCAATGCGCGCGGAGTGGGCGAATGAAGCAAAAACTGTTGAAGATAATGCCATTACTCATGCTAAAATAGCTCCCGGCGCTGATCTGCCTATTGGTTCGATAATAGCTTGGCATAAAAATCTGGGCGGTGTCCCTAGCCTGCCTCCTCAATATGTCGAGTGTAATGGCCAAGCCTTAAATGATCCCTCAAGTCTTTTAAATGGTCAAATTATACCTAATTTGAATGGAGAAGGTAGATTTTTAAGGGGTAGTAATGTTGCCGGAACCATGCAAGCGGATGAATTGAAAAGTCATAATCATCAAGTTATCTCAAGTTGGCCTTCTGCTACTTGTACAGAATGGCATGTTGTCGCTGATTGGATGGATCCTGGAGAAGGTGTGACTTGGGAGAACTGGGGGCCCTCATTAACGCATACTGGCGGGTCTGAAACACGCCCTATTAATATGAGTGTAGTTTGGATCATGAAGATAAAGTGATTCTTCTTTAATTTAAGACATTTTTTAAATGTGGAGATTAGTATTTAACCATGGTTAATATACCAATACGGCATAAGTTTCTTCTGAAACAATTAATCAAAGCACAGGAAATATATTTCCCCAATAAAGCTATTAAGGCATTAGATATTGGAGCGTCTAATGGGAGTTTTATTACATTAGCAAGTAAACGCATTTGTAACTTAGAAAGAATTGACGGCGTAGAAACAGATTCAACTTATGCTGATTATATTTCATCAATGGGCCATTTATTTATCCAAGACCTTCAGATTGACACCGGAAATATTCCATTGCATACATATAATATTATCACTATGTGGGAAATTATTGAGCATATTGAAAATATCTACGTTTTTTTAAGGAACGTTAAAAACCTCCTTGCTAAAGATTCAATTATTACAATTGCTACGCCCAACACAATGAGTTTCAGTAGACTATTTAAGGGTAATAACTGGATAGGAACGAGGGATAGAAGTCACAGAATCTTATATGATAAATTAACCTTGAAAATGCTGCTGGAAAACTCAGGATATTCCATTTTAAAGATATGCAATTATTTTTTCCCTAACAGATTACCGGAAGCATTTTCAGTGCTAAATAATATCACGTCACCTTTTCCAGGCGGAGGAATGCTGTTTGCTATTGCTAAGATAAAGCAGTAATCGGATTTCGTTTTTAAATATATTTTTTCTTGACATAGCCCAGGAGCCTGAGCAATTAGTCGCTGGATTCCCGATACGATCATTCGGGAATGACAACCTAAAAAACAGACTAATTACTCAGGCTCCTAGCAAGAATTGATAGCAAGCTTACTGATAATAATTTTAAATCCTGCAAAGGTTGAGGATTTTTATTTTGATATATTACTCTAAACTCCATACACTCGGCCTAATTTCTATTTTTGCCTCCATCCTACTACTTGCCCTCCTGCATATGCTGCAATCCACAACAATTTGGGATGATGCATTTATTACCCTTCGGGTTGCAAACAACTGGGCTCAAACCGGCATTCCGGTTTATAATTTAGGTCAGACGGAATGGATTCCTACTAACTTTTTATGGGTGGCATTACTTGCCGGCCTTAACAAACTAACGCTAATCAATCTACCTCTGCTAAGTCAAATCACTGGAGGAATATGTGGAATAGGTATTATTATTTTATTATTAACAATTCCGTTTAAAGAAAACACCCGGACAGTAAATATTTTTGCAGCAATCTTATGCAGTTTATCGGCTCTTTGGGCAGCCTGGCCATTATCCGGCTTGGAAACCAGTTTGTTTTCTTTGTTGATAACAGCCGGGGTATTATTAATTATTATTTATTTTGATAAACCCAAAAAGGAAACATTAATCGCTTCCGCCATCTTGTTAGGCATGGCCTCACTAACTAGACCAGAAGGTATAGTATTTTTTATTATTTGCTCTTTTTTTATCCTTTTATATAAAAGAAAATGGCATTATCCAGGTTGGTTTGCATTGGTATTTGGAGCAATAATTTCATCTGGGATCCTGTATTTATTGCTGACTTTTAAAACTATACTGCCCACTTCCTATTTTGTAAAAATCCATGGACTCCAGAATATTGCTCCTGGCATGGCATATCTGAAATCCTTATCCCAAATTTATAATCTTATCTGGGTTATGCCCATTTTTATTTTTCCTTTTCTTTTAAAAAACGAAAGGAAAAAAACCCTTTTTTTAACAATGATTCTATGCGGATGGTTTGCTTGCATTGGTATCATTGGCGGTGATTTCATGCCTTATCACCGTTTTATATCTCCAGTCTGGCCGCTGCTCTGCTTTTATATAGCTTTTAGTCTTGGTTCTTTAATGGATTACTGGCAAAAAAAACAGCCAACTTATGAATTATTGTTCAAACTTGGTATTTATGTTATATTGGGTCTCATTTCTTTGAACTTTATACTTCCTACTTTCCATGGTAAAGATCACACTCGGGTTCAATCCTGGAGCCGCGAAGAAGCTGACAGGACCGCCATCGGCAAATGGTTTAGAGGCCGTTATGAACACACGGACTGGGTAGCTGTTAAACCTGCAGGCATCATACCTTTTTATTCGAACATGAATGCCCTGGATTTTTATTGTCTTTCTTCCCGTCAGGCTGCTCAGACCGGCCAATTTGTGCCGCAACATTGGGTGGGACATCAAAAAGTGAATGTGGATTGGGTGCTTAAGCAGCGTCCGCGCATTGTCATCCTGGACGAGCATTTATATTCCTTCGAAAATCTTCCAGAACCTGATCAGGGAGAAGGTATTATTGAACGAGAATGGCGAAAAAGCCCGCTACGACAGAATTATAAATCTTTTCAGATTGAATTACAGGCTAACAGATGGCTTCAATATTTTGAACGAATTGATTAGCCAATAGTATAGAGATAATCATTTTCCGTTTTATTTTTTAAAAGGAGCAAAAAGTTTATGAATGTTTTTAAAATTAATTTTGATCGTGTAAAGCGCATCATTTTTACAGATGTTCGATTTTCATTATTGTCTATATTTATTCTTTCTTTAGGAGGAATATTACGTTTTTGGCATCTGAATCGCCAAAGTTTATGGCAGGATGAAATACATACCGCCATCTATGTCAATGATCATCCTTCTCTATGGGAAGTAATTCATCGCGTAGCCACCTGGGATTTGCATTCCCCCTTGTTTTATGTCTTGCTCCGGGTCCAAGTATGGTTCCAGCAGTTGGTTAGTATTCCTTTAACCGACGGCAATCTCCGAATCATCTCCGCTTTATTAGGCTTTTTAGCCCTGCCCGTTCTATATTTTTTATTCCGAAGAGTATTCAATCATAAATTTTACGCCTTATCAGCTGTTTTCCTGGCGGTTATAAATATTTACGGTATTTATTATTCGCAAGAACTGCGTATGTATTCCTTAATTTTATTATTATCTCCCTCACTGCTTTACTTCGGTTTAAACCTTTGGGACAATGATAATAAACTAAACCTCGGCGCTGCTATGGGATATGTCACATGTAGTGTAATGCTTATTTATTCAAGTCTGGTTACTTTATTTTTTGTATTTGGTGTATGGCTAAGTGTTTTGGTAATAAGTGTTTTCCAAAGAAAAAACCATCCCCAGCAAATAACCGAGGTTATTAAGCTTGGTTTTATGATCTTCATCTGCTATCTGCCCTGGTTAGGTGTGATGTGGAAACAAAGCATGACACTAAAGGAGGGCGTTGGAACCGGGCTGGTTATTACTCACCCTCGCGAGTTATTTAAATTCGCTTTTGAGAAATTACTTTTCCATGACTGGAAACTGGATATAAATTATGGCATCATTAATAAAATTGTCCGTAATTTAATCCCCTTCTCATTATTGAATCTTCTCGATCGCAAAAACCGCCAGAAACACTTGCTGATCATTTCCAGTTTTTGCTTCGCGTTTATCTTGTATTATGTGATTATTTTTAACCGGGATTTTCAATGTTCCCGTTACTTTGCCCCCTGGTGGCCCTACGCTATATATTTCATTGTGGCGGGTTTTTCAGGTATAATTTACTGCTTAAATAAAATTAACCCTCGCCTGAAGTTAGCCGGTATTATTTTCATGGCTCTATTTATGGGTTACTATACTTTTGTCCAGTCAAAACAAATACATTACTACTTTTCACAGTATGAAAAAGAGAATTGGCGGGGACTGGTTGAATATCTAAATATCCACAAAAAAGCAGGGGATGTTTTGGTCACCGGCGGAGACTGGCATAAAACTAATTTAACCTATTATGGCGTTACTTTACCCTTTGTATATACCCATGATCTTAAAAATGATAAATATACCGCTAATTTCAAACGCTATATTTATATTGAGGTGAAAAATCCACAATATGATACAAAATTAAGACTTCCCCAAAATTTTAAAAAAGTCCCCTGGCCTATACATTGTAAAAATTATTATATCTGGGAGCCGGAAAGTAAATCGCATTAAACGGCCGACGCGCTATGTTGACGATGGCAACCGCAGCCCTGCGCCGAAAGGATGAACATGCTGTTTTTAAAAATATCAACTATTGTTTTTTTATCTGCCGCGGGCTATTTTATAGATAAAAAATGGCCCAATATAAAGCATACCATCTCCGGCAAAATCAACTGGAACCTGGCCGCTTTTTCTTTAATGGCCGTTTATTTTATCTTTTATCTCATCTTGAAAATCACCCAGCATTATTCTTTTCATACCAATGCCTTTGATCTATCCATCTTTGACTACGCCGTGGCGAATACTCTGCGCGGCAAATTTCTTCATGTTCCCTTTTTAAACGGCTCGTTTTTAAAGGAGCATTTTAGCCCGATTCTGCTTTTACTCACGCCGTTGTATATGCTTAAAAAATCACCGATTAATCTGCTGGTGCTCCAATGCCTGGCCGTGGCCGGTGCGGCCTGGCCGTTATTCTTGTTGGCCAAAAAGCAACTGGCAAATAAAGCCTTGGCCCTGGTTATTGTTTTTGCATATTTAAATAACTGGTATCTTGTTCATGGATTGCTCTATGATTTTCATGTGGAAATGTTCGAACCATTGCTGATCATATTAATGGTTTGGGGATATTTGGAAAGAAAATATCCAATTTACTGGACTTCCCTGCTGCTGGCGCTTATGTGCAAAGAAGATGTAGGCATTTATCTCTTTTTCTTCGGTCTATTTGTATTAATTAAAGAAAAACGATTCAAGTTAGGTTTAATCACTTCCGCAGCATCGCTGTTATGGGTTTTAACTGCTTTAATAATCATAGCATTTATGAATAATGGCGCTGCTGCTTTCTCAGGCTATAAATTTTTAACCAATTGGATTCCCCCAGATACCAGTCTGTCGGAATATTTTTTCCATTGGGTTTCTCATCCTCATGAAGCCGCAAGTATCTTTTTGAATATGCGAGTCTGGCAACTGATTTATCCTCTGGCTTTTCTTCCGCTGTTTTCCTGGTGGGGCATTCTGCTCCTGGCGCCAATTGGATTGAATGCCGCCAGCGCCAATTCGCTGCAAGCTGGTTTTATGCTGTATTATTCCGCGCCCATAATTCCTTTTTTATTTGTGGGAATTATCTTCGGTCTGAAAAACTTAATCCAACACAATACTAACAAATTCTGGATTTTGCTTGGTTTATGCCTCTATTTAGCAATCTTCAATGTACACCGCTATTCTCAGGATAGTATCGAGGCCCGGCATAAGACCGGGAGCGCAATGCTGCAGAGTATCCCGGAAAACGTCCCACTGGCTGCTCAAGGCAGCCTGGTGCCGCATATTTCCCATCGCGAGCACATTCACATTTTACCCAGGATGGAAGCCAGCGATGAATATATTGCTTTAGACCTGGCTGGCAACCATTTTCCCATGACCAGGAAAGAGCTTTTAGATATTTATAAATCCATTAAAAACAATCCGAAATATCAGGAAATCTTTAACCAAGATGATTTTATACTATTTCAGAAATCAAGAAAGAATGACACCATTTAAATTCAGCTCCTCATTGCCATTGACTCACTGAACAAGATTTTGCTATACTTCCCTGAAATCGCCTTGCTCTTTGCGGCAAACTCAGCTACATTTTATGGCAAGTGGAATATACTAGTTCTAAAGGATGTAACTTTATGGAAATTATTCAGGCTAAAATAACCAAAACCGAGCTCATGAAAAAACATATGAATTTTTTCCAATCCATGACCAAGGCAGTTGTGGATGTGGAAAAAGGAATCATGGCGCTTGACGCCGACTTGCATGCAGACCTGGAGGCCTTGCTATTGGACCAAGGCTCGCGTCAGGAATATTTGTGGGGAATCAACCTGCATCCTTTAAAGGACCAAAATGATTTCGTCGAATATACCGCTCTGATAAATATTCGCCCCTGGCAGGAAAATGCTTCAATGGAAATAGCCAATCCGGAGATCAAGCAACGCGTTAACCATATTGTGGAAGCACTGATGGACTATGCAGCTTAAAGAACACAAAACATTGACCACGGATAAGTGGCGCCGGTTTCCGCTCGCTAAACAAATTCTCATGATTAGCAACGAACTTAACCGGGCTCAACATTGGATAGGACGGCAAGATACTTCTGAGGTCAATCATTGTTATGAAAGAGCCCTCGAACTTCTCTACCTGACCATTGCAGTGGCTGATAAATTCACACTCCGGAAGGAGCTTTTGCGCATGCGTGACCAACTCGCGCTGCAGTACATCAATTCAAAGAAAAACGCCCGCGCCAATCAAGCCCTTTTCCGGATTCTTTTAACGCTGGACAAGGATAGCTATAATCTATTAAAATACTCTTCCTAAAAGAGGTTGGGTAATTATATAGACAAACCGCTATCTTCTGATATTTTCCGGCGGATGACTGGCAGTAATTTATTTTTCCGGGCTGGTAAATCAGGCAATTAAAATCAGGTGAGTATTGCCATGCCGCTTATTTCATTAAAAAAATTCAGTGTTGACGATCTCATTGATCTGATAGTCACTTTAACGGTTTGTTTTGGAATTTTTGTAACTTTGATCGTGATTAACTTGATAATTTTTATCAATCCGGCTGCCGCCTCCCAACTTATCGGAACTGTCAGCGCACAAAAAGGGGTAGGCGTTGGCGCTATATTATTTACTTCCTACCTTATATTGCGCTTAGTCTACCGCAGGAGAAAAAAAAATGCCGAATGAACCTCTGGCCTACCAGTCTAAATTCAAATATCTTTTAATGTTTCAAATAGTCCTGTTGCTTACGGCTTTGTCCGCCTTTGTTTATATTAGTTCCAAAGTGTCCAGTGAACTTAAGGCTTATAAAACCCTGAAAGAAACCCGCGACCAGGCTGAACAGGAATACCGGGCCTTAAGGTCTAATATTGAAAAATTCCATTCCTTAAAAATAACCTCTGCAAATGAGGTCTATGAAGTGAAAGCCACGGCCCGAGCCACTGGCGCTAAAACCCCGCAGGGATATCCCGTATACAAATTTTCCATGTATATTAATTCTCCTCCTGAACTATTGCATAGCATAACCAAAGTCACTTATGAATTCAATCATCCGACCTTTTCGAAGCCGCTGCATGAAGTAACCGATGCCCGCTCTAAATTTGCCACCTTTTATACCGGATGGGGTTGCCTGAATTCGGTGCTAGTAAAAGTCTATCTTAGTGATAACACTTTACAAACCATAGATTTTAATATGTGCAAAAATATAGGCTGGGAATAACCAGACAACTCAGCGAGTTTTACCTGCCAGTTCGCATCCACCCGCAGATTCGCTTTATCCTTTATTTCCTCCTGCCATTATCCTTTCAGCCCGTCTCAGATCCTGGGGAGTATCTATGGAAAGCAGGGGTTTGGACACCCGCACGACGTGTATGGTTATTCCGTGCTCCAGGACCCGCAATTGCTCCAATTCTTCGGTCTTTTCCAGGGGGGTGCGCGCTAGACCGGCGAAGCGCAGAAGGAAATCACGGCGGTAGGCATAAAGTCCGAGATGCAGCATCTCCTGGGCAGGATGTTTGGTTTTTTTGCCGGAACGCGGATACGGAATCAAGGCACGGGAAAAATAAAGCGCGCTTCCGTCCCGGCTGCAGACCACCTTAACCGCATTGGGCTCTTGCCTATCCCCGACCGGCAAAGGAGCAGCCAGAGTCGCCATCTGCAGGCCGGGTTCCCTGTCAAAAGGCTCTGCCAGTTTATCAATATAGGCCGGAGGAATAAAAGGTTCATCTCCCTGGATATTGACAACTATATCGCAGGGAATGCGCGCCACGGCCTTAGCCAGCCGATCCGTGCCGGAAGCACAGTTGCGCGGCGTCATGACCGCCTCTCCGCCGAATCCCTGAACGGCTTTGAATATTCGCGAATCATCGGTTGCCACCAATAGCCGGGAAAGGCTCCGGGCTTTGCGGGCCCGGCGCCAGACCTGCTCAATCAGGTAGTGTCCGCCCAGCTGTGCCAATGGTTTGCCCGGTAAGCGGGTTGATCCCCACCGGGCAGGTATTATTCCGATTATATTCGGCATAGGAATAAACCAACCTCCTGAATAGTTTCATTCCGTAAAGTAATGGGTTGAATATTTATTTTTGGCAAACCGGACACCAATGCGTGCCGCGTTGCGCCACCACCGCTTTTTTAATTATACTACCGCACCGGCCGCATTGCTTACCCGCGCGGCCATAAACTTTAAGCATATTTTGAAAACCACCCTGGTTATTATCCGGATCCCGATAATCCGATATACTGGTGCCGCAATATTTTATGGACTTTTGGAGAACATGTCTAATCGCCCGATAAAGATTCCGGGCCTGCCTCAGAGTTATTCTCTTTCCCGGAAGACACGGAGATATCCTGGCGGCATGGCAAGCTTCATCAACATATATATTACCTAAACCGGCCAGTACTTTTTGATTTAGTAAAACCGCTTTCAAAACAGTGCTTCTCCGCTTTATACTTTGATAAAGATAATCTGATTTAAATTGTTTTTCTAAAGGTTCGGGACCGAGGTCTTTAAAATAATCGTACTCTTTATGATTTTCCAAAAACCTTACCCGGCCAAATTGCCGGATGTCTCTGAAATACAGGAAGATTTTACCGCTTAATATCAATTGGAGGTGCGTATGTTTATCCGGCAGCTTAAAAGGGTTTGTATTTTCCCTCTCCTTTGCTGACATAACAAATATCTGGCCGCTCATACCAAGATGAAAAACCAATAATCCTTGATTTAACCTCAATATCAAATATTTGGCCCGCCGATCCACTGCCAGGATTTTAGTATTAATCACCCCTCGTTTAATTTTCACGGCCTTTTGGCCCCTCAGCAATTTAGGCTTAGTCAGCTTAAAATCCAGGATTTTTCTTCCCGAAATACGTCGGTTTAATGATTTTCGTATGGTTTCAACTTCCGGCAACTCCGGCATCACGCATCTCTTCCGCAAATCGCCGCGTAACCAGCGTCAGCCCGCCGGTTGATTATTTCATGCCCTGCGCTCACGCCTGCCCTCCCACTTTAAAAACACCGCTGTTTATGGTTTTTTTTGCAATCTCCTCCGCAGCGGTAACAAACCTCGTTTTTTAAATAACCGCCCGTGAAATATTCCCGAATATTCTCCATCGTGGTCTGGGCAATGTTGGTCATGGCTTCCCGCGTAAAAAACCCCTGGTGCGATGTAATCAACACATTCGGAAAAGTTAAAAGCCGGGCCAGCACATCATCATTTATCATATAAGACGAAAAATCCTCAAAAAAATACCCGCTCTCCTCCTCATAAACATCCAGACCCGCGGCCCCAATTTTTCGGCTCTTCAAACCATTGATCAGAGCCTCGGTTTTTATCAGCTTCCCCCGGCCGGCATTGATAATCATGACCCCGTCCTTCATCTTGGCTATGCTCTCTACATTAATGATATACTGCGTTTCGGGAGTTAAGGGACAATTCAGGGATATTATGTCTGAGTGCCGGAAAATTTCGTCCTGACTTACAAAACGAATACCTTTTTCCCGGGCATAGGTTTCATCCGGCTTTTTGTCAAAAGCCAGGATGTTCATGCCGAATCCTTTTAGAATATCGATCAGGCAGCGCCCAATCCTTCCCGTGCCGAAAATACCGGCGGTCTTTCCGTGCATATCGAAGCCCAGCAATCCATTCAGGGAAAAATTTCCATCCCGCGTTCGGGAATATGCTTTATGAATTTTCCGGTTCAGGCTCAACATAAGCGCCACCGCATGCTCGGCCACGGCATAAGGCGAATATACCGGCACACACACCACGTGAAGATTATTATAAGCGGCTTTTAAATCCACGTTGTTATATCCCGCGCTGCGCAAGGCGATTAATTTAATACCCTCCCGCTTTAGCTGGGCAATGGTCGCTTGGTCAATAACATCATTCACAAAACCGCATACTACGTCATGTCCCGCCGCCAGATGCGCGGTATCATGATTAAGATGCCCGTTAAAATATTTTATGGCATAACCAAATTGGCGGTTGGTTTGATCAAAAAATTCCTGATCATACGGCTTGGCATCAAAAAAAAATATTTTTTTAGAATTTGCCATAATCATCACACCCTTAGTTTGCGAATAATTCCGTCCCGTTTTCGAACTCACCCATCCCGGCAAGCCGTAGTTTGACTATATCATAAAACTCTTCCGCCGCAGGGGGGGGATTTCATGTTTTAATTTAACCTCGCCTCTGCCCTGAACCAAATGGTTCAGGGCCTGACTCTTTCTCGTAATCAATATCTAATGGAGAAAGGCAATTTTGGGCAAACACACCCCATTTCGTCACCCCGGCGAAAGCCGGAGTCCAGGCCCAAAGTTTACTTATAAAGTCGCTGGATTCCGGCTAAAACCATACCGGAATGACGGACACTTGGAAACTTAGCGGTTGGCTCAGGTTACTTGAATTTGTCGTTTCCGCACCAGAAACTTATTTCAACTCGTTATTATAGATAATAATTCAGGTTTGTTCAAGATTTGTATCCGATTTTGAATCTTTACTTTCCGCCCGGATAATGTACAATATGCCCGGATTATCTTTCAAGGAGGATCAAAGCGTATGCGCTTGCAATATATAATTTCAATCCTACTGGTCATGATTTGCTTGGCTGGCTGCGCCGGAACCCCGGCCCGCCCAGGTGATCAACTTCCCAAAGTGGCCCTGTTGCTGGGCGGGGGCGGGGCGCGCGGATTTGCGCACGTGGGCGTGATCCGGGAGCTCGAGAGCGCCCAGATTCCGATAGACCTGATCGTGGGCGTCAGCGTGGGCAGCTTGATCGGTGCGCTTTACGCGGATACTGCGGATTCATTCAAACTCGAGTGGAAGGCCTTTCAAATCCAGAAGAAAGACATCTTCGATTACAAGCTTTTCAATCTTAAGGACGGCCTGGCCAAGGGTGATGCGATTAAAGCCTACATTGATAATAATCTCGAGACCAAATATCTTGAAAACATGAAAATCCCGCTGGCCATTGTGGCCGTAGATTTAAACAGTGGCTTGCCGGTTGTTTTCAAAACCGGTCCCATAAAAGATGCCGTGCGGGCCAGCACGGCCGTTCCGGGCATTTTCATGCCCATGCCCTTTGAGGGCAAGTTCCTGGTTGACGGCGGGGTCGTGGGCAACTTGGCTCCGCAGGTCGCCAAGGACCTGGGAGCGAGTGTGATTATCGGGGTTAATATTGCCAAGCCCCGTTCCAATCTCTCCGGCGGCATGCCTAATGTGCTTACCGTAATCATGGAAGCCATTAATATTATGGGTGATGAAATTGTTCGTCTGCGAAAAAATGATATTGATATTTTAATTGAGCCCCAGGTCGGAAATATCGGCATTACCGATTTCAGCAAAAAACGCGAACTAATCGAGGCCGGGCGCCAGGCCGCGATAAAAGCCCTTCCGAAAATCAAGCAGGTTCTGGGTTTATAAGGTTATAAGGTTAAGCGACTTGAGGCGGCCCAGGGCCCGGCGGGCCGGAGCAATATTATATAAGGACCCGGCTACCAGAACCGTTCCCCGTATGCCGGCAGCCTGTACGGCCTTTTGCAGGGCTAACCGGAAGCTGCGTTGCGGTTCGGCTTTTACTCCTGCTGCCTGGAAACACTCTGCCAGTTCCTTGGCCGGCAAGGCACGCGGATCCGGCGGCGCAACTGTCCACACAGTTTTGGCTGCTTTGACAAATTCCCGGCACATGCCTTTTACGTCTTTGTCCCGGACTATGCCTGCCACTAGATAAACTTTTTCTGAACGGGAATGCCATTCCCGGATAAGCGCACGTACGGCTGCGGGATTATGTGCACCATCTAAATATATTTTTGGCTTTTGGCTGACAATTTCCATGCGGCCGGGCCAGCGCGCGCATTTAAATCCTTGGCAGATGTCTTCTCCGGATATCTGATAACCCGCCTTTTGTAAATTATGCATTGCCAGGAATGCCAGCGCCGCGTTTAAAACCTGGAATTCACCCTGCCAGGGTATATGAATTTTAAATGAATTCTCCCCGCAACAAGTTGCGGGGTATCTGACCGGATTGATTATTTGTAAAATCCCCCTAACCCCCTTTTCCAAAGGGGGCACTCTATGCGGGGAATTACAAGTTAAATCCCGTTGTTTCACGATTAATTCTATTTGCAACCCTTTTGGGGTTCTTTTCCAGGCCTTAACCTGCACCGCATCTTTGGAATTCATGCCGGCAAATTCTATCGGAAAGATCCTTTCGCGGGCTTGTGCCCGCATCAGGCCGCGGATTCCGGGATGCGCTTCGGCGCTAAGCAGTGGCACGCCTTTCCGGGCTATGGCGATTTTTTCCCCACAAATAGCGCTCAAACTGTTTCCCAGTTCCCGGGTATGTTCCAAACCTATATTAGTCAGGATAGAGAGTATAACGCGCTTCCCGGCTGAAGTGGCATCCAGGCGGCCGCCCATGCCGGCTTCTACCAGGGCCAAATCTATTCCGTCCTGCCGGAAAACCTCGGCTGCCAAGACTGTCCAGGCCTCGAAGGTGGTGGCCGGAGTTCCGGCTTGTTGCAGGGCTTTTAGTCCCGGTAATAATTTCTGACCCGCCGCGGCAAAAGCGCGCTGAGAGACTTTTTTTCCATTCAGGGTTATGCGTTCCCGTTCATCCTGAAGGTGGGGCGAGGTAAAGCAGCCCACCCTATAGCCGGACTGGGTTAAAACCGCGCTCAGCAGGGCCGCGACCGAGCCTTTGCCATTAGTGCCGGTAATCTGCACCGCCGGATAGGCGGCGTCAGGATGGCCGAGATATGCCAGAAGCTTGCGCGTTCTGGCCAGGCCGGGAAGAACCGCGCGGATGGTTAGTTGATGCAGCGCTGCCCGGACGCGGGCATAGTTCATGGGCAGGAAATAGGCAGGAGCCGGGCAATAGTGTTCTTTAACTCTTGGCGCTTAACTATCATATCCAGCATGCCGTGCTCCAGGAGAAATTCGGCGCGTTGGAAGCGTTTGGGCAAATGCTGCCGGATGGTCTGCTCAATCACCCGGGGGCCGGCAAACATAATCAGGGCATTCGGCTCGGCCATTATGATATCTCCCAGCATGGCAAAACTGGCGGTTACTCCGCCGCCCGTGGGATTTGTCAGCACTGAGATATAGAGCAACTTGGCCGCGGCCAGGCGCCCCAGGGCGGCCGCGGTCTTGGCCATCTGCATTAAGGAGACAATCCCTTCCTGCATGCGGGCGCCTCCGCCCGAGGCCGAAACAATAACCACCGGCAGGCGTTCTTTAATCGCCCGCTCAATCAGGCGGGCAATTTCCTCGCCAATAACCGAGCCCATGGAACCTCCCATAAAATCAAAATCCGTTACGGCCAGGACGGTCCGTTTTCCGCCAATTGTGCAAATACCGGCCTGGATGGCATCCTGAAGTCCGGTTTTTTTTCTCCCTTTTTCAATTTTTTCCTGGTAGCCGGGAAATTCCAATGGATTAGCCGCCTTGATCCGGCCCGTGGTTTCCTCCAGCAGCACGCCGTTATCCGCCAGTAATTGTATACGCTCCCGCGCCGGCATATTAAAATGATGATTGCACTTGGGACAGGTTCGGAGAGCCTTCTCACTCTCCTTGTTAAACACAATTTCACTGCATCCCGGACAGCGGGTAACCAGGTTATCCGGTATATCCGCCTTCTTTTTCGTAGATACCCGGACAGTGGTATATTTAGGCTTTTTAAACCAATCCATTTATTACTTCCTTGTTTGTAACTACTCAGGTACCCCACCAATTAAGGAAATACGAGATGTTGTTTTAAGGCCGTCACCCCGGCGAAAGCCGGGGTCTAGATGAATCTGCCTTATAAAATCTTCTGGATTCCGGCTTTCGCCGGAATGACGACCTGAGTAGTTACCCTTGTTTATTAATAAATTAATAATACTTGGAGCCTGAACATTTAGTCTGTTTTTGGTATTGTTCGTCACCCCGGTGAAAACCGGGGTCCAGAAAAGGCTTTAAAATTCAGATTCCTGGATACCGGCCTGTCCTGGATGGTTTAGTCCAGGGCTTCCGCCGGTATGACGGCAAAACAACAAATAAACAGACTAAATGCTCAAGCTTCCAGCTCAATCAAAATATTTTACATCATTTTAATGGTTTTTCCATACCTTTTTTACCCTTTACCGCCTTCGCTATCTCTTCCGCAAGATGACGCAAGCGGCGCAATGCGTCCTGGTCCGTGCTCCCCTGCTCCATCTCCCGGATTAAAGCGCTTCCCACAATTACTCCGTCCGCTATGCCAACTACGTCCGCTGCCTGTCGGGGAGTTGAAATTCCAAATCCCACCAGTATTGGCAAGGAGGAATATCTGCGTATCCGGGTCACGCCGGCCCGCACATCAGCGGGCAGTTTATCGCGCAAACCCGTGGTTCCGGTAACTGATACATAATAAATGTATCCGGTGGAGCATCGAATTATGGTTTTCAGCCGGGCCGGTGTGCTGTTGGGCGTGGTTAAAAAAACCGTGTCCAGCTCTTTTTTCCGGCAGATACTTATCCAGTATCCTGCCTCTTCCGGGATTAAGTCCGGAATTATATAACCATCCACTCCCGCGGCTTGGGCAAGAGACGCGTTGCTTGACATGTCCGGTTGCAGAAAAGGGTTCAAATAGCCCATGAGCAAGATAGGTATATCCGTTTCCCGGCGCAGGTTCCTGACCAAACTGATAATTCCCGGCAGATTGGTCCCCTGCTCCAGGGCCCGGTGGGAGGACCGCTGTATGACTTTACCGTCAGCCAGCGGGTCGGAAAACGGCACTCCCAGCTCCACCGCGTCCGCGCCGGCCCGGGCAAGAACCATGATGGCCCGGCGAGTAAAGTCCAGCCCCCGGTCACCGGCCGTTATAAATGGGACAAAAAGCTTGCGGCCGGCAGCCAGTTCCTGTTTGAACCGGTTTCTAAGCCGGGCACTCATAAGGCATCCTCGGGCTTGAGGTCTTTATCTCCCCGTCCGGAAACATTAATAATGATATTCGCAGACGGGCCCAGTTTTTTGGCCAAATCTTTGGCATAAGCCACGGCATGCGCGCTCTCTGTGGCTGGAATAATGCCTTCCAGCCGGGCCATCTGCTTCTGGGCTGCCAGGGCTTGCTTATCTGTGACCGAGGTAAACTTGGCCCGGCCGCTGTCTTTTAAAAAAGCCAGTTGAGGTCCCACTCCCGGATAATCCAGGCCGGCGGCCACGGAATGCGTCGTTAAAATCTGGCCGTATTGATCCTGCATTACATAACTCCGGCTGCCATGCAGAACTCCGACCCGGCCGCGCTGCAGGGGCGCGGCATGGCGTCCGGTTGAGAGTCCCTGCCCTCCAGCCTCCACGCCGTAAAGACGTACCTTTTCATCGTGAAGAAACGCGGAAAAAATTCCTATGGCATTACTCCCGCCGCCCACGCAGGCTATGATGGCGTTCGGTAGCCGGTGAATCCGCTTCAATATCTGCTGACGGGCTTCCTTTCCAATAATAGACTGAAATTCCCGGACCAGGGTGGGATAAGGGTCAAAACCCGCTACGCTTCCCAAAAGGTAATAAGTATTACTTACATTGGTAATCCAGTCCCGGATAGCCTCATTCATGGCGTCTTTCAGAGTACGCGTCCCGGAATCCACCGGAGCGACTTGCGCTCCCAGCAGGCGCATACGGTAGACATTCAGCGCCTGGCGCTGCATATCCTCGGTTCCCATATAAACCCGGCAGGGAAGGCCGAAACGGGCGCAGACCGTGGCTGCGGCCACGCCGTGCTGACCGGCCCCGGTCTCGGCAATGATGCGCTGCTTTTTCATGCGCCGGGCCAGGAGTACTTGTCCCAGGCAATTATTAAGTTTATGCGAGCCGGTGTGGTTTAGATCCTCGCGTTTTAAAAATACCCTGGCTCCGCCCCAGGCCCGGGTAAGGCGCCCGGCTAAATCCAGGGGCGTAGGACGGCCGGCGTAATTCCGGTATAACTCGCTAAGCTCACGCTTAAAATCGGGGTCGCGCCGGGCCTGATGGAAAGCCTGGTTAAGCTCTTCCACGGCCGGCATTAATACCTCGGGCGCATAGCATCCGCCGTAGTCGCCAAACCATCCTTTGCGTGATGATGTCATCTTTAACCTCTTCCCGCTTCGCGCACAGCCTTTACAAAAGCCCGCATCCTCGCCGCGCTCTTAATCCCAGGCCGGATTTCCACGCCCGAGGAGACATCCACCATATCCGGCTTAACCGCGCGAATAGCCCGGCTGACATTGTCCGGATTGAGTCCTCCGGACAGGATAACAGGCTTGCCAAAACGTCGTAAGCCGCGGGCATATTTCCAGTTGGATAAAATCCCGGTTCCGCCGCTGGTTCCCGGAACGCAGGCATCCACTAGAAAAGCCGCTGCCGCGGGTTCCGGATCCTGCCGGGCCAAGGCCCGGTCCGCAGAAGGGCGAAGGGCGCGGATCACGCGGCTGAAAGAAAAACGACGCAAAACGGTTTTTTTCTCTGAACCGTGAAATTGCAGCCGGTCCAGTCCCATAGTATCCATAATCCGGCCTATCCAATCCGGATCCTGATCAACAAAAACCCCTATTCGTACAATATGGGGAGGGAGGGCAGCTATAATAGCTTTGGCCTGCCCTGGCAATACCCGGCGGGGAGAAGGCGCAAATACCAGGCCAATAGCATCAGCGCCGGCCGCGGCTGCGGCCCGGGCGTCCTCCGGGCGCGTCAAGCCGCAGATTTTAATTCCTGTCAAAGTTTTTCCGCTTTTTCCCGGATTTCCCGAATAAAAATCTCGGGCTGCTTATGGCTGATTAATGCCCGTCCCATCAATACGGCACGTACCCGGTCCGAGCCAATATCCGCCACTTCCTCTGCTGATGTATATCCGCTGGCCGCTATAATCATAATATCCCGCGGAGCCATCTTGGCCAGCCGTTCTACGGTTTGCATATTAATTTTAAGCGTGTTCAAATCCCGGTTATTGATTAAAATAACGTCAGCCCCGGCGCGCAGGACTCGCTTCATATCCAGAGCATTATGCACTTCTACTACCGGCGTCATTCCCATACCGACAGTCACTTCTATCATGCGGGGAAGTTCCTTTTTATTAAAAATTTCCGCAATGAGAAGCAAGGCGTCCGCCTGAGCCGCCCGGGATTCGTATATCTGATACATATCAACAATAAAATCCTTGCGCAGAACCGGCAAGCCGGCAAGCTTTTTGACCTCGGCAATTTGGGTCAATTTCCCCCCGAAATGCTTTTCATCCGTTACCAGCGAAATCGCCACGGCTCCGCCTTGTTCATACGCCTTGATTATTTTGGGAAGCTGAATGCGGGGCTTCCAGGCCGAAGAACCGGGAACCTTTTTCTTAACCTCACCAATCACGCTGATGCGTTGGGCATGGTAAAGCGCTTCCCGAAAATTCCTGACCGGCGGCAGGGTAAGCATGGTATGGAGCAGCTTCTCCAGGGAAGTCCGCTTTTTAGCCCTTTCCACTTCCAGCTGTTTTTCTTTTACTACTCGTTTTAAAAATGAGCCCGCCATGAAGTTTTCCCCCTCTTTATTTGTTTTCCGGTTCTCCCAGTTTCTGATAGGGTCTTCCCCGGTACCGGACTCCCAAACCTTTAGCCAAGGCCTGCAACTCGGCGGTTTTTACTTCCGGCATTTCCACGGCCGTCAAATTCACTCTATATCCGGCTTTTCCGGCCCGGGTAATAAAATCGATTACTGCGGCATGGGTCCGGTCCCCGGTGGCCGGCCGAACCATTTTAAAATACTGCTCAGGATCAACGGTATTTAAGGATATTGACCACTCATCCACAACTTCCCGGCACTGCGGCAGAATATCGCGTCCGAAAATCATATCCGCCTGGCCGTTAGTATCCACCCTCACCCATCCCCCCCGGGATTTAACCTTCCGGGCGATCTCCAGCATGGTAGCGAGCCGCAACAGGGGCTCTCCGAATCCACAAAATACAATCTCGGAATAGTCCCGGGGATCTCCTATGGCCGCTATAACCTCCTCAGCCCGGGGTTCCCGCTTCAGGGTCAACTCATAATTTTGGACCCGGCGATTAACCCGCCGGGGACAAAAAACACAATTCGCACTGCAGCGGTTAGTGAGGTTAATATATAAATGTCCTTGGATATTATATACCATCACGCCCGGATCGCACCCGCTGATTTTAAACAATTGGCGGGCATTCCGGCTGGTCTGCTCCGCCGCAACCGCGGGTGAAATATTTTTTATCCGGGCTACGGCTTCCGCCACTTTGAGAACATTAGCCGGTTCATTTCTCTTGCCCCGTTGCTCCTGGGGCGGCAGATAAGGCGAATCGGTCTCCAGCAAGAGCCGGTCATCCGGCAGGGCGCGCGCCACCGCACGCACGGATTCAGCGCGGGGATAGGTAATCGTTCCTCCGATCCCGGCGTGAAAACCCAAATCCAGAACCTCGGGCAGATGCTCTATTCCGCCATCATAACAGTGCAGCACCCCGCCGCCGGGAAAAGGGCCTTGCTGCCGGAGCAATTGCAGGCCATCATCAAAGGCCTCCCGGATATGTATGATCAAGGGCAGTTCAAAAATTCTGGCCAGTTCAAGCTGCCGGCTAAAACCGGCCTGTTGAGCTTTTCGGTCCGGGGCCGGGTAATCCGGAAAAACATGATAGTCCAAACCAATCTCGCCCAGGGCTACAACTTTTTCCCGGCTCAGCCATTCGGGCAGTTCCTTAAGCTCCGGCTCGCAGCCCGGTTTAAATTCATGCGGATGCACGCCCATGGCCGCGTAAATACCACTATGCGCGCGGGCCAGTTCCCACCCCCTCTGGTTGGCTTCCAGGCTGGAACCGGCATTTAGCATGGTATGTACCCCAGCCTCTCCGGCACGCCTGATAACCTGCTCACGGTCCGGATCAAAAGCCTGTTCTTCAAGATGAACGTGCGTATCAATTAAATCCATGGGGATATTTTAAACCTGCTTAATTATTTTTGATTTCGGTCTTTCTTTTCCTTCTCTTTTTCAGCATCCACGATAATTCGTGGAAATAAGGGAGCCGCCTTGGCAATCGCCTGGCCGGGAGAGAGCTGTCCCCAGCCGCTGTCAGCAGGAAAACTCGGCGCACGGCCGGCTGCGGGATCACCCAATTGAGCTAAAATTTTCGGCGTAGTGTCCGGCATAAAAGGATAAATATACACCGCTACCAAGCGCAGCACTTCCAGCAAATTATACATCACGGTATTTACCCGTCCAGCCTGCCCTTGTTTAAACAGGAGCCAGGGGGCCGAGACTTCAATATATTTATTCGCGCGATTCACCACTTCCCATACTCCGAAGAGTGCCCGCGAAAAGTTCAAGCTCGTCAGCGCCTGGTCAAAGGAACTATAAATTCCACTTGCCGCCTCGATTAAGGCCTGGTCCTCTGGCCCGGGCGCTTCTGTCACCTTTGGTACGCGTCCCTCGCAATATTTTTCCACCATAGTCAAGCTCCGGTTCAGAAGATTCCCCAGATCATTAGCCAGATCGCTGTTATAGCGTTCCACCATTCCCTCCTCGCTGAAATCACTATCACCGGTAAAGTTGGTGGACGCTAACAACACATAACGAAAAGGATCAACCCCATATTCGCGAACCATGTCCAAAGGATCCAGCACATTGCCCCGGGTCTTGGAAATTTTTTCTCCCTTGAGAGAGATAAACCCGTGCGCATAAATTTTTTCGGGCAGCGGCAATCCGGCGGACAGCAGCATGGCCGGCCAGATAATACAGTGAAAGCGGGTAATATCTTTGCCGATGATATGCATATTCGCCGGCCAGTAACGCTTAAACATCTCCATATCCTGCGGAAAGCCCAGGGCGGAAATGTAATTTATCAAGGCGTCAAACCAGACGTAAATAATGTGCCCGGGGTCATCCGGAAAAGGAATTCCCCATTGCGTGGAAGCGCGGGAGATGGAAATATCCCTCAATCCGCCCTTGATAATATTTACGATTTCATGGCGGCGGGTTTCCGGCTGAATAAACTCCGCATGCGTCTCAATATACTGGAGCAGTTTTTCTGCATAACGCGAGAGCCTAAAAAAATAATTCCGTTCCGAAAGCCAAACCGGCTTAATGCTATGTACCGGGCAAACCCCGTCCCGCAATTCGGTTTCGGTATAATAATTCTCGCACGAGTTGCAGTACCAGCCCTCATATTGTCCTGGATAGATATCACCCGCGGCCGCGGCCCGCCGCACCAGCTCTTGAGCGGCGGCGTGATGAATCGGTTCCGAGGTACGAATAAACCTGTCTAAGGAGATGTTGAGGGCTTTCCAGGTTTGTTGGAACACTTCCGCCATCCGGCCGCAATACTCCAGGGGAGTTTGGCCTTGCGCCTTGGCCTGGATTTCCACATTTGTGGAATGCTCGTCCGAACCGGTTACGAACTTCACGTCATATCCCCGGATCCGATGCCAGCGAGCCATAACGTCCGTAGCGATTTCCTCGTAGGCATGACCGATATGCGGTTTGGAATTGGCATAAGTAATCGCCGTAGTAATATAATATTTATCACCCATAATTATTTCCGTATCTTCCCCTTGTCTTTTACTTCCGAGGAGGAGCGCTTTACCCGGCGGCCTTCACACTCGTAGGAAAGGCAGCACATTAACCGTCCGCAGATCCCTGATATTTTGGCAGGATTCAGGGACAAATTTTGATCTTTTGCCATACGGATCGAAACCGAGACAAAATCCTTTAAAAAAGTACAACAGCACATCGGACGGCCGCAGCATCCCACCCCGCCCAAACGCCGGGCTTCATCCCGAACGCCTATCTGCCGCATTTCGATCTTTATCTTCAGCGCCTGGGCCAGCTCTTTTACTAATTCACGAAAGTCCACCCGATTCTCGGCCGTAAAATAAAAAATCGCCTTCCGGGCATCCAGAGTATAGCTGACATCCACCATCTTCATGGAGAGACCTTTTTCCTGGATTTTTTTCCGGCATATCCGGTTGGCCTCTCCTTCCCGGCGTTCATTATTCTTAAGTTGTTCCTGGTCGCGGATCGTAGCCGGACGTAAAATCCGGCGTATGGACTGCGCTATTTGGTTCCCGGGCACAACGCGTCTGGTTCTAACCACTCGCGCCATGTTCGGACCATACTCTGTCTCCACCACGCAAAAGGAATCAAGTTCCAACCGTGTCCCGGACCAAAGACCGTAAAAAACTCTCCCGCCTTTTATCAATTGTACACCTATTGCTTCCGGCATATGCTTTTCTCCTTTAATCATGACCGGTTAATATAGAATCAGTTCCTGTTGCGAAAAACAAGTTAAGCTCGTCACCCCGGCAAAAGATGTTGTGTCATAATTCGGATTTTTACACTTTGCCGTCATTCCGGCGAAAGCCGGACTCCATAAAAACATTGTAATATAAGCAGTATGCGTCCTGGATTCCGGCCTGTCCTGGATGGTTTCGTCCAGGGCTTTCGCCGGAATGACGAGACTACTTATTTTCTCCCGGCCTTTGCTCCCAGTTTCATAAAAAGAACTTCCAATAAAAGCTGGGGATTAATATTTCTCTTCATCTGATGGATAGCCTTTAAAACCGTTTGGCACTTCTCTCCCAGTGACTCCGGGCTTTCACCCGCAAGGGCGGCTTCCAGTTCTGTCAGGCGATCACTATTCATAATCAGTTCGCGGGACGCCCGGCAGGATAATATCGTTAAATCGCGGAACCAGGAGAGGAGTATGTCCAGCATTTCCGGCAGTTCAGCGCGATGTTCACCCCACTGGACCGCTGCCTCCGGCCAATCGCGGGGTCCCAAATTTCTCATCGTCTCGAGAACCCGATTCCGCAACGCCTGCGTATTTTCATCCGCCAGGCGCAAGGCTTTTGCCGGACGCCCCCCGGATTGCATCGCCAGCGCCAGCGCCTGGTCCGCCTGACAGGCCAGCCGATCCTTTAGCCAGGAGGACAAAACCCGGGCTTCCAGGGGCCGGAAGCGGACCGTCTGGCAGCGCGACCGAATAGTTTCCAATAGCGCAAAAGGCTGGGTGGTAATCATTACCAGAATTACCGCCGGCGGCGGCTCTTCCAGGAGTTTTAATAAGCTGTTGGCCGCCTCCAAGGTAAGCGTTTCAGCTGAATCAAGTATATAAAGTTTGGTACTGCCTTCCATCGGTTTTAATATTGCATCCCTTTGTAATTGTTCGCGTATCTGGTCGATTTTTAAAAATTGTCCTTCCGGCTCTATAATTCTTACGTCCGGATGAACGCCCTGAGTAATCTTGCGGCAAGCCGGGCATTTCCCGCAAGCCTCCCCTTCCTCGGGTTTGGTACAATTAAGGTCTTGGGCTAAAGCCAGGGCGGTGGCCCGCTTGCCGACTCCTTCCGGCCCGGTAAATATAAAAGCATGCCCCAGCCGTCTATTCCGCACCGAGCGCTTAAAATATTCAATCGCCCGTGGTTGTCCTTTTATATCCCGAAACGGCATACTTTACTCTCCCTACTACCTAGGAGTCTGTCGGACTTAAGTCATTCTCCCCCTTTTGTAAAGGGGCAGGGAGATTTAATCAATAAAACGCCCGCTTTCATATGCAAAATCCCCCTCAATCCCCCTTTTTCAAAGGGGGAAGAGTGCTCAAAATCCGATTTTGTGCCTAAGTCCGACAGGCTCCTAGTAGCCTGTGGCTGCCCCCCATTTACATAAGTTTTACCATTTATGCAACATTAATATCCCTGGGGGCGGATTTTAACCTGTTCCACACTTCCTTCCAAACTTCTCCGGCTATTGACTTAACCGGGCGATCAGCCTGGATCAGGTGAACCCGACGCGGTTCTCGCCGCGCGATTTCCAGATAAGCCTGGCGAACGCGGCGGGCAAAAGCGGATGATTCTGATTCCATCCTGTCATGTCCCTGCTTGGCCCGGAAAGCCCGGCGCAAACCTTTAGTAACATTAATATCAAATAACAACGTGATGTCCGGCTTGAGCCCGTTCGTAGCAAAACGATTGGCCGCCGTGACAAATCTCGGAGAAAGTCCCCGGCCGCCTACTTGGTAGGCATACGTAGAATCTGTAAAGCGTTCGCATAAGACAATACATCGGTTGATTAAAGCCGGTTGGATGAGCGTACGAACATGCTGGGCCCGGGCCGCCAGGAAAAGCAGAAGTTCGGTTTCAACCGTAGGCGGCGTTCCCTGGTTGGAGAGTAGCATTAAACGGATTTTTTCCGCCAATGGATGCCCTCCCGGTTCTCTAGTCTCAACTACCTTTAACCCGGCTTGCTTTAGGCTTTGCGCCAAACATTTAAATTGGGTGCTTTTACCCGATCCATCCGGTCCTTCCAAAGTTATAAAAAAACCGCGTTTTTTGGGACCCATTTGGCATCAATTAATACCCCTGAACTAAATATCGCGGGGCGTCCTTTCATTCTTTTCCTTAACAAATACTATACAGACATTATACTTAACAATCTCTCATGCCTTTTATAAAACACTATATATAGAAAATCAAGTTTTGTTTAATTTATATTTATCCACAGAGCCTGTGGATAAATATAAATTATTTGTGGGATTCAGCAAAACTCTTTAAAAACAGCCTTTTTTATAGAGACATATTTATCAGCCCAGTGGGTAAATAGTGCTTTCTGCCTAAAAATCAAAACAATCCTTTTACTATTCCATCCTCCGTCAGGTCAATATTATTTCCAGCCGGCTGGGAGGGCAACCCCGGCATGGTCCGCATATCTCCCAGCAGGGGATAAAGAAATCCGGCTCCAACCGAAGCACGTACATCACGCACTGGTATACGGAAATTCCGGGGCCGTCCTTTAAGTTTGGGATCATGCGAAAGGGATAAATGGGTTTTTGCCATGCATATCGGAAGCCGGTCAAAACCCATATCCGTATATAATTTTATTTTATTTTCCGCCATCGGCAAATAATCCACCCCATCGGCCCCATAGATTTTGGTGGCTATAGTCTCTATCTTATCCTTGACCGAAGCCTCCAAGGAATAGAGAAATTTAAAATTCGAGGTTTGATCAGCCGCCGCGACCACGGCTTCAGCCAGTTCCCGTCCGCCGGCTCCTCCGCGGGCATGGACTTCCGAGCATACCGCGGCCTGCGCGCCGAATTGCAAGGCTTGCCCGCGCACCAGTTCTATTTCTTGTTCCGTATCAGTACTAAAACGGTTAATCGCTACGACTACCGGCACACCGTGCAGCCGTACCGCCTGGATATGCTGCTCCAGATTTTCGCAACCCAGTATAAGCGCTTCATCATTCGGAGCCGCCGCTACTGCCGAATCTAAAGGCTTACCGGGACGGACTTCGAAAGCATTCCCGTGCATCTTCAAAGCCCGTATCGTACAAGTCAGAATAACCGCGTCAGGCTTCAATCCTGAATAACGGCATTTAATATTCATGAATTTTTCGCATCCGCAATCCGCTCCAAAACCACTCTCCGTCACTACATACTCCGCCAAACGCAGAGCCATCTGGTCGGCAATAATCGAAGAGTTTCCATGCGCGATATTGGCAAAAGGCCCGGCATGCACTAAAACCGGGGTATGCTCCAAAGTTTGCATAAGGGTCGGCATGATGGCGTCTTTCATCAATACGGCCATGGATCCGGCGCATTGCAGCGCCTCGGCCGTGATTGGTTGTCCGCTGCGATTTGCACCGATAACGATAGCTCCCAGACGCGTTCGCATATCCTTTAAATCCCGGGCCAAAGCCAGAATGGCCATAACCTCCGACGCTACGGCTATATCAAACCCGGTTTCCCGGACACAGCCGTTCTCCCGACCGCCTAACCCGATTACTATTTGGCGCAGGGCCCGGTCTGAAATATCCACCACCCGGCGCCAGGTAATTGCGAAAGGATCAATATCCAGCTTATTACCATGCAGCAGGTGGGAATCAATATAGGCGGCCAAGAGGTTATTAGCCAGAGAAACGGCATGGATATCTCCGGTTAAATGAAGATTGAAATCCTCCATGGGCACTACTTGTGAATAACCTCCGCCGGCGGCGCCGCCTTTAATTCCGAATACCGGGCCCAGGGATGGCTGACGAATACAGGTAACCACTCGTTTTCCGATCTTGGCCAGCGCTTGGGAAACCCCTATGGTAGTAACGGTCTTGCCCTCGCCCAGAGGCGTCGGGGTAATGGCGGTTACATCAATATATTTTCCCGGCGGCTGATCCGACCTGCGCTTGATAATATCCAGATGTACCTTGGCTTTGTATCTTCCATAAAGTTCCAAATCCTCGCTGCCTAATCCAAGTTCTCCGGCTATCTCGGATATGGGGCGCAGGATCGCCTTTTGCGCAATTTCAAGATCACTGGGTATTTTATGAAGCTTTACGTTCACGATATCCTCCTTCCTCTCTTTCCCTGCTGTAAAAACAAAAAACGCGCCGAAGGCCTACGACGCGGTTTAAAAAATCTCCCCTCAATCTATATATTCCCAAGCAGGGGCACGCCGTGCCCCTGCTTAATAAAGCAACCCCTTTATTTTTTCTTTTTACTGCTCTTCTTTTTGCTGCTTTTCTTGCTTTTTTTCGCCTCGGTCTTTTTCGAGACAGTCGCATCCGGTTTAGACTCCGGAGTAGCAACCTTGGTCAGGTCGTCCTGGGAAACTCCCGGTATTTGTTTTGCCGGCGCCCGCGTCCTGGTTTTGGCTTTTTGCCGGCTATCCATTTTCTCAAGTACATTCTGAATACGCCTTTTAATCCATCGGCTTTTTTCTTGTCCCAATGCCTGTTTAAGAATGCTTTTGGCTTGGGAATTCTTTATTTCCCCCAAGGCGGAAACCGCAGCCCAGCGCACGCGCTCTATTTCATCTTCCATCAGTTTACTTAAGGCCTTAATGGCCTGGTTACCTTTTATCCGGCCTAAGGCTTCCGCGGCCTCTTCCCGAACATACTCATCTTTATCTCCGGCCATTTTAAGAATAATACCAATATTCCTGGCATCCGCTATTTGAGCCAGCGCATGCGCGGCCGCGGATCGGACTACCCGCTTCTTTTCCGTAAGCAAGGGAAGCAGTACCGGAATAGCTCTCTGGGCACCCAACCGGCCTAAGGCCAAGGCCGCCTCCCGGCGCATGGAACTATGCTCATCACTCAGCGCCCGGATTAAAACGTCCTCGGCCCGGGCATCACCGATATTTCCCAGCGCCATAATAGCGGAACGCTTAGGATAAAGTTCCTTTTTCCCGGTTAACTGGATTAAATCCGGTACTGCGGCCCGGGCTTTTATCCTTCCCAGGGCCATGGCAGCATCGCCCTGCAGCATTGGTACATTTGAACGGAGAGCGCGCCGAATATGATCAACTACTTGGTCACCTTTAAACTTGGTCAAGACCCAAATAACCCGCCGCTGAACGAGAATCTCCTTGTCGTCCAGCGCTTTATATAAATCCGGCAAAACGCTTCTATCCGGGGATAAACCCAAGGCGATTACCGCCTGCTCCCGGACTTTGGTTGAAGGATCCTTAAGAAAACCCTTGATCGCCGGTATTTTCTCTTTTCCTCCCAATTTAACCGTGGTCAAAACCGCCGCCGCCCGGACCTCCCCGCTTTTATCTTTCAACAGAGGCTCAACCTGATCCAGTTGTGATTTGTCGCCCCACGCCCGCATGGATACTAAAGCATTGGCGCGTACTTTCTCGTCCTTATCCTGCAGGGCTTTAAGCAGCTTTGGCACTACGGATTTATCGCCTACGCCGCCTAGCGACATAACCGCCCGGCGCCGCTCGGCCGGATCATTGGAATCGAGCATGCGTGAATATTGACTGATCATGGATTTTCTTTTGTGTTTCCAAGAGCGAGGCGATTGTAGTTGCAGAGCCGCAATAATCGCTCCAGCCGCGGCCACCAGCACTACCATGATAATCCAGATGATCTTGGTTTTCTGAGTTGCCATCCCCATCCTCCTTATCGAATCAGGTAGATAATAATTTCATAAACAAAAAAGATTATAACATATCATTAAAAAACACGCATTAAAAAATATAAGCCGCATGTAATATTCAGCGTCGGCAGGAGACCGTCGGATTTAACAACTAAAGACGTTTTTCCGAATCCCCCCTTTTCAAAAAGGGGGCTGGGGGGATTTTACAAATAATAAATCAGGTTGGCTACCCTGGGGCTTGTCCCAAGGCGGTTCATTCCAAAAAGGAATGAATTGATTGTCTGCTTTTCTTATTATCTCGTTTAGTATCACGTTTATATTTTAGTATCACGTTTTACGCCAGCAAGCGCTTCTGCCAGTTCCTAAAACCTTGACTTTCCCTTTGTCTCTCAACCCCTCCAAAACGTTGCGGATCATGGGACGGCTTACCCCAGGGCAAGCCCGTTCAATATCCGAGATGGAAAAGTCCCCCATTTGTCTTTCAATCGCCGCTATAACAATCTCCGTTTTGGCGCCTTTGGCCGGCTTGATATTTCGCGCCCGTGCTTCAACTTCTTTGTAAGCCTCCAGTTATGGTACCGAGAAAATAATTGAACCACGAAAAAACATCATGCTTGCCCTTATATTCAGAAATGGCGTTCATCAGCCACACCGAACCCAGCGGGAGCTTAACCGCATCATTTATGAATGAATTCATTTGCTTTCTCCGTTCATATCAGAGGTATAGAAGCCCATATTCCATCTGCCCTTTCGCCCGGTCACTTCGACATGCTCAGTGACCGTGGGCGAATCAATCAAAAAACGGTCGTTGAGCTGTTTGTCGGGCTGGTGGCTGAGCTTGTCGATACAATAAAGTGTCGGGCCCGGTGGCTGAGCTTGTCGAAGCCACTCGGCCCCTTTGTGGGCGACATTAATCCCTCTTTTAAAACAACGTTTTTCTTATACCTGGCACCGTGCGCCCAGTATCTTTTTCTTTAATTTTAAATAAACCTCATAATGTGTCATTGCCAAGGTATTAGAAATTGGCGCAGATGCCGTTTGTCCTGGTTGTATGCGATGTTTAGATATATGAGTGGCCGAAATCCTTGCGCTTGGCCAAGCCACAACTCATGGTATTACCTCAATCTCTCCAGATCGCGAAAATCCATATATCTTGTCAGTCAATCGGCATAAATAAGGTATTAGTCCATCTCCAAAAAGACCATGGTATTTCCCATTGAAACCAAAACTATCGCGCACTTGTACATTCTTGTTAAAAGCTGATATTAAATTGCTGGCTTGCTGGTTGGAAATCCGTTTTATGAACGGTAACAGTTCAGACAAAGGGTTTGCGTCATCATATTCTTGACAATCCCGGATAGCTTTGATGTATGCGTTCAACATCCGATCATGCGACATTAATATTTTTACGATTTCTTTTGCGGCCATATCCCACGAACAGGAAATCGCTTGAGACTTTCCTAGAAAACCATACGGATCTTTCCCTAATTTAACAGAAATAATCGGCACGCTTCGTCCAAAAGCAAACCCCACTTCTTGATCCGTCCAATTACTACCATGGAAGTCTTCCGTCATAAGTGCCACAAACGCATCCATTGAAAAAAGGGCGTTCTCGATTTCACTTTGCCATTCTTCAGTAGGCCGAATGTCTTCATGCGCCACAAAACCAGATATTCCGAAAAGCTTTAGTTTTTCTTTTAATTCTGCTGTTTCTTTTTTAACTTCGGTTTTGTGGCTAAGAAACAATCTATACCCATCATTCCCCCAGATACGGTTCACGGCTTCGGGCAGAATAGCACGCTTGCCTGCCAAAAGCTTTCCGGATTCTTTTCGCCAATCTCGTTCTTCTACGCGTTCCATCTCTAAAAAAACACTGTCGATAAACTCATCCTGAACATTATGAACTTTATTTAGATCATCCTTTATTTGCTTCTGTAGTTTATCCTTTTTCTTAGCAGCGCTAATATATAATATTTCTGGCATTACCAAATAAAGGGCATGACCATATGTAATACCGCCCATGTTCTCGTAACCACATCCTTCATGGACCCTTATTTGAGAATTTACGATAATTTCCTGGAGTTCTTTTTGCCCATCATTCGCGTATAATTTTGAAAGCACCGCCAAATAATGCTCGATATTCGAGGATAGTTGCAATTGAGATTCTTGTTCGCTCATATCGTTATCCTTACTTCTCCACTCATCAACTTTGGCAATAGCGTATCTTGCAAATTTCCAAGATTGACGGTGCTGCCAGTGTAATAAGTCCCGTCAGCACATTAAAGAATACACATATAAGGCATTACTCGCGCCTCACATTAGTCGCTTCGACAAGCTCAGCGACCACTTTTATTTCTATCCTTTTCTTGCACTCTCCCTGAGCCGTTTGCTGAGCCTGTCGAAGCAGGCGACCGGTCCCTGAGCTTGTCGAAGGGACATTTCTGGGATACTGTGTATAGTTTTTTGCCAATTCAGGTAATTTGTTATACTCCGCTTCAAACAATACCTTTTTCTTTGCATGACTCCAGCCCTGTACCTGCTTCTCCCGATAAAACGCCTCGTCAACTCTTGCGTATTCCTCCGCATAGACGAGTCTAACCGGATGTTTTTTCCTAGTATAGTTCGCTCCGAGCATATTTTTATGCTCCCAAAGCCGCTTTTCAAGATTGACGGTGCTGCCGGTGTAGTAAGTCCCGTCGGCACATTCAAGGATATACATATAAGGCATTATTCACAAGCTCCAATGCTGATTCTGGCCGTTTTTCGTTTGCTTCAACAGGGTCGTTTCGACAAGCTCAACGACCGGTTTGAATCCAAGCTCAACGACCGGTTTGACTGACTGAACGACCTTGCCGACGCAGCCGAAGTACCGATCCCTAAGCTTGTTTAATTTCCTGTCCCCGAGCTTGTCGAGGGGCCGCTCATTCAACACTCCTTAATAACCCGGGCGCAATTTTCCAATTTTCATTGTCATCAGTTATAACCGAAACCGTTTTTTTATGCATTGCGTTAATAACCCCCGTCTTAACCAAGCCATCGGAACCGGTGAAACTAACCCGCTGGGTTAAATGGAATTTTGCCATTTTTTCGCTGCTTTGTACCTGGGAGAGAACTTTAAGGCGTTCACAAATCATACGGTTCAGATAAATGAGATCCTTCGCGCTCAAGGTCTTGATAAAATCTTCTATGCGGGGTATATCCAATTCTTTCATTCTTTCCCTCCAGCAGTAGGGACCGGTCGCGACCGTTTCCTACGAAAAAATCAAATCCGCGTTGTCTGTAGGAACAGGCATGCCTGTTCCCTACGAAACCGTCTATCCGGTCCGATGGTTTAACCGCCGGGATAAATTTCATCCAAATCCAAATACTGCTCCACCAGCATTGCGGCATGTTCTATCTTGTCATGCTCCAGCGGACGAATTTTAACCATCAAATCATGGATCCGGGAAGCCACGGTATAGGTATCCTGGTTACAATTAATCACCGGTATTCTGGTGCGATGGATTAAATCCATAATAACCGGATGCGGCATGGTCTCTCCGGTCAGGACAATGCCGGCCACCATTTCGGGGTGGCTTTCTCCCTTGTAGAGCGCCATCCCAATAGCCGCCAAAATAATATCTTCCCGGTCTCCCGGGGTAATAATCAAAGAACCGGTTTTGAAATAATTCAGAGCCTGATGAACGCTCATGGCGCCCACCAGATTGTGCCTCACCGCCACCTCCAAGGCATTCTCCGGCAAGTCTCGGCTGATTAGTTCCCCTTCAATTTCTTCCAGAACTTCCTTTAGGGTCGGCGCCGAAAGCACATCATCGTAGGGCAGCACGCCTAAAACTTTAATGCCTCTCTGTTTGAATCCCTTAACTACCAGTTCTTTTATCTGGTCATATTTGTCCATCTTCACTTTATTAATTACCACCCCGGCTAATTCCACTCCCTCTTTCTGCAAAAACACACTGCTTAAGGCCACTTCATCAATCGGACGTCCTACCCCGCCGGGAGCCACTATTACCACCGGGGCCTTTAATAATTTAGCGACCCTGGCATTGGAAAGCCCAAAAACCGAACCCACGCCCGCGTGCCCGGTTCCCTCGATTACCACAAAATTCCGGTCCTGGCTGACTCTCTCATATGCTTCCCGGATTTTTACTTCCAATTCTCCTCCCCGGCCGTGCTTAATATATTGGGCTGTAAATCCCCTTCCTACCTTTACCGGATTCATATCCTGCAAGTCAGCGCCGGTATTGAAAACCATCTCCATAAGCAAGGCATCTTCATCAACCGTTCCTTGCTCGCTCTCAACGGTTCTCTGTCCCACGGGTTTAATATAGCCGATATTTTTTCGGCTATGATGCAAATTTCCCAAAATCCCCAAGGAGAGCATGGTCTTTCCCACGTTCTGGTGCGTAGCCGCAATAAAAATCTTTGGCGTACTCATGGAAACTCCTTTATGCCGACTTAAGCGCCGCTTTTCCTCTGTTTTAATAATTGCTTAACAAGTTCCACGCATTTTACGGCATCTGACGCGTAACCGCCAGCCCCGATTTCATCGGCATACTGTTGGGTAACCACTGCTCCTCCCAGTATCACCGGAATCCCCAGACCTCTCCGGCGAACCAGCGAGACCACCTTTTCCATTTCCAGCATGGTAGTAGTCATAAGGGCGGATAATGCGATAAATTTCGCCTTATTTTCGATGGCTTTCATTAAAATAGTATTCTCATCCACTGATTTACCCAAATCCACAATTTTATATCCGTTATTCCGTAATAGTAAACCCACTATTTTTTTTCCTATATCATGGACATCGCCCTTAACCGTCGCCAGAATGCCTACGTCCTGGGCGCCTTGGTTTTCTTGTTTAAGATAAGGCATAAGGCATTGCATGCCCTTTTCCATGGTTTCCGCCGAAGCAATCAACTGGGGAAGAAAGTATTCCCGCTGATCATATTTCTCTCCCACAATTTGAATGGCTGGAATCATTATCTTCTGAACAATATCATAAGCCAACAGGCCTTTTTTCAGGCCGGCTTGGACAAGTTCCTGGATTTGCGTCTTTTCTCCCTGGAGAATGTTTTCATATATTTCTCTATCCAGGGAAATTTCCGCTTCTATTTTATGGCGCTTTGCCCGAGACTCTGGTGCTCCCTTGCTCGTGCATTGATTAATGAATTCACGAGCGCCCTCATCCCGGCCGATTAAAACCTCGGAACTGCGCTTGATTTTCATTAATAACGGTTCCATGGGATTTGCTATCACCAGGGATAAACCGGCTGATGCCGCCATGGCTAAAAACGCGCTGTTCAAAAATTCCCGGCCCGGCAGGCCAAAAGAAATATTGGATAGACCCATGATAGTATTAAGGCCCAGTTCCCGGGAGGCGTAACTTATAGTGCGGAGAGTAATATTAGGTCCGGCCGGATTGGCGGAAACCGCCAATACCAGTCCATCCACTACGGCATTTTCGCGGGGAATACCGTGCCGCTCGCAGGCGGCCAAAACCCGTTCCAGCACCTTTTGGCGGCCTTCCCAGTCCGCTGCGATACCGTCTCCATCCAGCGGCAGTATAATGAAGGCTGCGCCGTATTGCCGAATCACGGGCAGCAGTTTGTTCAGTTTTTTTGCCTCTCCTGAGATGGAATTCACCAATATCCGGCCCGGATATAAGCGCGCCGCGGCCTCGATTACTTCCGGCTGATCAGAATCAATACATAGGGGCAGATCCGAAAAAACCGCTAATTCAGAAACTACCTTGAGCATAACATCTTTTTCTCTAATACCCGGCATGCCCACATTAACATCCAGAATATCCGCCCCGTTTTCTTTCTGCTCTTTGGCGTAAGTTTTAAGGATATCTAATTTCCCGGCCTTTAATTCAGCTTGAAGCTCCGCCTTGCCGGTGGGATTTATTCTCTCTCCTACTACGCGAATTGGTTTTTCCGGATCGCATGCCACAACCATGGTTTTTCTGGGACTGGATAAAAGCAGGTGCTTGTTTTCCCGAAACCTTTTAATTCTGGTTTTATGCTTTAGCCGTTGGTTTAGTACCCGGATATGCTCCGGCGTTGTGCCGCAACACCCTCCCAAAAGGCTGACCCCCGCTTCCCGGAAGGCTTCGCCGTATCCGGAAAATTCCTCCGGCCCCATGGAAAAACGGGTTTCACCTTTTTCCACCACGGGTAAACCGGCATTGGGTTTTACCAGGATCGGAATTCTGGCGTAGGCATTGATCTTTTTAACCATTTCCAGCATTTGCTGCGGCCCGGCAGAACAGTTGAACCCGAAACCGTCGGCTCCCAGGGATTGAAGAATATTCATGCATGTCAAGGGATCGCTGCCGGTTAAGGTTTTTCCACTTTCATCAAAAGTCATGGAAATGATTACCGGACGCGAAGCCGCCTGCCTGGCCGCCATTAAAGCTATTCTGGCTTCCTGGATATCGATCTGGGTTTCAATTACTATTAAGTCAACTCCGGCCGAATCCAAGGCTCGGATTTGCTCACTAAAGATTTCCAGCCCTTGGTCCAAGCCCGCCTCTCCGTAGGGTTGGTAAAAAATCCCGGTAGGCCCGACATTTCCCGCTGCCCATCTCCCTTGGGAATGAGCTGTTTCCAATGACAACTCAGCCAGCCGTTGATTAATATCGGCAACTTGTTTTTCAAGCCCATAATCACGAAGTTTAATACGGTTGGCTCCAAAAGTCGGCGTATAGATGATCTCCGACCCGGATTCAAGATATCCAGCCTGGATTTCCCTGATAATCTCCGGATGCTCAAGACAGTAAACCTCAGGCGATCCTCCGGAAGGCATTCCCATTTTTTGCAGCATGGTTCCGGTTGATCCATCCAGTAAAATAAGATTTTTATTTGAACTTAAATCTAATTTATTCTTCATTTGCTCTCTTCCGTGGAGAAAACCGGCAGCAAAGCTGTCACGGTTTTTTCCGGAAAAAGAATACTTTTATCATTAATTTTTATCCCGTATTTTTCAAATTCCAGAATTTTATAAAAAAAATGTTGATATTGCAGAGAAAAATCGCTGTATCCGCATGAAAAGCGCCGGCCAATATATCTCCCGGTTCGGTTTAATTCAACGGTTACTTCTTTTTCTATAAAATCCAGGGCAAATTCTACTTTTTCTGATAAAACCGCGTCCAAAACTACGGCTTTTTCCATCTCCCCTTCATCCTGCAGCTTTTGAATATTATTAAAATCTTCGAGCAGAACCGAGGCGCCTATAATAAACACGGATTCCGCTCCCACACACCTTTCTCGCACTAATCGGCCGACAAATCCATATTCGCTTATTTTAACCTCGTGTTGTTTTATTTCTATAGGTTTTTCCAGATAAAAAGTCCTTACCCGGGTCTCCTTAACCATTTGAGTAATCATGGTTTGATATTTAGCCCAGGCCTTAGCTTTTAACTCCCCGGCCTCATCTGAGTTCTTGCCCTTTATAAAATCAGGGTTTTTTCTATAATTAAGTCGGTGAAAAACCCTGATAAGGGGCAGCTCACTGAAAAACAGCGTTTTAATGGTTAACGCCTTCATGTCTTGGCCAAGGTAATCCCCCGGCTGGCCTGGTACTTGCCCCCCTTATCCGCATAGGAAACCTTTGGCAGTCCCTCACTCTGTAAAAAAAGCACCTGGGCAATACCCTCTTGGGCGTAAATTTTTACCGGGGCCGGCGTAGTGTTTACAATCTGCATAGTTACATGCCCTTCCCATTCCGGCTCCAGAGGCGTAACATTGACTAGAACTCCGCACCGCGCATAAGTGGATTTCCCCGTGCAAATGGTAATAATATTACGCGGAATGCGAAAGTATTCCAATGAGCATCCTAAACAAAAAGTATGCGGCCCAAGTTCCAGCACCGGACCCTGGTAATTCCGGAAATCATCCGGCCGGGCCAACTTGGGATCCACGGTTTTTTCCATAGCTGGTTGATATATTTTAAACTCATCGGTAAGACGCATATCATATCCATAGGATGATATTCCATAGGATACTACGCCGCCCGAAGTTGGCTCGGCGCATGGTTCAATCATGCCTTTTTCTTTTGCTAATTTGCGAATAATATGATCCGGCAGCACCATTTTTGCTTCCTCCTGATTATTTACTCACCTTCCGCAACAGCCACTCCATAATCAAACGCACTCCGGAACCAGTGGCCCCCTTGGAATAGATTGCCCCGGCCTCGCCCCAAGCCGTGCCCGCAATGTCCAAGTGAACCCAGGGCGCTGAATTTATAAACTTCTCCAAAAAAGCCGCGGCCGTGATCGTCCCAGCGCCTGATTTGCTGCTGATATTAGCTACATCCGCAACCTCGCTTTTTATCAGTTCGCGGAATTCATCCCATAGCGGCAACCGCCATACCTTTTCTCCTGAATCCCGGGCCGCAGCCTTGATTTCATCTGACAATTTATCGTTATTTGACACTAATCCAACCGCAACATGCCCCAAAGCCACGATGACCGCTCCGGTTAGAGTAGCCAGGTCAATAATACAATCCGGCTTAAAACGCTGGATATATGTCAGGGCATCTGCCAGAATCAGTCTTCCCTCTGCATCGGTATTAAGCACTTCTATGGTCTGGCCCGATAAACTGGTCAGAATGTCTCCCGGCCGATAAGCCGTGGCAGAAGGAAGATTCTCCGCCGCCGGAATAATCCCCGCCAGATTTAACGGCAATTTGAGCTCTGCCGCTGACTGGATTATGCCCAATACTGCTGCAGCGCCGCACATATCATAACGCATTTCGTCCATTTTGGCCGACGGTTTGATGGATATTCCGCCGGAATCAAATGTAATACCTTTGCCAACCAGCCCAACCGGCGCTTGTCCGGTTTTTCCTCCCCTATAAATGCACTCTATCAATACCGGTGGATTGCTACTGCCTGAACCGACTCCCAAGAGCGCTCCAAAACCCTGCTTGCTTAATTCCGGTTTTTGCTTGACGCGGACCGTAACTTTGGGATATTTCCGTCCCAATCTTATAGCTTCCCGGGCTAAAGCCTGAGGAAAGAGCCGGTTCCCCGGACGATTTCCCAAAGTTCGGGCGAAATTAGCTCCCTCGGCAATAATTTCTCCCTGTTTGATCTGTTTGATATTTGCAGCCTTCTCCCGCAAGGCCAGGTATAACTTAAAAGGCAATATTTTTTCTTCAGCTTTGCGAGCCGGCTTATATTCACGATATTGATATGCGGCCAGAGTCCCGGCCAGGGCGGCTGCCTGCGACGCATTACCGATTTTCACGCTTCCGAGGGCAAAAGAATCCATGGCCACTGCCAAGTTCCACTGTTTAATTTCCAGGCATTTCTTTACTGCCCGGCCTATGGCTTTGCGGACTTTTTCAATATCCATATCCCGGCTTTTCCCCAGGCCGCAAAGAATCAATCGGCGCGGACCTTTTCCCGCCGGATAAACTACGTGCAATTCATCTTTTTTTCCTTTTACATCCCCTATTCGGCGCAAACGTTTGATTTCAGCATTCAACACAGGCGGAAGCCCCCCGCTTCGGGCCGAACTATCCTCCGCAACTCCTATTGCTATATTTTCAGCTTTTGATAGGTCCTTATAATCTATTATTTTAATAGCCATTACTATTGATTTCCCCCTTTAATTCGATTTCCTTAAGTTTGTCATCCCGAGTGAAACGAGGGATCTCCAAGAAAACGCTTGCTTAACAAGTGGTCTATGAGATTCCTCGGCAGAGCCTCGGAATGACATACTGAGCGAAATAACACGAAAACGCTCATTGGCGACACTACCCTAACGGAATGCTAGTTTACGCTCATATTAACATCGAGGCAAGATTAAATAGTTTTTATAGCCCCTACTTTCCCAGGGCTGTCACTATCCTGGCAATCTCCCCCATATCAAGCGTCTCGGGCCGGCGCTTGATATCAATGCCGGCCCGATCAAGCGCCTCCTCCCAGGCTGAAAGCTCCGGCATTCCGGATATACCTTGTAAACATTTGCGCAGGGTTTTCCGGCGATGCGTGAACATGGCATGGACAAGAATAAAAAAATACTCCGGATTAGAGAGTTCTATTAGCGGAGTGGGCCGGCGATCTAAACGGACTATGGCTGAACTGACCCGGGGCGGCGGCTGGAACGCGGAGGCCGGAACTTTTTCTATAAATGACGGCTCGCCGTAATACTGTACTGCAATAGAATAAGCGGAATAATCCTTCCCGCCTGGCTGGGCGCACATGCGGCGCGCTACTTCTTCCTGTACCATAACCACTATTCTTTCACAACCGTCTGGGGCGGCTAATAAATGGATAACCATTTGGGTAGCTAAATAATAAGGCAGGTTGGATATCATTTTTACTTTTTTATACCCCTTTTGGCGTAATTCCAAATTCAATGCCTCCCAATCCACTCGGCGGGCGTCTTGGTGGCGAATCTCCAGATTTTGATTATGCCCAAGTTTTTCATGCAGGCGATTTGCCAGGCGCTCGTCCAATTCCAAAGCCAAAACCTTTCCGGCATGAGCCAGCAGCGCCTTGGTTAAAACCCCCTTGCCCGGACCAACTTCTATGACAGCATCCTCCCGGCTTAATTCAGCACTATTAATAATCGGACCCAAGAATGAGAGGTCAACCAGGAAATGCTGGCCCAATCGTGATTTTGGCATACTGGATTATCCTTTTTGACGCGAATTTACGATCATATCAGCTGCCAGCGACAAGGCGGCTGACATGGAACCAGCATGGGCCTGACCTTTGCCGGCCAGATCAAAAGCTGTGCCATGATCAGGAGAGGTACGAATAATTGGAAGTCCGGCGGTTAGGTTAACTCCCCGGTGAATCGCCTCCATTTTAAAAGGAATAAGCCCCTGGTCATGATACATACATACTATCAGATCAAAAGACCTCGTTATATCATTATTAAACAAAGTATCCGGAGAGTACGGCCCGGTGACTTTAATCCTTTTATTATGGGATAAATCCCGGATCGCAGGAATAATCTCCCGGATTTCTTCCCGGCCGAAAATACCGGCCTCTCCGGCATGCGGATTCAGTCCTGCCACTGCAATACGCGGCCGTCTAATATTGAAACTCTCCTGAAGCTCCTTGGCGGCAATATTTACTATTTTATAAATTCTCTTCCGAGTGATTAATTTCGGCACCCGGGCTAAGGGCTCATGAATAGTGACTAGTACGAGCCTGAACTTCCCATCCACAAACATCATGGCAAAATCCCTGGTTTTGGTTAACCGCCCGAGAAACTCGGTGTGCCCGGAAAAAATTACTCCGGCGGCACGCCAGGCTTGCTTGCAAATCGGCGCTGTTACTACGGCATCCGCTTCCTGGTTTAAGACAAACTTCACAGCGCGTTCAACCGCAGCATACGATATCCGGCCGGTATATGGAGTCCATCTTCCCGGTCTAATTCTGCTATCCCTCTCCCTGGAAAAGGAGAGAGCAATAGGCCAAACGGGTAAAATTTCCGGTCTGAACTGAACCTCGGATATTTCCTTGACCGGAAAAATCCGAATTTTAGAGCGGCAAATTTCAGCCGCCCGGCGCATCACCTCAGGATCACCCACGACTAAAGGCCGAATTCTCTTGGCGATTTTATTATCCTGTAGTGCTTTTATAATAACCTCAGGCCCTATGCCGGCCGGATCTCCCATAGAGATTGCCAAACGCGGTTTATAAGTTTTATTTCGGATTGGCATAGCAATACACGCATCCTTGGGGACAGGCCATTTGATATGACCCAATATCCACAGATAAAGTACATCCACAATCCGGACGCTGTCCGGAATCTTTTTTTAAAGCTGCTATTTCTTTTTGAGGATGCAATTCCGTCAGCAATTCACCATCTATGCATTGGGCCGGCTTTATGCCATGGGGTATAAACTCAGAAGTACAACAAGACCTAACTTCTATTCCGTGTTTTTTCGCCTGTTCCTGAAGCCAGTCGGCTATTGCCCGTATACGGAACGCTCTGGGCTTGATCCAATTTAACTTATATTGGCGCGCCCGGCGAAGCGACTTCCGATACCACTGACATAGCGAGACTGTCACTCGTCTCAAGCCGGCTTGAGATGCAACGGTGCAAATTCGTTTAAAGGCCGCCAGGTTGCTCTGAATATCGCCGCCCTCCCGCCAAAATACAATTGGATCAAAACGCCAGTTTACGCGTCCGGGATCTCCGGCCAATTCGATTAATTTCCGGAATTGATATACCGCTTTTTCCCAGGGTATGATCCCGGGTTCCAGCAAAGTGCCGCCCAACCCGGTTATGGTAAAATGAAAAAAAACCTGATTATAGTGTCCCAACTGCTCACGCAATCCTCCGGCATTCTCCAAGAGTGGAGAATAGTCCTTAGACCATAGTACCAAGGTATGTACGAATGCCGGCTTAAGCTCGACCAGTCTTTCCCGGCCGTTAAAGGGATTTTGTACCTTAACCTGACCCGCTCGCAGCCAGGCCGCCAGAGTTTCCGGAAAACAGCGGGGTAGATCCGTACGTCGGGAAGCGGAAATAACTTGCCGCATTTTTATTCCGGAGAACCGTAGTGTTTATCCAGGGGTGATCCCGGAAGAGCGACTTCGTAAATCCGGCAAGGTTGTTCAATCCCTTTCAACAAAACCGGTTCAGCCATCTCTCTTAGAATTATCTTTTTTTTCAACTGCATATCATAGTAAAAAAACAAAGTCTCATCCTTGAAATTGGATTCCCCGGAAGAAAGCGATTTCACCTCGACTTCCTGCTGAATCCGTTCAAATAATTCCTGGGTAATAACTATACCGCGGTTGTATAGCTTTTGATCCCAGGTATATGCATTAAAGGGAAATGGCGGGGAAAAGTGGGTTTCAAGATAATTTTTTACCAGGTCCGAGGACCCAGAAAGACGAGCCGCCTGTGTCAAGCAAGGCGAGATCACTATGGGTATTTTATCTTCGTGATCCTCGCCCACCAGGGCATAAAATAGCTCCCCGTTAGTTAATGCTATCCCGATATCCACCCGCGGCATTGAAAATCCCAAGGCAACCTTGGATAAAATATTACGCAGAACGGTCTCTGATATTACCTCCGCATCGGACTGGGACAACTGCGTTAAGAATTCCAGCACTTCCGGTTTTATCCTGCTTTTCACCAGGCCGGACAGCGCTTGCCTGATCTTTTTTGGCTGCCGCGGATTCACTCCCAGCTCGGCGGTGGATTGATAAATCTCTTTAGCCTTACGTACATGCCCCTCCCGGGATACAACTCTAAGCTTGTTAAAACGGAAGGCTACCAGATAAGCGGCACGAATTGCGTTCACGGCCCGCATATAGTATGCGGCATAGCCGTCGCCGGCAAAATAAATTCGTTGGCCATGACAAGACAAAGCTGCGGTGTTAACCGCCGTAAGATATGGCGCTAAGTAAGAGGCGGTATCCTTGGTCAGTTTCATCGTGGTTTCCGTCGAATTGCGCAGATCGGCAAACATAAAAATCACATGATCTCTCCGCTGATCCGTCAGGGGATAAATCTCGCCTTCCGCCCGGCAGATAAAGAGATTGCCTTCCACAAAGTAGTTTTCCACCTTGACTTGCTGCGGGTTCCAGATCGATTTATAAACCCAACGGTTTTTAGCGCCCTGCTCCTGTTTTTCCAATATCAAATCATAGCTGCGCCATAGCCGGAGTCCCTGCCAATCCAGGACTTGGTTGGTATCCCGTCCGTAATGGGAACGCAACAGACGAAAATCTTCCGCCAGGGCAAGATATGTGCTGATACGCTGGAGGGTCTTGTCTATCTCCATCAGCAATTCCCGCTTCCGAAGCGGGGCCCAAAAAGTCCTTCGGCTTCGGTTAACTTGCTTCACCCCTTCTCTTAGGCGGGTGCGCACCTTGTCCACTTCCGGGGAATGTTTTCCGCGCAGTATCTTTAGAAACCGCCTCCGCGCCGAAGACTTTATGAGCAATTCCCCCATCTGTCTCTCGTTGGCCACAAAAGATATGATCTCGCCGGCATCCAGGGATGAGCGCAGGTATTCGCGCAGGCTGCTCCGCAGCCGTACCCGGGCGTTTTCAAAAATCAGTTTAGTGCGAAGCTCGCTTTGGCGGCGAACGGATTTCAGCAAACGCCGGCGTTCCTTGCGCTGCTGCCAAATCCAGTTTAAAGTAGCAGGCTCGGCCAAGGAGCGTTTAAGGTTCTTAGCCTCGATTTTTTTGCTTTTAAATACCAGTTGGCCCAGCAGGGTCATCAACTGGTTGCGCAGGGGTTGAGAAATTTGGTAAGGATTCGGTCCCAACAAGCTTTCTTCCAACAATCCGGCATCCGCCGCATCTATAAATCCCCAGATGAAGGGATTTAGCAGACGTTGGCAGCCCTCATCCATTTCCGGATTTCCCAGTTTTTCCGCGCGCCAACTCCGAAGTTCGTCGCTCTTCTCGACTTGTTTGAAAACCAGTACCAGGGAACGTCCCAGAGTCAGACGCGCAGTAGTGGCCAACCGGCCTAAACTCTCGATATTTTTTTCAAAATGTTCCGAAATGATCTCTGCTATCAGAGTAGACAAGGCCAGCAACACTAAATAATTAAGCCGGGAAATACCGGAAGCGTGCTCCTGAGTTATTGCATTTAAACGCAGACCGCGGAAGGCTTCGGCCACGGCCGCCAGTTCATGGTTCACCCAGTGCTGAAAGCTTTGCACTTTCAGGCGGGGAGTTTCACACCATTGGTCGAAAAAGATATCCGCCAGTTCCGAATCCGGTATTGTAAACACCATATCGGCTTTCGTTCCGGCTTCCTGCAGCATTTCTGAAAACCGCTCCACCGCCTGTAATACCAGTTTCTCAATCCCTCCCTCCCCCTGCTTGGGGGGCGGAAAAGCCGCTTGATGAAATTTCATTCGGCCGCCGTAATTAACTTCCGAGGAATGGTGTTCAAAAAGAAAGCAATCCAGGCGTTCAGGTAAAATATGCCGTGCCTTCATAAGTATGGTTTGCCTTTCTATAGTCTGCTGTATCCGATTACTGCCTATTGCATTTCCTGCTGCACACGCTGTATATTCGCCCGTGCCTTCTCATGCCCGGGATCAAGCTCCAGAACCTGTTTCCAGGCGGTCAAGGCCTCATCCACTTTCCCCCGTTGATAGGCGGTCAACCCGTCAGCATAATAGGTTTGGGCACGGCGGCGATTAAATAATTTCTCTTCCGCCAATTCACGGCGGACCCGCGTCAACCATTCCCGGCACTCGGTATTTCCGGGATCCTCGGCCAAAGTGTTTTCCCATTCGCGGACCGCCCCGGTTAAATCGCCCTGGCAATACAAGGCCGCGCCGGCCTTAAACCGGCGACGGGATTCGAAACGGGAATTAGCCTGTTTTTTCTCTTGTTTAACCGCCGCCCATGCGCGGCGGCGGCCTTGGTTCGCCGATTTATGCAAGGGAAAAACGTGAAGAATTTTCTTAAAATAACTTAAAGCGCTGTGAAATCGTCCTGCCGCTAAAGCCCGTTCCGCCCGCCGCAGTTCCCTTTTCTCCCAGTTTTTCAGCTTGCCCGCGGTCCACAACAATCCGTTTTTCGCTTCTTCCAGCGCCGGCTCCCTGCGGGAAAGATCGCGCCAATGGCTATGCGCTTTAAACCACTGGTCTTGAAGCTCTGCCTCTCTGGCCAGGCTTATTAAATGCTTGGTTTTCTGCTCCCGCTGCCGCCCCGCCAAAGCCCGGTGGGTCATTTCCAGATATTTCTTCAATTGGGGCTGGTCCGGATTAAGTTTGGCCGCTTCGGAAAAACCAGCCTCAGCGCCGGCCCAGTCCTTTTTTCGAAAAGCACGCATACCCTGATGGTACAGATCCCTGGTCAGATTATCAAAAACGCTTTCCTGGTCTCCCACATAGGCTTCCTCTGCCAGGCGTTCCAGGCCGGCCCGCGCCGGCTGATTAGACGGCTCCCTGGCCAGAACCTGCTGCCAGATATTCTTCGCTTTTTTTATCTGGTTTTGGCAATAATACTCTTCGGCCTTCTCCAGTTCAGCACCGATTCTTTGGGCAAAATCCGGAGAGGTTTTTATATTCTTTGGCAAGACTGCATCGGCCGCATGCCGGTCAGCCGGACAAATCCGAGAACAGCTTTGCGCCGGCTCTGCCGCGCATGATCCGGTTATTCTTTGATGACAACCGGAGAGAACTAATATTACTATAAAACACACTACTGGAATAAGGCTGTTCACGCCATGCTTACCATCCCTTACCATTAATCTGCGCCAGCTGATCTCCCTTTTGACATGCCTGTCTCTCGCAGGTCCCGGCCGCCAGTTCGAGCACACCGCAACAGCGTAATTTATAGGGGCCTATTCTCCCTGGTAATAAGGTATATATCTCCAGAACAAATCCGCTATTATTAATATAAACCGCATCAATCGCAAATCGCAAGCCCCAGGAATGCACTCCCTGGCAGGGGGTTAAATAGAGCCCTTGTTCCGGCCTGGGGCCGGCATGGTGGAGCCCTCCTGTCAGCCGCCCCATAAAACTCCGGGCCTCCCTTACCTCTGACGCCAAGATATTCCCACGCGTTACATTTTCAATTTGCATGTGGTTGATTCTAGCAAATTTTCACTTTCTCTTCAATGATATGATGCACAAGTTTATATAATTGTTCGTTTTTTCATCTCGCTTTCTCTGATCGTGGTTTATGTAACAAATAGTAACCTCGCGCTTTCTTTCTCGACTAAATTTTATTTATCTGTTATATAAATAAATTAAGAAATTTCAGGAGCAATTCATGCCTTGCCCCTGCCCAAGTTTCAGGAGGACAACATGAGCAAAATCGCGTTCCCAAAAAACTGCTGTTTTCTGACTGCCAGAATACCTATGGTTGCCATCACCCTAGCCGGTCTCAGCCTAGGTTTCTGTCCTGTTTTTTCCCAGGCTGACTCTATTACCTTCAAGGCCGCTTTGAGCCACGCCCTTACAAATAATTCCAGCATTAAACAGGCCGTATCCGACCTTAATAAATCCCAGGCCTTGGTGGAGAAAACCTATGGAATGTTTGATCTCCAGCTGGACGGCAATCTCACTTATTCAGAATCCAGGACCGCGCCTGCCTCCGCTCTCGCTCCTGAGGAAACCGAGGTTCTTTCGTACAAATTCTCTTTATCCGAAAAAATATTTACCGGCGGACGCTTAACCCTGGATTACAATTCTTCCCGGACTAATCTCCTCTATCCGGAAATCGGGGCTGACCCGGGCTTGCCGGGAATGGACCTCTCTATGTTCACTTCCGGCGTGAATCCCGCTTATCAACCGGCCTGGTCCCTGGGATTTTCCCAGCCCCTGCTCAAGGATTTGCTGGGACGGCCGGATCAAGTTGCTATTCAGATCGGCGAGCACACAATCCGGTTATCCCGCGAACAATTAAAAAACACGGTCCTCGAACAGGTCGCGGGATTAAAGAACGCTTACTTTTCCGTAACCCTGGCTGAGACGGTTTTAGACATTCAGAAAGAAAACTTGAAAGACGCGGAAGCTTTTTACCGCCAAACTCTCAAACTCAAGCAGATCGGCATGCGGGAAAAAAAGGATGTGCTTCAGACCAAGGCCTCGCTTTTGAATGCCCGGGCGGAAATCACGCCCGCGAAAAACCAGGTAAAAGCGGCCCAGGAAAACTTTTTCCAGTTAGCCGGTTTTCCTGCCGCGCAATGGGAGACCTTGTCTCTAATTATAGAAAAAAACATTCCGGAAATTGTATTCCCGCGCGAATTGTCGCCGGAACTGGAGACCTCTCTGATTAAAGTCCAGCCAGCCGTGATCATCTCTCAATTAGGCCTGGAAATCGCTAAATTAAGTAAACGGATCGCGGACAACGCCGCCTGGCCGGCTTTAAACTTATTTGGCAATTACGGGCTCAGCGGCCTGGATGAAAGTTTCAGCAGCGGCCATGATAAACTATTTTCGAATGACTACCCGGCTTTTGCCGTAGGTCTGAATTTCACCCTGTATCTTCCCGACCGCAACAGCTCCGGGGATATCGCTATAAAAGGCGAGGAATTGGCCAAGGCTGAAGAACAGCTGGCTTTTCTGGAAAAAACCACCAGAGTTCGGATTCGCCATGCGCATCGAAGCTTATTATCCGCCCGGCAGAATTACGAATTGAAAAAATCCAGCCGCGAACTCCTGGAGCAATATCTCGAAATCCAGAATAAGCATTTCTCCCAGGGAAGAATCTCGACCCGGGAGCTCTTAATGGCACATGGGGATTATCATGGCGCTCAGTTTAAGGAAAACCAGGCCTTTTTCGAATACCACAAGGCTGTAAATACCTGGAATAACCTCACCGGCCAATACGACCAATATTATACTAGCTTGGTAAAGGAGTAAAAGCATGGGTTTGATACGTTATTTCGCGCAGAAAAGCATTTTTGTCAATCTGTTGGCAGTATTTGTCATGGTAGCCGGCGGCCTGACTTTTTATAACAGCGCCAAAGAGGTTTTTCCACAAATTCAATTGGGCTACGTCGTCATCTATACGGTCTACAGCCAGGCCGGCCCCGAAGAAATCGAGAAACTCATCACCATTCCCATAGAAAATGCCATTGAGGATATCACGGACATCAAGGAGATCTCCTCCTGGTCCAGCGAGGGGCTTTCCATGATCGGTGTGGAACTCGAGCCCAACGTCGAAGATATTGATAAGGTAGTCGATGATATCAAGGCCGAGGTGGAAAAACTCAAGGATCTGCCCCAGGAAGCCGAGAATCCCGAGATTTTTGAGATCTCCTCGGATATATTTCCTTTGATTAATGTCTCGCTCTCCGGCGGGGAAAACTACGCGCATCTGCGGGATGCCGCCAAAATCCTGGAAGAAGAGATATCCCGCATCGAGGGCGTGGGCCAGGGGGAAAAATGGGGATATTATGACAGAGCCATCTGGATCGACGTGGACAAGGACCGGCTGGAAAAATACGGTTTAACGCTTTTTAACTTTATTAGTGTGCTCCAGGACCGGGATATTTCCATGCCGGCCGGTAATAAAGTCTTCGGCCAGAAAGAATATTCCTTACGCTTTCTTTCTCCCATGGACAATGCCCGGGACGTTAAAAATGTTATTATCCGCTCCAATGAAGCAGGCCACCATGTCCAGGTCCGGGATGTGGCACGGGTCAGCGATGGGTTCAAGGACGAGGAGCTTTACATGCGCTCCCAGGGAAAGCGCGCCGTTATGCTGCAGGTCATGAAGCACCGCGGCTATGATAGTATAAAAATCACCCGGGAAGTGCGCCGGATCGCGGCCGAACTAAAAAAAGAATTCCCGCCGGATATTCAAATCGCTTTCTCGGACGATACCTCGGTTTATTTAAACAACCGGCTTAAGGTCCTTTATTCCAACGGCGCTTTCGGCGCTCTCCTGGTCGTGTTCATGCTGCTATTGCTCCTCCGCCCCTCGGTCGCCCTGGCAACCGCCATCGGTCTGCCCGTGGCCTTCACCATGGCCTTTTTCATCACCAAATCCGTAGGCCTCTCTTTCAATATGATATCTATTTTCGGCTTTATCATGGTCCTGGGCATGATGGTGGATGACGCCATTGTGGTGGGAGAGAATGTATACCGTCATTTGGAACACGGCGCCAAACCTTTTGACGCCGCGATTGCCGGCGCCAGTGAAATGATTATGCCGGTAATCGCCTCGGTATCCACTACCATTGCCGCCTTTCTGCCCTTATTAATGGTAGGCGGCATGATGGGTGAATTTTTATCCAGCATTCCCAAGGTAGTTATCATCGCTCTGCTGGCCTCCCTGATTGAATGCTTTCTCATTCTGCCCTCGCACCTGGCTGACTTCGTAAAACCCAAAAAACATCTAATCTCCGAGGGGGTGCAGGAACACTGGTTCTCCATTTTACGCAATAAATATGGGCAAGCGCTTAATTGGGTTCTGCACCGCAAGCTGATTTTCGCTCTCATGATCCTGGTCCTGCTGGTTGCGAGCGCAGCGCTGGAGTGGAGAAACGGCCTGGTCTTTTCCGAGGCCCAAATATCCGAGATCACGGTAACGCTAAAAACCATTAAGGATTATTCTCTGGACGATACTGAAGCCGTGGTCAAAAAAATTGAAAAAAAGATCTTGCAATTATCCGACCAGGATCTGGAAGCGGTTAATTCCTACGTGGGCATGCAGGATGGCCAGCATGGCCCGCCCAAATTCGCTCCCAACCTGGCCCAGATCCGGGTAGTGCTGCATATTGAGGATGAGCGCCAGACCACGGATGCCAATAAAATTGTATCCCAACTGCGCGAATGGATTGGAAAACCCGCAGGCATCCAGGAGCTTAAAATCGACCTGGTTAAAGGCGGGCCGTCCTCCGGAGCGGCGATTGATATCGTACTTTCCGGCGCCAGTTATGTTGAACTGCAAAGCGTATCCAGTGAATTAATGGATCAGATCAGGGAAATCACCCTCCCGGCCAAGAAACCCGGTTTATTCTCCCGGTCATCCCCGGCCGAATCCATCAAGCCCGTCCAGGAGCTGTATACTGATTTTGAAGAAGGCAAAAAAGAGCTTAGGCTGATCGTAGATGAAGCCAAGGCCACCCTGGCCGGAGTTAATTTAACCCAGGCCAGCACCCTGCTGCGGGCGGCCATTGCGGGCATTAAATTAAAAACCATTAAGAAGCTGGGGGAAGATATTGATGTAATGGTCCGGGTGAATGAAAACAATATAACCAGCATCTCTGACCTGCTCCTCCTGAGAGTGCCGAACAATATGGGGAACCGGATTTTATTAAAGGAAATTGTGCGCGTGGAAAAGGGCATTGCTTATTCCGAACTGAAGCATAAAAACGGCAAGAAGAGTTTATCCGTCCTGGGTACGATTGATAAAACCAAGACCAACGTCAATGCCGTTAATCAGAAAATCAAGCCCCTGTTAAAGGACTTTCGTAAAAAATTCCCTCGTTTTAAATTCGAGACCGGCGGCGAACAAAAGGAAATGGTGGAAGCCTTTACCGACCTGGGAAAAGCCTTTGCCGTGGCCCTGTTCCTGATTTTCATTATTCTGGCCACTTTGTTCAATTCCCTGGGCCAGCCGGTCATTATCATGCTGGCCATTCCTTTTGGTTTCATCGGCGTAATGCTGACCCTGATCTTTCACGGCATGCCCATCTCCTTTATGGCCTTCATGGGATTCATCGGCCTGACCGGAGTAGTGGTCAATGATTCGCTAATCATGGTTTCATTTATCAACAATCTTCGCAAGCAGGGAGTAAAAATCGAAAAAGCGATTATTGAGGGAGCTAAAACCCGTTTAAGACCGGTCATACTTACCACTGTAACCACCTCGGTCGGACTTTTTCCTCTGGCTTATGGCTGGTTCGGGGGGGATGATCCCATGATCAAACCCATGGCCCTGGTCTTCGCCTGGGGTCTGATATTTGCCACCGGAATCACCTTGTTCATTATTCCCTGTTTCCTGGCTATCAGCATCAACGTAAAAACACTCTTAAAAAGGATTCTTAAAAAAGATTCCTCCGAGCCCTTGATTTTCAGGAAATTCCGCCCTCTGAAATCTCCGGTCTTGAAAAAATCCAGGAAAGCTTAGGCTCGGTATGATACAATTTTGGCTGCAGGAAGGAAATATCCAGATATTTCAGAAAATAACCAGAAGGCATAAATAATGAGAAAACTCAAGAAAATTGAGGCAGGGATTATTTTCGGGGCTATTTTCGGCATAGTTGACATAATACCCATGTTAATTATAAAAATGACTTGGGATACTCTTTTGTCGGCATTTGTTATGTGTGTAATCGGGGGCTTTCTCATAGCGACATCAAATTTAAAACTTAGCCATACTTTAAAAGGAATAGTGATTTTCTTTCTGATAGCTGTTCCCATGATAATCGTAGTCGGCGCAAGCGCGCCGAAAGAAATGATTCCCATGATATTTACGAATCTGGTTATAGGAAGTTTGCTGGGATATTTTATTGGCCGTTTTGGAAAAAATTAAAAGCCCCCTTATCCCATCCTCCGTTTGGTTGCATGAAGCCTGGATTCCGGCATGCTTTCAGCCCTGCACTAAACCATCCAGGACAGGCCGGAATCACAAGAATGTTTTAAGAACTTACTTTTTACGCAATTCAACCGATCCTAATAATGGATTAGATAGTTTTAAAGTAATATATAAACAATTCACAGGGGGGAAAGATGGGCAAACTTTTACTCATACTTTGCATTTTAGTTTCGATGGTCTCAGTGGCCTTAGCCAAAGATATAGCAGATGCAGGGAGCATAAAAAGCCAAGAAGATTTAGATACAAATACTTCCACTGCTCAATCTAAAAAGACGATGCTGTTTGTTTTTGGAGCTCTTCATTCCGGACTAGTAACCAATCTGCCCTGTAAGCCCCTGGAAGGAACTTATGTTCCTGGTTCAGCATATATGATTGGTGCTCAGCCGTATGACTTCGCGTGGGGAGCCGGCTTCGGTATAGAATATAAGCTGACTGATTCCCTGGCAGTGTGTTTTGACGGCAGTATAAACCGGTGGGAAAAGCTTTTAGCCAAAGAAAATGGGTATGGCGTGGGAGCTTGGGTGTGGGAACAAAGCGGATATAATGACGCCCTAATTGGACCTTTCTCGATGGACACAACATATTATATGGATACCACGACGATGAAGCTGGGAGGAAAGTATTTCGCATCGAAAGGAACTTTCCAACCCTGGATAGGCGCTTCCTTAGGCATTTATAGATGGCAAGCAACCATAGGCAACAGGGAACTAGGCAAGAAATATAGCGAGATTTCTTCAGATATTTCTTTTTCACCCTCTTTTCAGGTTGGCATAGATTTCGTGTTTGATGAGTTTGCGATAAGGATATTTTCAGATTATGGTACCGCAACAGCAAATCCATACTTTGAAAATCTTTTCCAGGACGGATGGACCTTCGAAAACACCGGAGGCGAGCATGTCGAAGGGCCTTTCAAATTTGGACTTGCCTTAGGCATGGCAATTTAGTTATTCCTCCCTGTACTCTTTTGACACTTTCTTTTTATTTGATTCTACATATTTCCAGCCCGGCCGACGTTCCGGCGCTTGGGTTCTATCCGTACACTCCCATATCCTAAGATACTTATATTTTTCTCCCTGATCCATATCCTCTATTTCTGTATAACTTGCGGCGGTTACGGTTAAATTACTATATTCACTCATTTCCGCCTCCTCCTTCAATATATCTTGGGCCTGGATGACTCCAGAAATTAAAACAAACAAAAAGAGAGAAATTATTATTTTGCAATATTTTGGCCAATTGCCATTTAAAAGATTAATCATCTTTTCATCATCTGCCTTTCATATTTACTTTTTTCCAAAAGAGTTAATATTATTTAGTTTATCATAGACGCACTACAAAATCAAGACAAAGTGCCATATTGTGTATATATTATATTATTATAATAGTATTTGTGGCATTTTGCATCATTTGTATTGTCTTTTTTCTATTTTAAATAGATCGTAATTAGTTGTTTATTATGGCCTTACCGGTTACTGTAGGGGCGACGCATGCGTAGCCCCCACCCGTAGGAAGCACCTTTCAGCTTTCCAGTAATTGAAAACGCCCCTCCCCGTTTATTTCCATGTTTGCCAGGAAATATTGCCCAACCGGAGAGTCACTTCCACCGCCCCCTGGCTTTTGGTATTCAGCACACTTCCGGAAAAATCCTTCAGGCGAGCTAATGTTTCCTGGTCAGGCAATCCAAAGGGATTGCGGTTACCCGGCGTCACTACTGCAACTCGCGGTTGGACTTGAGCCAATAATCCACATGAACTGGAATCCTGCGCGCCATGGTGTCCGGCTTTCAGCACGTCGCAAGTTTTATCCAAGCACCACTGAGCTTCTATTTTATCCGGACTATCACCGGTAAAAAGCAGCCGGCCGGCCGGAGATTTTATCCATACTACCAGGCAGTGTTTATTATCCCCGGCCGCGCCTCCACGAGGAGGCCAGATACTTTCCATCTCCATGCCCGGGAATATTTTCAGGCACTCTCCTCTTCTTAAGATCAAATGCGAGACATCACGGCGCCTGATTGCCTGTTCTATGGCTCTGACCTGCGGCCGGGCTGAAGATCCCAACCCGGCGCTGATCAATTTTGGGATACTAAAAAAGTCCAAAGCAGCCACTGCTCCGCCGGCATGATCCGCGTCCGTATGCGATAACAGTAATGCGTCCAAACGATTAATGCCCCGGCCGGCCAAATACGGTTTAACCCGCCATAAAAATTCCTGTTCCGTGCCGGTATCGATCAGTATTCTGGCTCCCTGCCCATTCTCAATTAATGCGGACTCCCCGATTCCCAGGGAAAGAAATGTTACCCGGGTTTCCCCCGGCCTGGGACCAGGCGGCCTGAAAAGCGGGTAGACCAGTATTAAAATCATTATGAGTAAAAGGCCTCCCATAAACCTCCCCCCGGCCACTGAATAAGCTATGCCACAATACTCTTTTAAATCAATTTTAGTAACCTTGTCATTCCGAGGCAAAGCCGGGGAATCTCCGGGAACCTTTTTTAAAAAAATAATTTGATAAAGATTCCTCGTAAATAAAGCCGCCGCAATGTAGAGACTCAAGGTCCACCAGCCGGCCCCGGGCCAAAAAAATATCCTCCCTCCCGGCAATCTCCCGGCTATCTGCGCCGCGCCGATTAATCCCCGAACAGCCCAGCCGGCCAGCCAGCCGGCTGCCTCCGCTCCTCCCGGCCAGATCCACGCCAGCAAGGCGGCCAGCAATCCATTAACTACTGCGGCGCTTAGCAGCGGAATAGCTATCAAATTCGCAAGCAGGGATACCGGAACCAGGCTGTAAAAATGATAAATAGTCAAGGGCGCGGTTCCCAGCCCGGCTGCTCCCGAAATAATAATGGAACTCAGCGGCCAACGAATAAGCTGAGGCATTTTTTCTGTCTGTTGGATTAAAGGCAATATGGCCAGTATGGAGGCTGTGGCGGAAAAAGAGAGCTGAAATCCCGCATCCTGGCATGCCATGGGATTGTTGGCCAGAAGAACCAGCCCGGCCAGGGCCAGACCCGATCCCGGATCACCCCGGCGGTCGGCTAATCCGCTCAGTACCATGCAGGCAATCATGACAACAGCGCGAATCACCGGTGCTTTACCGCCGGTAGCCAGTGCCAATAAAGCTATTCCTATAACCCCGGCTATTAGGGAAAAACTTTTTGGCGCCCGGAATACTCTGAGTAATCCGCACAAAGCCCCGAATACTATACCGACATGCAGCCCGGAAATCGCCAATATGTGCGCCAGGCCCGAGGCCGCCATATGTTCGCGCTCCAGCCCGGAAAGCCCGGAACGGTCACCCGCCACCAGCGCTCTAACCAGGCCTCTGGCATCCGGTGGTATGCTGCGTCTTATACCTTCCACTAAAACACGATGCAGTTTCCCGGCTGTCCATCCGGGAGAAAACATCCCGGCCGGGCGGACGCGAACCGCGTCCCCGGATTGCATCCCCTTTAGGCGGGCGCGAATGCCGCAACGGGCCAGAAAAGCGGCGTAATCAAACTCTCCCGGATTCACCGGAGCATCTACTCCCTGCAGCCAGCCCCTCACTCTTATACGATCGCCGGGATTCCAGGCTTTGGCCTGACCCGGCATGGAAAAACGCACCCGGCCTGAGACATGATATTTTTGGCCCTGCCACTTGGCCTCATCACATAGCAGCACGCCGGTCCAGTACCGGCCCATTCGCGCCGGCTGAGTCAGGCCGCAGAGTCTTCCTTGTAGGACAATATCCCTCCGGGGAACCCAGCGTGAAATATCATCAGGCGAAATATATCCCGCTTGTATGGCCAGCCCGGCATAAAGGCAAAAACCGGCACCCAGCAAAAACGGAAAGGCCTGTGAAGTATAGTGCCGCCAACGGGCGGCCAGGGCCGCAAGCAATGCCAGGCCGAACCAAATCCAGGAAGAGCCTTCACTTAGATACTGTCCAAACAGGCATCCCCCAAAAGCCGCTATTGCCAAAGGAATGAGAGGGCGCTGGATATATTGGTAAGCAGGCATACTGGATTAGACAGAAAACCAGGTGGAATATTGCTGATATTTTGCTTTTTTTATTTTCAGAGTGAATGTTTGCCCTAGGGCAACTCAAGAAGGGATGTTATCTCTCTGTAACCGATGACTAGGAGCCTGTCGGACTTAGGCACAAAAGTGAATTTTGAGCACTCTTCCCCCTTTGAAAAAGGGGGATTGAGGGGGATTTTGCATATGAAAGCGGGCGTTTTATTGATTAAATCCCCCTGCCCCTTTACAAAAGCTTTCTATTACCCATAACTATGTTTGGGAAAAAATATTCTCAGGCATTATTTCA
>CBDUZI010000004.1:0-58387 GCA_965371665.1 uncultured bacterium
GAGCAAGCCAGGGCAGAGCAAGCCAGGGCAGAGCAAGCCAGGGCAGAGCAAGCCAGGGCAGAGCAAGCCAAAGCTGCGCAAGCCAGGACGGAACATATTGAGCAGGCTAAAGCCAAAACAGTAAAAAAGGGACACGTCGAAGTGTCGAAAGCCAAGACGGATAAAGTCAAGAAGAAAGAGCCCCGGATTCCCGCTCCTATAGATGAAAGGAAAACAGTAAGACAGGTAAATCCGATATCCATGGAGATTGGTGAGAAATTAATCCCGGTTAGAGAAAACTGGTTTGCGGAATATGTAAATAAAATAGGGGTTTATAATAAAAAACATAAAAATGACGGCAATCAAATTATTATTGAAAATCAGAGTATCGGCGGAGAAGCGGAAATAGTCCTTAAAGTCCTGCAAATATCGGTAATTAATGATTACCTCGAAAAATACAAGTATTTGGAAGATAATGCCGGGGTTGGTTTTAAAAATAGACTGGAAACCTGCGTTTTTGCAGAACAAAGCGCTGAATGCTTGACTTATTTAAAAAAAATACAGACAGATAAAGACGGGAATTCGCGTCCGGAAGAAAGCCAGGCCGCACAATTACTCGATATGGCCCGCGCAATAGCGGGCTATATCGCTTCTGCGACGGGATCGAAAGCCGCTGCTGATCTGGCGGCAGAAAATATTCCGGAATTTATCGACCTTACGCATATCGAGAGCGCCAAGGCTTTGGGTGATAAAAAAACCGTGGAAAAACTTTCCAACAAAATAGAGAATCTGAAAAGGAGATGAGCTGATCATGAGACAAGCCATTGAAATGTCTTGCCAGAGAAACAAATTGCTTCCCAAGGTTACGATTCTTCGGATTACAGGAGTAATTGACTCCGACACGGCCGCGATATTTGAAAAGGAACTGGAAACCTTGTTGGAGGAACATCATTACCGACTTTTGGTGGATATGACTAATGTTAATTATGTGAGTTCAGCCGGCGTCGGTATATTTGTCGGTATGATCCAGAAATTCCGGGAGAAGCCGGGCGGAGATATGAAAATCTGCAATATCTCCCAGAAAATCATGAAGGTGTTCGAAGCCATTGGGCTGAACCATCTGATGGAATTTATAAAGGATGAGTCGGATCTAAAAGTCTGGAAAGCGGAAGCCCAGATTATCGAGGGCTTTGATCATTTCCATATAACCTGTTCTGCTGATGAAAAGTTCAGCGGCGAGGAATTTGATCTGCGCGTGGAAGCCAGGGATGCCGATCAAAATCCGGTGAAAGATTATAAAGAAAAACCCCGGATGAGCGTAACGGACGGTCTGGTATTCCCGAAAGAACTCTCGGGTTTTGCGCATGGGATATGGGAAGGCCGTATAGTTATAACCGGCACCGGCCAGGTCGAGCTTAGTTTAAGCCATGAAAAAAAACAGAGTGTTATAGAGTTTGATTTGCGGGCCAGACCGGGCCAGGCTGAATTTCCGGTAAAAGTAGATTGCCGCACCTGCCGGAATGAAGTGAAGGTAAAGGCGCCGGATATTTACCGCTGCGAGGAATGCGACGAAACCTTTTTTGTTGATGCCTGGGCGCATGTTTTTACTATCAAGCCGGGAAGCACGGCCAAAAGAAGAAAGACCCGCTACAAAGGAATGGAACTAAAAATTAATGCTGATTTCAAGTATATCGGCGTTATCCGCCGGACTATCAGCGGTTTATGCGAGCAGGAAGGCATGGACGAGGAAACTACCAACACGGTAGCCCTGGCTATCGAGGAAATCCTGCATAATCTGGTGGAGCACGGCAATGATTTTGATCCCTGGCAGATTTTCCGGATCCGGCTGGATTTTCAGAAAAAGCAGCTGAAAATCCAGATTCGTGATTACGGAGATCCTTTTGATGTCACCCAGCAGAAAGATATCTCTCTTAAATCCAGCGCCCTGAAAGGCTCCAAACGGGGAGTCGGGAATTTCCTGGTCAACCAGATGATGGACCGCGTTAAATATGAAAGCCTTAAGAATTACAACCAGTTGACTATGCTGAAGTATTATGGCGCTTCGGAGGATTAAAACCCTGGGCCGGACCCGGCAAATAAAAATGTACGTACATATGTACGTACATCGGAAAAGCCCACCACTCTCCTAAAAAGGCTAGCCAAAATTTATGAAAAAATTCAGCAATCAGGGCATACGCAAAATTACCAAAACCGGGAGCGGAAGTTATTATGTGATCCTGCCTAAAGCGATGATAAAAGCGCTGGGCTGGCAGGAGCGGTAAAAAGTGGTGGTGAAGAAGACAAGAAGCGGTCTGCGTATCGTGGATTGGAAGAAATAAATACATTTATTCGGGTTATAAAAAGCCTGGTTAATATATGCAAGGTGTCTGAAAGCAATAAACTTAATTGAAACTTAGGAAGTAATATGTTAGTTACGGGTTAATTATGAGGTCTAGAATAATTTTTTAATCCCCTGGATTCCGGCTAAAATCATGCCGGAATGACAACCTAGACGTTACTCCGGCAAAAGCCCCAACTGTCATTCCGGCATGATTTTAGCCGGAATCCAGGGGAAATATAAAGTGTAAATGCGCTTGACTGACATGGTACCTTAAAGAACAATAGTGTTCTCTGCATAAAAGGGTAGTACAAGTTAAAGAAGGAGAAAAAAATGGCCATAAAAAAAATAAAAGTTACAAACTTTAAAAGTATTAAAAACCTTGAAATAGAACTCAATAATTTCGTTGTATTAATTGGCGCCAATGCTTCCGGAAAATCAAATTTTATTCAAATATTTAAATTTTTGAGAGACATAACCGAGTTCGGTTTAGATAATGCAATATCCATGCAGGGCGGGGTTGAATATCTGCGGAATATGAATATTAGTTCGTCCCAAGACTTTTCAATCAATGTAGTTTCTGATCTCGAATTCGGTATGTTTAGAAGGACAGAAACAGAAGCGGAACTTATTGGAATAGAAACGTATGAAGTGATATATGATTTTGCCATGCGATTTACAAAGAGTGGGTTTGGGTTTGAAATAGTTAAGGATAAATTTACGCAGAAATGTAACTTTGTCAGATTGGAAAAGCAAAAGGATAAGCTGGAAACAAAAGAAAAACTTGGAGAAGGAGTAATAATCTTTAGCTGCGATAATGGAAAAATAAAAATTGATTTAAATAAACCGGATGGAGTTGAGATTAAAGAAGATGATATTTTACCATCGTTTTTAAGAGAAGAAAAGGTGAAACCGAAAACCTCTCTGCTTGAGTATCCTTTCTTAATGCCTCCATTAGACAAGATGTTCGGCAATATCTCGATATACGATTTTGACCCCAAACTGCCTAAAAAAGCCACGCCTGTAACCGGGAAAGCTGAATTAGAAGAGGATGGGAATAATTTATCTATTGCGCTTAAGAATATTGTCAAGGACAAAAAGAAAAAAGACAAACTTACCAATTTAATAACTGAGATTTTACCTTTTATAAAAGATTTAGGTGTGGAAAGGTTTGCGGATAAGTCATGGCTTTTTTATATACGAGAAAAATATTTTAAAAAGCAAAACCTGCCGGCTTCTTTAATTTCCGATGGAACCATTAATATTACGGCTTTAATTATGGCTTTGTATTTTGGGAATAAATCATTGACTATAATTGAAGAGCCGGAAAGAAATATACATCCCTACCTGATTTCTAAAGTAATTGATATGATGAAAGACGCTTCGCGAAAGAAACAAATAATTATTACTACGCATAATCCGGAAATAGTAAAATATGCCGATTTAGAAAGTATTTTACTGGTTTCCCGTGATAAAGAAGGTTTTTCTAATATTTCCCGGCCGGCCGATAAGGATACAGTGAAAACCTTTCTTGAAAACGAAATGGGAATTGAAGAGCTCTATGTGCAGAATTTACTGGAGGTATAAGGGGTGGAATATAAAAGACTGTTTATTTTTGTTGAAGGGGCGGATGATGAAAGATTTTTTGATAAAATAATTAAACCGGTGCTTATGGAAAAGTATGATTCGGTTGAAGTGAGAAAATATGCACAATTGAAGCCGGAAAAGATCATAGCGTTTGTAAATGTTATTAGAGCCTTGAAGGCTCATTATATTTTAATTACCGATATTAACAATACGCCATGTGTAACCCAAAAAAAGGAGAAAATAGAGAAAAAATATAAAAATGTTGATAACCATAGGATAGTAGTGGTGATAAAGGAGATAGAAAGCTGGTATGTTGCGGGAGTAAGCGATGCGGATTTAAGTCAAAATAAAGTTAAAAAACCTAAATACTTCGATGATATTTCTAAGGAACAATTCAATAATTTGATACCTGGCAGGTTTGATTCCCGGATAAATTTTATGGTGGAACTTTTGAAGAAGTTTTCAATTAAAGTTGCTAAGCGGAGAAATAAATCGTTCAAATATTTCTGCGAAAAATATATTTAGTTCCTGAAGCGGAAAACTATTTTTAGCGGGCTCCCCGTGTTTTGTCATTCTGAGCCGCCCTGGACGAAACCATCCCGGACCGGCAGGCGAAGAATCTCCAGGAGCCCTGATAATTCAGGCGTTTTCGTGGGGATTCCTCACTACGTTTGGAATGACATACTTAAAAAAACATGCTTTCGCAACAGGAACTAATTACGAAACACTACACTAGGAGCTTGAGCATTTAGTCGATTTTTCAGGTGGTCATTCCCGAATGCTCTTATCGGGAATCCAGAAAAGCATTGTTTTATAAGCATTGAAAAATCCCTGGATACCCGCTAACTATATACGGGTATGACAAAACAGACTAAATGCTCAGGCTCCTAGCAGACAGGGGAGCAATGGTAAAAAAGACGGCGAACAGAGATAAACCATCAATCCAGAGCGGGAATCTGCGGATTGGCGATAACTGGAATGCCATTACGATCATTGCGCTTTCCCAAAATAACCCGCTGAAGGCCATAGCGGAATTTGTGGAAAACAGCATTGACGCCAAAGCTAATAATATCACGATTATCCGCGGTAAAGAACGCGGGGAGAACATCCTGAAAATCATTGATGACGGCGAGGGCATTCCCCAGGATGATATGGGGATTCCGAATTTTAAATATGTGGCTACGCATATCTGTGATTCCATAAAACGGCGGCTGAAGAAAGAGGGATGGGCGGGCCTGCAAGGCGAGTTTGGGATCGGGTTGCTGAGCTTTTGGACTGTGGGAGAACAACTGAAGTTGATATCGTCCGGCCGGGACAATAAAACTTATACTATGCACATGGAGAAAGGACAGCCGGGTTATACCATAACCCAGAGGAAATTACTGGTTCCCCAAACAGGCACTGAGCTTATCATCAACCCGGTTCTGCCGGGTTTGCGGCAAATCAGCGGAGAGAAAATCCAGCGGTATCTGGCTTCGGAATTACGCGACCGGATAAGGAAAACAAAGGTGAGCGTAAAGGTGATTGACCGTCTGGCCCGCAAGGAGTACTGCGTAGAGCCGCGTCAGTTTTCCGGCCAGCTATTGCATAAATTGAATCCGCCTCAGATACCGGAGGGTGAAATATATTTTGAGATATATATGGGGAAGCCCGGCCCGGAAAATCAGGTCGGCTTGTACCGTTCCGGTACGCGGGTTCTTGATTCACTGGCCCGGCTGGACCGGTTTGCGCAGGAACCATGGACTTCAGGTTATTTTTCCGGCATCATTGATGTGCCTTTTTTAAACCTCACTCCCGGAACGCGTGGAGGGATTATTCATGACGAGGCGTTAACCGCGCTGGGCGATGCCTTGCAACCGGTGGAAGATCAATTGCAGGTAATTATCCGGGAACAGCGTCAGGCGGAAGAAGAACATGCCAGCCGGCAGGTTCTGAGAACGGTACAAAATGCCTTGAAGGAAGCTTTGCTTTTACTGCCCCGGGAAGAATATGATTGGTTTGAAGTGCACCAGGGAAAATCCGTAAGCCGTCCGGATAATGCAGCGGACGAACAACACGATTCCGGGAACGAAGGAGCCGCGTTGGCCCCCTCCGCCGCTTTAGGCCAAAAGCAATTTTTTGAATATTCCGGCCCGCTTTATAAGGTTGCAATCTCTCCGGCTTCCAGCGTGGTGCCGGTGAAGGACTCCAGGAATTATCGCGCCGTTGCCAGGGATAAGCAGAATAAAATTGTGGAAAAAAATCTGCAGTTTAAATGGCAAATAATAGAAGGCCAGGGAAACATTGAATCCGCGGACCGGGAAATTACGGTATTTACCGCTCCGGCCGAGCCGGGACTGGTCCGATTGCAATTAACGGTTACTCAGGGCGAGACCTGCTGTAAGGCAGGGAGTATTATTACAGTTACCGGGGAATTATTCGAAAAACCGGTCAGCAGATCATCGCTGCAAAAAGGCATTCCCGCGTATACTTTTAAATTCGCCCCGGGGGAATTATGGCGCTCCCGGTATGACAAGGCGAATAATTTAATAATTATAAACAGCGGCCACAAGGATTTCATTTTTGCCGCCCAGAATAAAGCGCGCAAGTTGCGCTATACTTGCCGGCTCTTTACCAAGGAACTCGTATTTGAAAATTTTCCCGGCTTATCGCCGGAACAATTGCTGGAAAGAATGATTGAACTATCGCTCTATACCGAAGAAAATCTGTAGTACGCGGGTAATCGATTACTGATGTAGCGTAAGTGCTATCAAGGCGTCTGTCGGACTAGGCACAAAAACGGATTTTAAGCACTCTTCCCCCTTTTTCGGGGCTGTGTCATAACTCTGTTTTTGAGCAATTTCACGAAATTTGTCATTTCGAGGCGAAGCCCTGGACTAAAACATCCAGGACGGGCCGAGAAATCTCCAAACGTCCTTTTAAATTAAGCGTTTTCGTGGAGATTCCTCACTTCGTTCGGAATGACAAAGTAACACAAATGCCTCTAAAATTCAATTGCGACACAGTCTCGAAAAAGGGGGAGAATGACTTAAGTCCAACAAGCTCCCAGGAAGGATATTTGATTAGAAATTAATTCTTGCCAGCCGGCAGCCGAAAATCGGTTCGCGTTTTAATTCCGGAACCATGTTGGGCAGACCGGCCATCTCGGGGCTCAGGCCGATCTCGCCGGATAGAAGATCATCTCCTCCTCCGCCGGGGGCGCTGAATTCCAAAAACACCAACCCCAGCCCTAAAGCGGCGCCAATCAGGCCGCCTAAGCCGATTTCCGCATTAAAATCCGCATCATCATAACGGGCATAAGCGATGGTGGCGACCAGGGACCCCATAAGCATTCCCACCGCTGTGCCGCCGGCTATGTATTCCATCAGGGGATAAGGGGTACTGGATGCCGGCGCGGTGAATTGATAAATACCGATTCCGGTTCCCAGGATGGCGCCGCCGAGAGCTCCATAAACCGGGCCGATTAAGATTAATTCGGAATCCGTGCTGCCTTCCATGCCGTAGATCATAAGACCGGCGGATAAACCGATCAGGGTTCCGGCCGCTGCTCCGTTTAAAATGTTATTATAAAGGAGGAGGCCCCGGCTGCCTTGATAGCCGCTCGCCCATACACTATTGGAGTGGGAAAGGAATAAAATAATTGCCAGGAACGAGAGAAGATATCTGGTATTCATGGTGTTCCTCCAGTTGATTTTAACTTGCATAATTCCACCACAGCTTGCGGTGTGGAAATTTATTAAGCGTAACAGAGATTAAACTAAGGAGTCAATGATAAAAATAACTATTAGGGGACGTAAGCAACTTTGCAACTATGCGAGAGTAGATTACTTCCGGTGTTTTTTCATTTCACGCATAGTTGCAAAGTTGCTTACGTCCCCGTATGTATAAATTATCATTTTAAAGCTTGGCATTTTATGATTCTTATATATAATTAAGCTGAGCGCGCTAAAAAATAAATTTCTGCACCAAATCACGCAGGATAGGCCGGGGTCTTCTGCATGGGCGGATTAAAATATAAGTGTTTTTACCCAACCAATATATACTTACTGAATGGAGGAATAAAAATGGCTGCGAAAATGATATTCACATACCTGTTAATCTGCGGATCCGTACTGTGTTTGGCGGGATGTCAATCCGGGAAGCCGGAGATTAACCTGAAAAGGGAACTTTCCGAGGAAATATTGGCGGAAATAAAAGCCGAAATGCCGGCCGATTTGCAGATATCCCCGGACAACCGGAGAATAGCCTTTTCACAAACCGAAGGAAAAAAGCAATTAATGGCGGTGGACGGACGTAAAAGTCGTCGTTTTGATCAAGTTGCGGGACTGATTTTCAGTCCCGACAGCCAACGTGTAATGTACGGTGTTCAGAACGGAAAAAAATGGTCCGTAATCCTTGATGGTAAAATAGGTCAACGTTATGTTAGCGTAGCTGGTCTGGTTTTTGGCCCGTACAGTATGCAGGCGGTTTATATTGCGGAAAACGGCGGCCGGGAATTTATGATTATCAATGGCCGGGAGGGCCGGAGATGTCAAAAAGTATGGCCGCCGGTTTTCAGCAACCACGGCCGCCGGATAGCTTATCTCGCCAAGACTGGGGCGAAAATGTCTTTGGTAGTCAATGGCTCAAAAAGCCGGAATTACGACGAGATCGGAATGCCGGTATTCAGTTCCGATGGGAAACACATCGCTGTTCGCGTGGAGGACGGCCGGAAATGTTACATATTAAAGAATGGAATCAAGGGTAAAATTTACGCCTTGACAGGGGACCCGGTTTTCAGCCCGGACGGACGGCGCCTGGCATATTCCGTAGTGGATGGAATTAAGGAAATGGTAATTATAAATAATGAGAAAGCCGGCGCGCCTTACGATATAATTGAAAAAGGTTCTATCATTTTTAGTCCGGATAGCAAGCGTCTGGCCTATATTGCCCAGGTCGGCAAAAAAAAGCAGGTAGTAGTGGATGCAAAAGCCGGCCAACCATACGATGATATACAGAAAGCCAGCATGGTCTTCAGTCCGGACAGCCGGCGTTTGGCTTACGTGGCCAAGCAAGACAAGCAGTGGACAGCAGTAGTGGATAATCAAGCGGGAAAGCCTTTCGAGAGCATCCAAATCCCGGTTTTCAGCCCGGATAGCCGGCAAGTGGCATATGCCGCGGAAATCGAACGTAAGATGCGGATAGTCACAGATGGGAAGCCAGGACCGAAATTTGATTTTGTGAAGGCGCCGGTTTTCAGTCCGGACAGCAGCCAGCTGGTTTATCGGGCTAAAAAAGGCAGTAAATTATTTATTGTGTCTAATGGAAAAAAGCATAAACCGTATGATGATCTATGGCCGGTGATTTTCAGTCCGGACAGCCGTTATTTAGTATACGTTGCTTCTCAGGGTAAAAAACGGATGGTGATTATTAACGGGCATGAAGGACCAAAATATCATGATATTATAGAAGGAAATGTAATATTTTTAGAGGATAACCGGATTTGCTATGCCGCTGCGCAAGCCGAATCTCAGAATGATTATAAAACATATTACGTGGCGGAGAAAATAAGTCTGCCATGAGAATTTCCGGCGGCTTTTCAGAGGCTTCCAGAGCACCCGGATCCTGTTTTTGGGGCGGGATAAAAAAACTATCTTTACTTATCACTTTAGGTTAATATAAAATACTTTTTCTCCTTTCTCCCGAAAAGCCGGGAACTGACCAAAGGGGAAACGAAGGTGAGGAGGTTTTTGGAATAAGCAATGAGAATGCAGCATAAAAGTCTTAAACAAACGATAATTTTATTTATATATGCTTTGGTTATAGGAGTTTGCTTTTTAAGTTTTATCCCCAGTTATTTTCAACAAAAAACTTTTTTGAGGGCAGAGTTTATGAAACGGGGAGAAGCGCTGGCAAAAAATCTGGCATTTAACAGCCGGAAACCTTTGCAGAATATGGATAAGGGTATTATGTACGCCTTGGTGGACGGTCTCATGAAAGAACCGGATATCCGCTGGGTGGCTATTCAGGATTTAGATGGAGGAACATTAGTTCAAAATGGTGCGGATGGAATAAATTTAGGCCGGGGAAAAGAGAATTATTTCGAAGATTTGGGTAAGGTAAGCATTAAACATTATAAGCTTGCTGATCAAGAGCCCATTGTTGATATTCAATTCGCTGTCTGTATTCAAGCGGATGCGCCTCACAGAAATAAATCCGGCCTGGAGTTGGTACTTCTGGAAGAAATGAAAGGCCCGGAAAAAAAATCTGCTGCACGCGGGAAGGAGGTATCCTTGGGCACGGTGCATGTCGGTATGTCGTTAAAAAGTCTCCAGGCCACCCAAAACCGGATTGCGATACAATTATTACTGATTTTTCTCGTGGCGCTGGGTTTGAGCACCTTTATCGGACGGTATTTTGCCGATTCGTTTTTAAAGCCGATCAACCAATTGGTCGCGATAATGGAAGACATAGCTTCACAGCGCGGCGATCTTACAAGGCGGATTAAAATCGTTCGGGAAGATGAGTTGGGGAGACTGGCTAAACATTTCAATATTTTTATAGAAAATATCCGGCAGATCATTTTGCATGCTGTTTCCCTGACGGATCGTATGAACATTTCTTTGGAAGAGATTTCCGCAACCGCCGAGCAATTAAATGCCACGGCGGATAATATAAATGCCAATGTCCAGGTATTTACTCATGATTTGCAGCAACAGGAAGAAGATACTAAGCTGACAACCAGCAAGATTAGTCAAGTAGCCGCGAATTTGCTGGAGGTTACGCACAAATCGGAAAAAGCCATTCATATATTTGAAGAGACCGAAGAGGTTTCTCAACAGGGAAGGGAAACGGTAAAGGCTACGGTTTCGAAAATCAATGGAATTGCGGAAAATATGAATGTTATTGACCAGCGCATGGATGATCTAACCGCCACCCTGGATAAAATCGGAAATTTTGTAGAGTCGATTCACGATATATCGTCCCAAACCAATCTGCTCTCATTAAATGCCGCCATTGAGGCGGCCCGGGCCGGAGAAGCCGGACGGGGTTTCTCAGTCGTGGCGGAGGAGGTAAGGAAATTAGCGGAAAATGCCGCTAACGCTTCGGAGAGCATCCACACTCTGATCTCGAAAATTCAAAAGGAAACCAGGGCTACCAGCGAAGCCACTAGCAAAGGTACGACTTCCGCCCGGGAAGGCCGCGATGCCGTGCATAAGGCCGGTAAATCGTTGGAAGACATAATGGCAAAATCTAACGAGGCGGCCATGCTTTCGGTGGAAGTTAATAAAAATATGCGGGAACAATCCGACGTGCTGAAATCCATGATGGAACGTATTCGCAATTTTCAGCAATTAGGCCGGAATAATTTCGAGGGCGCGGAAAGCATGGCTGCCGGGGTGGAGGAACAAACCGTTTCACTCCAACAGATTAATAATGCCATACAGAACTTAAGTGAAGATGGCATGAAGTTGAAAAAAATGATTGTGGAATTTAAAGTGAATTGAGCTGAGGATTATCCGTTGCCGGATTTAAAGGTTTTTTGCAGGACATAATATTTTGGAAGTAAAAATACGCCGTATTTTGGGTCGATTCTATAAATATCTCTTCCAAAAATCATTGACAAAATATGGGTTGTACGTAAAATGGCTTTCTTTTAAAGGCGGATTTTAGCTGGGAAGCTAAAATCCGTTGCCGTGGTGGACGTAGCTCAGTTGGTTAGAGCGCTAGGTTGTGGTCCTGGAGGCCGCGGGTTCGAGTCCCGTCGTCCACCCCAGATTCCCGTTGCGATTTAGATATGCGCCTGTAGCTCAGTGGATAGAGCAACGGCCTCCGAAGCCGTGTGTCGGACGTTCGAGTCGTCTCAGGCGCGCCAGAATGAATTTTTGGGTGCTTAGCTCAGCTGGTAGAGCAGCTGACTCTTAATCAGCGGGCCACAGGTTCGATCCCTGTAGCACCCACCAGATTTGCATTCTCCCCCGGTGGAGTTTCCCCTGGGAATTTCCGCCGGGGGGGGGATTATCATCTCGAGGAAGGGAGAAAAAAGGAAGCGAGGGTGGTGGAACTGGCAGACACGCTAGATTTAGGATCTAGTGCTTCGGCATGCGGGTTCAACTCCCGCCCCTCGCACCAGTTAATTATGATAAAAGTAGAAGTTAAGGAAAAAAGTGAAACTACAAAATTATTAAAGGTGGAACTTCCGCCGGAAGATGTAGACACACAATTTGAGAAAGTAACCATTAAGTTTCAAAGAAAAGTATCCCTACCGGGTTTTCGCCAGGGACGGGTTCCTTTAAATGTTGTGGCTAAGACTTATTTCAAGCAGATTAGGGAGGAAGTCCTGGAACATCTTTTTAATGACTCGTATCGTCAGGCCCTGGACCAGACAAAGTTAATGCCCATTCAGTCTCCGCGGTTGGAGAAAATGGATCTGCAAAAAGGCGCACCATTGCGTTACGAGATTGCCCTGGAAGTTTTACCCAAGGTAAAACTTCCCAATTATAAAGGTATAAAGTTAAAGTCCTCTATAATCAGGATTACCCAGGATGAAATTCAAAAGGCGCTGGAAAATCTCCGCCAGCATAACGCCGTGTTGGAATCCGTAGCGGGAAGAGTTTCCCGGACCGGCGATGTCTTATTAATTGATTTTATAGGCCGCAAAAACCAACAGCCTATACCCGGGGTTAAAGCCGAGGGATATAACCTGGAATTGGGTTCCGGTCAGGCCATACCAGCTTTTGAAAGCAATCTTATCGGCATGGCGGCAGGTGAAACCAGAACTTTTGAGGGCGATTTCCCGGAGGATTATCACGCCGCGGAACTAGCCGGCCAAACCATTGAATTTACAGTAACGCTTAAGGCATTGCAGGAAAAAAAAGTGCCGGAATTAAATGATGCTTTTGCCAAGGATTTGGGGCCCTTCGAAAATGTGCAGGATTTACAAGAGCGAATAAAACAGGACTTGGAAGCGGAAAAAGAACGGCAAAACCGCGATGTTCTTCGCGGCCAGGTTATGCAGGAATTAGGCCGTGCCACGCAAGTAAAAGTGCCGGAGGTTTTAATCGCACAGTCATTAGCCGATTTGTTTAAAGAACAGCAGAACCGCCAGGCTGCGGAAAAACGGATCCCAGACACAAAGGATACCGTGCCGGAAGAGTTTGAAACCCAAAACCGGTCGCAGGTGGAATTGCTGTTGAAAGCCCGGTTAGCGGCGCGTGAAATATCGATTAATGAAAAGATAGACATAACCGGGGAAGAAATGGAAGCCGAGGTCGGGAGGATGGCCCGCGCCTACCGTCAAAGCGTGGAGGCCTTAAAGCATTATCTCGAAAAAAAACAGCATTGGAATGAAATTCGGGATCGTCTGCTCGAAAATAAGACCTTGGATTTCATTATCAGCAATGCGGTTATAAAGGAAACTTGAGGAGGAGCATGTTATGGCTTTAATTCCTATGGTAGTCGAACAAACTCAGCGCGGAGAAAGAGCTTATGACATTTTTTCCCGCCTGCTTAAAGAAAGAATTATTTTTCTGGGAACTCCGGTTAATGATGAAATCAGCAATTTGATTATAGCCCAACTGCTTTTTTTAGAGTCCGAAGAGCAAAAGGAGATTTCACTGTATATAAATAGTCCGGGCGGAATAGTTTCATCCGGTTTGGCGATCTACGATACCATGCAGTACATTAAATCACCGGTTTCCACCCTGTGCGTGGGACAAGCAGCCTCCATGGCGGCTGTGTTGCTGGCGGCCGGAGAACCGGGGAAGCGTTATGCCCTGCCTAACGCCAGGATTATGTTGCACCAGGGATCGGCCGGGTTTTCGGGTTCTATGCCGGATATTGATATTCAAGCCAAGGAGATCCAGCGAGTGCGTGAAAGCATGAATAAGATATTGGCCGGCCATACTCAGAAAAACATTGGGCAAATCCTGGCGGATACGGACCGCGACTTTTTTTTGTCCGCCGCCGAGGCGCGGGATTACGGAGTGATCGACGAGGTGATGAAGATTGAAAAGAAAGGGAAGACCAAATCCCATGGTTCGTAATAATTCTCCTGAAAACGTCTCCTGTTCGTTTTGCGGAAAGCATTCCACGGAGGTGAAAAAGCTGATTCAGGGCCCGGGAGTTTATATTTGTGAAAAATGTGTAAGTCTGAGTAATAATATTCTGGCTCAGGACCTTGCGGCTGCGGATTTATCGGCCGGCGGCCGGAAAGCAAAACTTAAGCCGGCGGAAATCAAGCTCTTTTTGGACCAATACGTGATCGGCCAGGAAAAGGCCAAGCGCTTGCTGGCAGTGGCCGTCTATAATCATTTTAAAAGAATTCAAGTCCAAGGTCTGATGCGGAAAGATGAAGTGGAATTGTCTAAAAGCAATATTCTCTTAATCGGGCCGACCGGTACGGGCAAGACTCTGCTGGCTCAAACGCTGGCCAAAATCCTGGAAGTTCCCTTCGCGTTGGTCGATGCCACCACTTTAACCGAGGCTGGCTATGTTGGCGAGGATGTGGAAAATATCGTCCTTAAACTTCTCCAGAATGCCAACTACGACGTGGAGGCGGCTCAGCGCGGAATTATTTATATCGACGAAATTGATAAAATCGGGCGTAAGAACGAAAATCTCTCAATTACCCGGGATGTTTCCGGGGAGGGTGTACAGCAGGCCTTGCTTAAAATTATTGAAGGTACTACTGCCAGTGTTCCCCCTAAAGGCGGCCGCAAACATCCCCATCAGGAATATCTGAAAATTGATACCGCAAATATCCTTTTCATTTGCGGCGGGGCCTTTATTGGGATGGAAAATATCATCAAACAGCGGGTCCGCACCCGAACGATAGGCTTCGGCGCGGAAAAATCCTTAGATCCGAATACGGCCGGCAAACAGCTTCTGGAAACGGTCCGCCCCGAAGATCTAATTAAATACGGAATGATCCCGGAATTTGTCGGAAGGCTGCCGGTAATCGGAATATTAAATGAGCTGGATGAAGAAATGCTGCTGCGTATTCTTTCGGAACCAAAGAATTCCTTGATAAAACAATATTCGAAATTTTTTGAGATGGAAGATGTAAAGTTGACTATCACCCAAGACGCCCAACAGGAAGTAGCGCGGGAGAGCCTGCACCGTGAAACCGGTGCCCGGGGATTGCGGGCTATTTTGGAAGATGTTATGCTGGATTTAATGTACGAACTTCCCGGACGAACCGATGTCCGGGAATGCATTATTAATTCTGAAGTAATTAAGGGCCGGGACAAACCGCATTTGATACTGGAAGAAGCCGCGGCCGCCGAAAGCGCTTAAGACCGGGAGAGATCATGACTGGAAATGGGCCTGACCGCATGAAACCAAAAATAAAACCAAATGTTCTGCCGTTTATGCCGCTGCGGGATATGGTGGTTTATCCGCATATGATTGTATCCCTGTTTGTAGGACGAAAAAAAACTATTAGGGCTTTGGAAGAAGCCATGTTGCAAAACCGGAAGATCGCCTTGGCCGCCCAGCGGCAGGCCCAAATTGATGATCCCGCCGTGGAAGATATTTATAACGTGGGAACGCTCGTCCGGATTCTCCAGATTTTAAAGCTGCCGGATAATTCTATTAAAGTTCTGGCCGAAGGACAAGAACGTATACGCATCAGGAAATTTCTGACCCGGGATAAATATTTTACCGTGGATTATGAAGTTATCCCTTCGATTATTCCAGCGGGGGAGACAGTACAAACGGCTATGCGGAATACCCTGGAAGTGTTCAAGAAATACGCCCGTTTATCCCGGAATATTTCCGCCGATATAATAACCTCGCTGAGCCAAATAAAAAATCCCCATGATTTGGCGGATATCATGGCGGCGCAAATTCCTTGCCCCGTAGAGAAAAAACAAAAACTGTTGGAGATGGTAAATCCCATGGCCCGCCTGGAATTTTTGGCCGAATTATTAGATGATGAAATTGAACTGCGGGAAATTGAGCGCCGGATTAAGGGACGTGTACGCAAACAGATGGATAATACCCAGAAGGAGTATTATTTACACGAACAGATCAAAGCTATCCGCAAGGAACTCGGTCAAAAAGACGTGGAAAGCGAGAACGAGGAACTGGTCCAGCGGGTAAAAAAAGCCCAAATGCCGAAAGGCGCTGAAGACAAGGCTATGAAAGAATTGGCGCGGCTTGATCGCATGCCGTCCATGTCTCCGGAAGCTACGGTAACCCGGACGTATATTGAGTGGTTGGTATCCTTGCCCTGGTCGCTGCAAACCCAGGAAAAGCTTGACCTTCGGATAGTGGCGCGTAATTTGGATGAAGATCATTATGGCCTGAGGAAAGTTAAGGACCGGATTCTGGAATATCTGGCAGTAAGAAAGCTGGCTCCAAAAATGAAAGGGCCGATTTTATGTTTGGTGGGACCGCCGGGCGTGGGCAAAACTTCATTGGCCCGTTCAGTCGCCGCGGCTATAAACCGTAACTTTGTTCGCATATCCTTAGGCGGTGTTCGCGACGAAGCTGAAATTCGCGGGCACCGGCGTACTTATATTGGGGCCTTGCCGGGCAGAATTATTCAATCTTTAAAGAATGCCAAGAGCCGGAATCCGGTTTTTTTATTGGATGAGATTGACAAAATGGGAAATGATTTCCGGGGTGATCCTGCCTCCGCTCTGCTGGAAGTACTTGATCCCGAGCAAAACCATGCCTTTAACGATCATTATCTGGATATGGATTTCGATCTATCGAATATAATGTTTATCGCCACCGCCAATATATTTCAAAATATCCATCCTACTTTGCGGGACCGCATGGAGATCATCGAAATTTCGGGATACACCCTGGAAGAAAAAATCCAGATCGCGCAAAGGCATCTAAATGTTCGCTTGTTGGAAGAGCACGGCCTGACCACCAAAGACCTGGTTCTATCCCGGCCGATGATTGAAAAGATAATCGCGGAATATACCTTCGAAGCCGGAGTGCGTAATTTATATCGTGAAATTTCCGCTTTGATGCGTAAGGTGACACGGTCGAAGGTTGAAAAAAAATCATCTTTGAAAACAAAAAATCTGACTGCCGTCGATCTGAAAAAAATGCTGGGGCCTTCCAAGATACTGCGGCGAAAAGGTGAGAAGACGGATGCTGTGGGTATAGCTACCGGGTTGGCCTGGACCGAGAACGGCGGTGAAATCCTGACAATCGAAGTTGTACCCCTGCCGGGAAAGGGGCAATTGATATTGACGGGAAAATTGGGAGAAGTCATGAAAGAGTCCGGACAGGCGGCGCTAAGCTTTGCCCGCAAGCATGCTAAGGATTTTCTTATTCCGCCTGATTTTTACCATAATTTGGATATTCATATTCATGTTCCCGAAGGCGCCATACCTAAAGACGGTCCTTCGGCCGGAATCACTATGGCAGCGGCTGTGGTTTCTGCGCTCTCAGGGATTCCGATAAGAAAAAATACTGCTATGACCGGCGAAATAACCCTGAGGGGGAGGGTATTGGGAATCGGAGGCCTGAAAGAAAAGCTGCTGGCAGCCGTGCGGGCGGGAATTAAAACTGTAATTATTCCTTGGGAAAATCAGAAGGATATAATGGACCTGCCGGTAGAAGTAAAAAGAAACCTGGATATCAAATTAGTTAAGCATATGCACCAGGTTATAGAGTGCGTCCTGATGCGGGAAAAGAAAAGACAGGTTAAACCGCGGAAAGCAAAAGGAAAGAAAAACCGGGAACAAACGAAACAACTGATCGACCAAAACGGTATTTCGCCTCCGGCGGTTATGTAGCCGGGGCCGCCCGGGTAGAGGCTGTGTCATAATATTGTAAATGTGTGAATGTCATTCCGAGCGTTAGCGAGGAATCTCCACGAAAGCGTCAAATTTAAAAGGACTTTTGGAGATTTCTCGGCTACGCCTCGAAATGACAAACTTAGTGAAAATGCGTAAAACAGTATTATCACATACTCTCTCAAGGGAGAAAAAAACTCTGTTTCTGCAATAGGAACTATTTAATGATATCAAGGAGAAGCGCAAACTGTGAACTTTAAAAAACGTTTAATGACCCCGGGTCCCACGGATATACCGCCTTCGGTTCTGGCCGAGGCGTGTAAACCGATTATCCATCACCGGACACCGCAATTTCGCAAGATATTGACGGAAGTCGTTGCAGGACTGAAAAGGGTTTTTCATACGAACAATGACCTGCTGATTTTTCCGGCAGCGGGTACGGGCGGCATGGAATCCGCGATAGTTAATCTTTGTTCTCCCGGCGATACCGTTTTAACGGCATCATGCGGGAATTTTGGCAATCGTTGGTCCGCCATTGCCAAAGAATATGGAATATCAACCGAGCATTATGAAGTTGCCTGGGGCGACGAAAATGATCCGCAGGAAATTAAAAAACGGCTGGCCGCCCATCCGGAGATTAAGGCCGTCTTCACTACTCTCTCGGAAACCTCCACCGGAGTAGAGTCGGATATCCGCGCAATTGGGGATATAGTATCAGGAACTCCGGCGGTTCTGGTAGTAGATGCCATATCCGGTATGGGCGCCATTCCCATGAAAACTGATGATTGGAAAGCTGATGTAGTAATTGCCGGGGCCCAGAAGGGTTTTATGATTCCTCCCGGACTGGCCATGGTGACGATTTCTTCCAAGGCCTGGGAACTGGCAAAAAAGTCCAAAATTCCTAAATATTATTTCAGCTGGGAAAAAGCCCATAAATCCATGATAGCCGAGGCTTTGGCCAATACGCCTTACACGCCTTCGGTATCTCTGATTATGCAAATGGCCGAATCTCTTCGCCTCATCGAGGAGGAAGGGCTGGAAAATATTTGGAAGCGTCATGCCCGCATGGCGCAGTCCGCCCGCTCAGCCATGGAGGCCCTGGGTCTGAAGTTATTTGCGACCGGTCGGCCCAGCAATGCCGTAACTTCGGTTTGTGTGCCGAAAGGTATTGACGGAACTAAATTATTTAAGACTGTCCGGGATACTTATGGCATTACTTTAGCCGGCGGACAGGGTAAAGTAAAAGACCGGATATTTCGCATTGGGCATTTAGGATATACCGATGATTGGGATGTAATTGCGGCGGTGGCCGCCATCGAAAGGGCTTTGCATGAGCAGGGATACGCTCTGGAGATCGGCGCCGGTGTCACCGCGGCGGAAAAGGTATTGTTTTCAGAAAAATAATCTGGAGGAAATGTATGTATAAAGTATTAATTAGTGATAACCTGGCAAAGGAAGGGCAGCAAATCTTAAGCGCTGATCCGGAAATTGAACTGGCTGCGAGGGAAAAAGTCGCCCCGGAGGAACTCCGGGAAATAATTAAGGATTATGACGCCTTGATTATCCGGAGCGCGAGTAAAGTAACTTCGGAAATATTAGCCGCCGGGAAGAAATTGAAAATTATTGGACGGGCCGGAGTGGGTGTCGATAATATAGATGTTTCGGAGGCCACGCGGCGCGGTATAATTGTCATGAATACGCCTGACGCCAACACCATTTCTACGGCGGAACATACTTTCTCCCTCCTGCTGGCGATGTCCCGGAATATTCCGCAAGCCGATCGTTCGGTTAAAACGGGGAAGTGGGAACGAAAAAAATTCATGGGGAGTGAAGTATACGGGAAAATTCTGGGAATTATCGGGTTGGGCAGAATTGGGACGGAAATGGCAAAAAGGGCCTTGGCATTTGGGATGACGGTTAAAGCGCATGATCCGTTTCTGACCGAAGAGCAGGCCGATAAATTAAATGTTCAATTAGCCTCGCTGGACGATATCATTTCTACGGCGGATTACATCACTGTGCATACGCCAAAAAACCTGGAGACCACCGGAATAATCGGAAAAGCCCAGTTTGAAAAAATGAAGCCTTCGGTCCGCATTATCAATTGCGCGCGCGGGGGAATTATCCGGCAGGATGATTTGCGTGATGCCCTGCAGGCCGGTAAAATCGCGGCTGCGGCCCTGGATGTTTACGAGAGCGAACCCCCGACGGATAAGGGGCTTTTAAATTTAGATAATATCATTCTGACTCCTCATCTCGGCGCCTCCACGGAAGAGGCCCAGGTTAAGGTGGCGGTAATCATGGCTGAGCAAATTTCAGATGCGCTCAAGGGGAAAGTGATACGTAATGCCGTAAATATACCTTCTTTGTCGCCGGAGCTTTTAAAGGAAGTCGCTCCCTATCTTGAACTGGCTGATCGGCTGGGAAGTTTCCAAGCCCAACTGCTGGATGGTAAGTTAAGGAAGATCACGGTTAAATTTGCCGGGGAGGTTTGTGATTATCCCACGGATGTCATGGCCGTGGCGGCGGTTAAAGGTCTGCTCTCCATCATGCTTTCCGAAGCCTTAAACTTTGTAAACGCCAAATTCCTGGCCAAGGAAAGAGGGATTGAAGTTATAGAAACTACTTCGAAAGATACCAAGGATTTCACCAGCACGATAGCGGTATGCGTGGAAAGTGAGAAGGAAACCCGTGAAATTGTGGGAACCCTAATTGGCAAGAAGCGCGAGCCGTATGTTGTGTCGGTTTTAGGATATCACACGGATTTTAGTCCCAAAGGTAATTTGCTGGTTTTCACGCACCATGATGAGCCGGGAATTGTTGGGAAAATGGGGACTATCTTAGGTGATGCCGGTATTAATATTGCCGCGCTCCACATGGGCCGCAATGAGCTGGGCGGAGAGGTAGTCAGCATTTTGAATCTTGATTCGGACGTTCCCCATGAATTGCTGGCTGATCTATTCCGGGCTGCGAAAATTAAAACCATGAAGCTGGTGAAGCTTTAAGATGAGAGAGGTTAAATATAAATAATGTCTAACTTAGTAGTAGTCGGAGCGCAATGGGGCGATGAGGGAAAAGGGAAAATTATAGATTTGTTGGCCGGTGGCGCCGATGCTGTGATCCGTTACCAGGGGGGGAACAACGCCGGACATACCGTGGTGTTCGGTGGGGAAAAGCATATTCTCCATCTGGTTCCCTCGGGAATTTTACATCCCGGAACCACCTGTTTAATCGGCAACGGCGTGGTTATTGATCCCGTAAGCTTGCTCTCGGAGATGGAAGCCCTGGAATCCAGAGGAGTTCAAGTACGGGGAAATCTTAAGATCAGTGAACTTGCCCATGTTACCCTGCCATATCATTGCGCCCTGGACCAGGCTTATGAGGCCAAGCGTGGAAAAGTAAAAATCGGAACGACGCATAGGGGAATTGGACCAACCTACAAGGATAAATTCGGCCGAACGGGCATTCGGATGGCGGATATAGTAGATCCAGACGGATTAGAAAGCCGCCTGGAGCAAAATCTGGAAGAAATTAATTTTATGTTTAAAAATTATTTTTCTTTACCCCCTTTTCAAATCAAGGATATTATAGTAAAATACCTTTCTTTAGGACAGCGGCTAAGCAGTTATGTGGCGGATACCACCGAGATGGTAAATAACCTGCTGGATGCCGGAAAGATGGTTCTTTTTGAGGGTGCGCAGGGGACTTTCCTGGATATTGATTTTGGAACATATCCCTTTGTTACCGCCTCGCATACTATTGCCGGGGGGGCCAGCACGGGAACCGGGGTAGGACCAACCCGGCTGGAGAAAGTACTGGGAATAGTTAAAGCCTACACTACCCGGGTAGGCGCGGGTCCTTTACCGACGGAATTGAAAGACGGGGGGGAGGATCTTCGCATACGCGGAAAAGAGTATGGGGCCACTACGGGACGTCCGCGGAGATGCGGATGGTTTGACGCCGTTATAGTGCGCCGTGCTAAAATGATAAACGGATTTGAGAGCATGGCGTTGACAAAATTGGATGTTTTAGGCGGTATAGAAAAATTATACATATGCACGGCATATAAAATTAACCGTGAAATAGTGAAAACTATTCCAGCGGTTTTGCGTAAAACTGATAAAATTGAAACGGTCTACGAGGTTTTACCCGGATGGAAAGAAGATATCTCAGGGATTAGGAAATTTAAAGACCTTCCGGATAATGCTAAAAGGTATGTAAAGCGCATAGAGGAATTGGTCGGCGTTAGAATATCACTGATATCATTAGGCGAGGAACGCGAACAAACCATTCACATGGATGGTGGCAATCTTATAGTGAGCCGGTAGCTCAGTTGGTAGAGCATCGCCCTTTTAAGGCGGGTGTCGAGAGTTCGAGACTCTCCCGGCTCACCACTTAGGCCGTCATCCATCCAAACTGATTCGTTAAATCATTGTGTTAAAATGCTAAAATAACTACAGCAATTTTACAATAATACTTCACGATATTCACAAAATATCAAAACAATAGTTGACAAAAATATTAAACAGTGATAAAATTTTATTAGATTGAAATAAGGATGAATTCAATTTTTTTGAATGAATTTAAGAAAGTAGGCCGACAAAATGTTTTTCGATCGGCAAAAAAAAATCCTAGTTCCGGTACTATATTTAATATTTTTTTATTTTGCTGCATTTTTCTATCCTCCGGCCGAAGCTAAAAGTTCATCAACTAGAAATATCTCCTCTGCCGCAAAATCTTCCGATGATAAATTCAATACGGGTTTGAAATATTTCAATCGCGGCGAATATCAACAATGCCTTGCCCCTTTGCAGGCTGCCGCTAAAATTAATCCTCAGGATAGCGAAGCGCGGCTTTTGCTGGGAACAGCATATTTGCATTTGAAAAAATATGCTCAATCGAGAAAATATCTAATCCAAACCCTGGAATTAGTTCCGGGAAATCTCGACGCTTCGAATAATTTAAGCCTGGTTTACTTCAACCAAAAGCGTTATTCGGAAGCGATTAACCAGTTGCAAAAAAGTCTTAGAATAGATTCTAAAAATATCGATGCCCTGGCTAAGTTAGGCTCGATTTATATTAAATTAGGTAAAATGGATGACGCCATTAAAACCTATAAGCATTTATATAGAATTAGCCCGCGAAGCGGTAAAATTCAGGAGCGTTTGGCCTTACTTTATTTAAAATCCAAAAAGTATGATGAAATAATAAAATTATACCGCCAAGTAAAAAAATCTCAGCATTTGAATTCCAGCCTGCTAACCAAGGTCGGTTTGGCTTATTATTATAAAGGTGATCTTAAAGCAGCCGGCCGGCACCTGAAAGCGGCGGCCAAAAAAGATCCCGGAAAACCGGAACCCCATTTCGTATTGGGATTGATAGCCCACAAGCAGGCCGATCTTGATGCGGCTATTAATGAATATAAGCAGGTGTTGAAACTGAGAAAAAAATATCCCGAAGCGGTTAATCAATTGGCAATGGCCTATGAAGATAAGGGCGACTACCATAAAGCGTTGTACTATTACCAGCTTAATTTAAAGCTTAATCCGAATGATCGCGCGGCGCAGCGGGATTTTCAGTCCGTTAAGTCCAAGGCCGTTGATTACTATCTCCGCAAGGGCAGTAAGGCCTACTTCCGTAAAGATTATGCTAAGGCTTTGCGTTATTGGGAACGGGTTTTGAAGCTGGATTCCCGCAACGCCAATGCTAAAAAATTCATTAAAACCGCGAAACAGAAACTTGCGGAAAGATTAAAATCACGGAATGATCGCGCCGACGCTTTTTATCAAAAGAAATTATTTCAGGATGCCCGACAGGAATGGAGCGCAGTGCTTAATCTGGAGTCGGGTAATCAGCGGGCACGGGCCGGTCTGAAAAAACTACAATTACGGGCGCAAAAAAAGGAGAAAAGGCAGACTGCGAAAGTATTGCAGCGCGTCAACCGCAGCAATGTGCAGGACGCGCTGAGAGATTTTAAAGGTGCGCTAAAAACCGAACCGAAAAAATTGGTATCCCGGAAGCGGGTGAGTAATATTGCAACCGAATCGAAAAACCGTTCGGAACAAAGTTACCGCAAGGGGATCGATTTATTTTCCAAGGATAAGCTGCGCGAAGCCATAGCCTGCCTGGAGCAGGCGCTGGAAGTGGATAGTAATAATCAGGGAATAAAAAATCTGCTGTATAAAGCTCGCACGCGGCTGCGAGAAAATATTAAGGCGCTGCGGTCCCGGGGAATTGAACTGGCCAATGCCGGACGCTTGCCGGAAGCCAAGGAGAAGTTTGATATGATCCTTGAGCTTGATCCGGATAATGCCGAAGCGCGGGAGCATTTATCCAAACTTAACGGCAGCACTGTTCAAGTAGCGGTCAGCAAGGAAAAAATCAAGAAACTTTATTATGATGGCGTCTCGCTTTACCTGGACGGCAAAAACAAAGGGGCGATTGAGGTCTGGCAAAAAATCCTGCTTTTAGATCCTGAAAATGAAGAAGCTAAAAGCTCGATTGTAAAGGCGCAGATGGAATTGAAGGAAATGGAAAAAAGAGGGATTAGAACTGAATGAACACGACAACTTCTTCGGCCCCGCCGCGGAATCTTTCCCGGCCTTCGTCCTCCCGGCAAAAAGGCGGTTTGCGGTATAAGTTCGGTCTGTCCATTACGCTGCTGTTAACCTTAACCATTATTTTTATTAGTTTTTTTGCGCTCCAGGGCGAACAAGTGGCGCTGCGTAACGAGATGGAGCAAAGAGGTATAACCATTGCCCGGAATATCGCTGCGAATGCGGTTAAACCGTTGCTGCGGGGTGAAATCTTATCACTCGCTTCACTGGTAAAAGATGCTCTGGAAAATAAAAGCGTGACCTATGCGCAAATAGTGGATGATGATAATATTATCGTAGCGCATAATAAACTTGAGAAATCCGGTGTTTCATATCACCGGCCTCCGGGGGTGGAAGCTTTGGAGAACCGCTCCATCGCCGTTTCCGAAATATTTCTTTTCCAAGGCGATAAAAATGTAGATGTGGCCATCCCGATTCTTCTGAAGAAACAAGTCAAATTAGGTGAAGTGCATATCGGTCTCTCCCAAACGCATATTGATGCCGTCATCCGTCAGGCGGTTAAGCAAATTATTATTTTAGCCGTCATTTTTGTGGTGCTCGGTATTATCGTAACTGTGATTTTAGTCAGCATTATTGTTCGGCCGATTAAATCCCTGGAGGCCGGAGCTGAAATTATTGGTCAAGGTAATCTGGATTATACCATTAAGGTGGAGAGTCAGGATGAGATTGGGAATTTGGCGCGTTCCTTTAATCGTATGACCGCTGATTTAAAAAATGCCCAAAAGAAAATTATTGAAAAAGAAAAAATGGAGCAAGAATTGGAAACCGCCCGTAAGATCCAGTCGGTCCTTCTGCCCAAGGAATATCCTGCCATAGAAGGTTTTCAAATTGTTGCATTTTATAAATCCGCTAAGGTCGTAGGCGGTGATTACTACGATTTTCACAGGATTAATGACAAATTACTGGGAATTACGGTAGCGGATGTTTCCGGTAAAGGTGTGCCCGGTTCGCTCGGGATGGTGATGACGCGGAGTATTCTGCGTTCTCAGACTTATTTAGGCAATGCTTGCGGGACATTATCGAAAACCAACAGCCTGCTGTTTCAGGATATTAAAAGAGGAATGTTTGTAACCATGTTTTACATAGTGCTCGATCATGAAAAAAAGACGCTGGATTGTTCCAATGCGGGTCATAATCCTATGATTTTAGCCCATAAGAACGGCGAAGTGGAATTATTTAATCCGGCTGGAATAGCTTTAGGGTTGGATGAAGGAAAACGGTTTAATAATAAATTGCGACCCGTGAATATCAAGCTGAAGCCAGGCGATACTTTCATTTTATATACCGACGGGGTTACCGAGGCCATGAATAAGCAGGAGCAGGAATTCACCGAAGAGCGGCTGGCCGAAATAATGAGCAAAAATGTTAATTTAGACCCCCAAGAGTTAAGTGATACTATTATTAATGAGCTAATGGAATTTACCGCCGACACCGGACAGCACGACGATATTACCCTGGTAACGGTTAAGATGAAGTAAAGTGCGGTTTTATCCGTCATCGCAGAAGACCCCCGGCCTCTTTTCTGCTTAACTGGGTGCCTGAGCAATTAGTTGGTTTTTTAGGTTGTCATTCCCGAATGCTCTTATCCCTGGACTAAACCATCCAGGACCGGCGGGAATCCAGAAAAGCATTATTTTATAAGCATTGAAAAATCCCTGGATTCCGGCTTAAAGCATGCTGGAATGACAAAACGCACTAAATGCTCAAGCTCCCAGGTGCTGAGGCTCGCTGGTGGGACTTAATGGGGAGGATTGGCCGGATTCAGAGGATAGTACAAAAAATGGAAATTAATTTTATTCTAAAATAAAAAATTCTTTATCTGCAATTTTATTTGTGCTAATATTTGGTTACTGGTATACTGATATATATGAGGCTTGGGGGTGTATAAATGAAGAAAATTAATGTAAGTGTCCGGGATTCCGCGCTTAATTCCGAGTGCACAGTAATTGAGGTTGAAGGCTTCCTGGATGCTTATACTGTCGCAGAACTCGAGGAAGTATTTAATTTCCTGATAAAGGAAAAGAAGTTCAAACTGATAGTGAATCTGAATAAACTGGATTATATTAGCAGTGCCGGATTGGGGACTTTCATGGGTGTAATTGATGAAATTCGTGACAATCATGGCGACATTATGTTAACGAATCTTTCGCCTAAAATTTACAAAGTTTTTGATCTTTTAGGATTTTCCGAGCTGTTTTTAATTGTGGAGGATGAAGCCGCAGCGGTAGCTAAATTCAAGGAAGGCCATTAATTTTTTTATTCCCCCTCCTTAAGCCTCTCCCGCAAGAGAGAGGAAACACCACTTCTAAGTTTGAGGAGCATTGCAGATTCGGCCTTATATTTAAGAGGTATATGGTGTTTACTTATTGCTTGATTTTATAATAAAGATACTCCTGCTCAGGTCGGGAGAAAGGATGCCGTGAAGCCCGATTTAAATCAGGCTTTTCCAAGTGAAGCGATGAAAAAGCTGGAAATTAATTCGCGATATGCCGGCCGCCGGAATGAAGTAAACATTTTCGATTTTAAAGGTTCGCTGGACGTATCTACTTTCAATCAATTTGAGAGGTTCCTAAAACCATTTTTAGGAAAAGGGACAGCGAAAATTGTCCTTGATTTTTCACAATTGACCCGCATAAGTTCCTTTGGTCTTGGTCTTTTGGTGGGAATCCTGCAAAACCTGGATTACCAAAATGATGTTAAACTTGGCGGAGTGCCTAAAAAAATCAAGAAATTATTGGAAAAAGTTCAACCGGCGGGTTATCGGGTTCAAATTTTCGAGCACCAAATGGAAGCCGTGCAATGTTTTCTGAGCCAGCAAACTTCGGCCTATGCTCATCATTTTAAGATATTGACGAAAAAACCGATCATGTCCGGAGAACCATTCATTTTACAGGTCGAGGCGTATGATGCTGCCGAGCGCCGGATAGAAGCCTACCAGGGAAACCCTCATCTCATCGTTGATCAAGGCATGGTTTCACCTACCCTAATAAACGGTTTTAAGCATGGTTTATGGGAAGGCCCGGTAATTGTGACCGGTAACGGCCCGGTGCAATTTTTCATTTGGGATGAGTGCGGCCGGGGTGAAAGCACCATGGTAATCAAAGAGCAAGGGAAACCGGTTAAATTTCCCATTGAAATTGCTTGTCCCGGCTGTGGCAAAAACAATATTGCGGGTAAAACGGATTTTTTTCGATGTATTCAATGCAATGAAATCTATTTTGTGGACCGGTTTGGCCATGTAGTTCCTTTAAAACCCGGGAATACGAAAAGAACCGATTTTGTCAAACATCTGGAATTTAAAATTCCCAGCGATGTGAATTATCTCAACCATGTCCGGAAATTTATCATGGGAATAGCTAGTGAGGAAAAAATCGACGCTGAAAAGATCTCGCAAATTGAAATGTCTATCGACGAAGCTTTGGCTAACGTGATAGAGCATGCTTATTCATTTGATGCCTACCAGGAAATTCAAGTTAACCTGTGGATTTATACCAACCAATTGGAAATTGTCATAAAGGATTACGGGCGCTCCTTTGACAGTGAAAGCATACCCCTTCTGGATATTAAAAAGCATATCGAGGAACGGCGAAATGGAGGTTTGGGGCGTTATTTGATTAAGACCTTGATGGATGAGGTGATATATCACAAAGGTTTACATAGTAATGAGCTGCGTATGATCAAGCGATTTTAAATAGTTCCTGTTGCGGAAGCGTGTTTTTTAAGTTTGTCATTCCGAACGCCCTGGACAAAATCATCCAGGACAGGTAGTGAGGAATCTCTACGAAAACGCCTGAATTTTCAGGCCTCTTGGAGATTCTTCGCCTTCGGCGCAGAATGACAAAACGCGGGGAGCCCGCTAAAAATAGCTTTCGCAACAGATACTAAATGAGGAGAGTTTCTTGTCTTTTTTTAAAGAAATCAAACAGCAAAGAACTTTTCGGCTGACCATTTATGGGGGCATGTTTTTAACTTTGGGGCTGGTTTTAGTCACCATCATAGGTCTGCGACAGCTGCCCGCGCCCGCCGGTTATCGATATTTAATTCTTATAATCAACCTTTTGCTGATAGTCACGTCCGCTTTGCTTGTTTATCATTTGTTTTTCCGCTTTTTTAAACCGATAAAGCTTTTGCTCCAGGAGACCCGGGAGACTTTGCAGGGAATGCGTAAAGGCGGCATAACTCTGGTTCGGAATGACGAAATCGGGGTTCTGGCCAACAATTTCAACCAGATTATTCTGGACGATCAGATGAAACGTATTGAACTGGAGAATTTTAATAAGGAACTGGCTTCCCATGCGGAAATTATTGAAAAAACCTACCGGGAACTTGATAAAAAAATATACGATCTTTTTACTCTCTTTAGTATTGGTAAAGAACTGAATTCTACTCTTTCGGTGGAAACTATCCTGAAAATCACTTGTTTCACTACCATGGGACAAGTCGGTGTTACAGTTATGACCATAATGCTGCTGGAGGAAAAGGACGAGGCCCTAATGATTTGCAAGTATACCAAGGGACTGCGGGATGATCCGCATAGGCCGAAATCTTCCCGGTTCAGTGTGGAATTCTTGAATCTGCTGCATTTGAATGAACAGCCTTTTTTATTTTCCAGCTTGAAGGGGAAGACTCATTTAAAAACCGAGATGGATTTTTTAAGTGCCTATAAAACTTTTATCATTGCTCCTTTGACGGCTAAAGACCAGGTTATCGGTATGCTGCTCCTGGGTAAAAAGTTATCCGGCGAAGAGTTTATCCAGGGAGAAAAAGATTTTCTCGCCACCCTGGCATCATTATCCGCGCTGGCCTTTAGAAATGCCCGGCATTATGAACAGGCCATAACCGATGATATGACTAAACTCTATCTGAAACGCTATTTCCAGCTGCGTCTGGAAGATGAAATCAAGCGGGCGACCCGGTATCATAGCAAGATTACTTTAATCATGATGGATATTGATCTTTTTAAGAAGATTAATGATACCTACGGTCATGTCCCGGGAGATAAAGTTCTGATGCGGGTGGCCGAGGAGATTCGGGAAAATTTCCGAGACGTAGATATTACTGCGCGGTACGGTGGGGAAGAATTCGCAGTCATTATGCCGGAAGTCTCTAAAAATCATGCTTTAATTGCGGCGGAACGCCTGCGTAAAAATATTGAAGATATCTCTTTCCAAATGAAACGGAAAAAAGTTAAAATAACCATTTCTATCGGGCTGGCGGAATTTCCGGAAGACGGCGAATCACCTATACAACTGGTCGAAGCCGCGGATGGAGCTTTGTATCGCGCAAAGGAGAACGGGCGTAATCAAACCAAGTTGGCCTGAGAGAGCGCTATAATGTCAAGCCGGCGCAAATCCAGAAAATCAAGACCGCGGCCATGGGGACAATGGCTCATAGGAAGCATATTACTTATATCCGCGATTCCCGGATCCTGGGTACTGCTGCTCCACTTATTAGAATTCAAATTCGTGACGCATACTCAGCTGGCCTTTATTACCGGCTTTGGTGTTTATCTGGTAATGCATTTGCTTCTCTGGAAACCGATTTTTATCCATGTAATGGGGCATGAATTGACCCATGCCTTCTGGGCCGTGATTCTGGGAGGGAAAATTAAATCTTTGCTGGTTTCCCAGGAGGGGGGACAGGTAACTCTTTCCAAAACCAACTTCTTCATCGCGCTGGCTCCGTATTTTTTTCCGATCTATACTTTCCTGATATTACCTATTTACTTTATTGCGGCTCCCAAGTTTTATCCCATACCGGCTTTTCTCATCGGATTTACCTTGGCCCTGCATCTGGCCTTGACAATTCATTCCCTGCATGACCGGCAAAGTGATATCTGGGAAATCGGATTGTTTTTTTCCATGACCTTTATATACCTGATGAATTTAATAGTTATTGTAATTATAATTTCTGTTATTTCTCCGGAAGTCATCACCCTGCCGGAGCTGGTGAGGGAAAGTTGGCGTTTAACCATGGCATGGTTACTTAAAATGATAGCCGGGCTGGGAGCCTCTCAATTTAGTTATTGATTGTACGGTAACTGATTACTTGCGTTCTCGAGCCCGGATTTCGCAGGGGAGACGACAGGGTTGTCCTTCTGAGGTATGATTTTAACCGGAATGACGGAGCGGAACTATTGACAACTGAGTTTAGGATATATCTGGGGTAAGGGAGTATCGGGTAATGCGGTATCGGAACTTATTTTTAAGCGTTTTCGGCGGACTGATGGCGGGACTGGCTTTTCCCAATGTCTGGTTTATTGGTCTGAATTGGCGGGGAGGCATTTTGGCCTTTGTCTGCCTGATCCCCCTCCTGGCGATCCGCGAAGAGCGCGGGATTCGGGCTTCCTGGCGTTGGGGGTTTATATATGGTTTGGTTTATTTTGGACTGTCGATCATCTGGATGGCTAATATGAAATCCATGCATCCCTTGGGTCCTTTGGCCTGGTTTTGTTTAACCGGCTACCTGGCGGTATATCCCGCCTGCTTTATTTTACTATACCACGTTCTCCTTAAAGGCGGAGTTCCGGCCTGGTGGGCGGCAGCACCTCTTTGGGTGAGCTTGGAATTCATGAGAAATTACGGATTGTCCGGATTTCCCTGGGTTGCCCTAGGGTATGCGCATCATCAAAGTTCCGGCTTAATGGCATTTGCCCCGGTAACCGGCGTCTGGGGACTTTCCTTGATGACGGTCTGGGTAAATTCCGCCGGGCATTATATATTAGGACGTTTTTTTCCCGGCTGGTCCGGCCAGGAATCAATTATCCCTAATCCTATGCCGCTTCGGAGATTTTCTATTAATTGGCGGTTGATCGCCCTGGGGATACTGTTACTGCTGATTTTTGGTGGTGTGGTTTATGAAAGATTAAAACTTTACCGTTATCCTGGTTCAACACCGGTCACGGTGGCGGCGCTGCAGGGCAATATCGATCAGGATCAGGTCTGGGACCATGAATATCAAAGAACTACGCTGGACCGATACCGCGAATTGATTAACCGGGCCGCAGACCAGGGTGCCGGAATAGTTATTTGGCCGGAGACCGCCTTTCCGGGGATATTCAATCTGGATAATAACTTAGCCGATTATGTCCGTCGCTGGTCGCAATCGCGGGAGATATGTCAACTGCTGGGCAGCGATAGAGTTGAGCCGGGAGGCAGTGGGGATTACCGGTATTTCAATTCCATAATCTTACTTGAACCTTCCGGAAAAGTCGGTGAAGTTACCTCCAAGGTCCATCTGGTTCCTTTTGGGGAATATATTCCTTTTAAGCATACCATCTTTTATTTTTTACATAAAATTGTAAAACGGTATGTGGGAGAGGGTTTTACTCCCGGCCGTAAACGGCGGCTTCTGCCTTGTACTTTCGAAGGAAAAAGAGTGCCATTCGGCGCTTTGATTTGCTTTGAAAGCATTTTTCCGGGATATACGGCTATGCTGGTCCGCCGGGGTGCGCAAATCCTGACAGTAATAACTAATGATAAATGGTTCGGCACGACCGCCGCGCCGGCCCAGCATGCTATTTTCTCCGCCTTTCGCGCAGCGGAAACCGGACGATACCTGGTACGGGTTGCGGCTTGCGGAATTTCCGGGATATATAATCCCCGGGGTAAGTTAATTAAATCATTACCCTTGAACCAATCCGGGGTCTTGGTGGCAGATGTCCGGCCGCGTATGACTTTAACCAGTTACACGGTTTTTGGTGATTGGCTTCCCTGGTTATGTTTCTTGATTTTAGCCGGGGAATTTATGGCATGTAAAATACGGAGAAAGAAAACCGGTGTAGGGCCGGTCCCTTACACGCGCCAAGCTAAGAAAAATGTTTGAAATAGGCTTAGAAGTCTTGTAAGATTTTTGTAGGGGCAGGCCGCAGTGCCTGCCCGAAGGAAACAAGCGAATCCTATTCGGGCAACCACAGGGGGTTGCCCCTACAAATATGGGAAGGGCAAGGTGTTTTTTGTAGGGGTGGAGTTTCATCTCCGCCCCTCGGAGGGGTTAACGGCCTGGCCGGTATGGAAGCCAGCCCTTACGGACAGTGTGTGTTTTATAGCAATGATATCTACAAGGAGGATTAAATGGATGTTCTGATCGTAGGATCCATAGCGTTGGATGATGTGAAAACTCCGGCCGGCGAAGTAACCAACGCCTTGGGCGGCTCGGCCGTTTATGCTTCCCTGGCGGCTGGATATTTTGCGCCTTCGGGAATTGTCGGAGTAATTGGAGAAGATTTTCCCGAAGAACATATCCGATTACTGCGCGAGCACCAAATCCAGTTGGAAGGCTTGGAGCAAATTGCCGGTAATACTTTTCATTGGTCGGGTTGTTATGCGGGTGACATGGGAACGGCGCAAACCCTTAAAACCCAGCTTAATGTGTTTGCCGGATTTTCGCCGAAAATACCCCGGACCTTCCAGGAAACCCCGTTTGTGTTTCTCGCCAATATTGACCCTGATCTTCAGGCCCGGGTGCTGACCCAGGTGCATAAGCCGCGTTTTGTTTTACTCGATACCATGAATCATTGGATAGACCATCAGCGGGATAAACTTATCGAAGATATGGCAGCGGTTGATATGGTAGTTATAAATCAGGAGGAAGCCCGGCAGTTGGCCGGCACCGCTAATTTAATCCAGGCTGTCCGGTGGCTGTGCCGGCAGGGCGCGCGGGGGATAATTATTAAAAAAGGGGAGCACGGAGCCTTGGTTTTTTGGGAGGATCAAATTGGAATTATTCCGGCCTTCCCCCTGGCGACCGTAAAAGATCCCACCGGAGCAGGGGATACATTTGCCGGTGGTTTTATCGGGGCTTTGGCGCGCGAAGGAGAAATAAATTTCGAAACTTTGCGAACGGCAGCAGTGATGGGGACGGTTATGGCGTCGTTTACGGTAGAGGATTTTTCGGTGAAACGTCTCTCCTGTCTGAAAAAAGAGGAAATCCGCCTTCGGCATGATGAATTGCGTGAAATGGCTCGTTTGAGTGAATGGAAGGTGAGCTTATGATTTCCAGCAAACTAGGGCGCATTCCGCCTTATGTTCTGGCACAGGTGGTGGCAGAGACAAAAGCGGCTAGAATCCGGGGAGAAGATATAATCGACTTCGGCATGGGAAATCCGGACATGCCTACGCCCCGGCATATCGTAGACAAGCTGGTGGAGGCGGCGTCCAAACCGCAGAACCACCGTTATTCGGCGTCCAAAGGAATTTATAAACTGCGCGAAGCGGTCTGCCGATGGTATCAGCGGCGTTTCCAGGTGAATCTGGATCCCGAGACCGAAGCCATTGCCGTTATCGGCGCCAAGGAAGGCATTTCCCATTTTATGCTGGCTTTGCTAAATCCCGGCGATTCGGTAATCGTGCCGATACCCTGTTATCCCATTCATGCTTACTCCGTCGTATTGGCCGAGGGAAACGTGATCGGCGTTCCTGGCCGGACGGGGGAAGAAATCCTTCTGAGAATTGCCGAGGTTTGTAAAAATACCCGGCCCAAGCCGCGGGCCGTACTTCTCTCCTACCCGCATAATCCTACCGGTTCCATCGTGGACCTGGCATTCTTTGAGCGGGTATTAGAATTGGCCAAATCCGAGAATTTACTGGTAATTCATGATCATGCCTATGCGGAACTGTGTTTTGAGGGGTATCAATCTCCCAGCATACTCCAAGTGCCCGGCGCCAAGGAGCGGGCTGTGGAATTTTACTCGCTTTCGAAAACCTACAATATGCCCGGATGGCGGATCGGGTTCATGGTGGGAAACCGTGAAGCCGTGGCTCTGCTGGGTCGTATAAAAAGCTATCTGGATTACGGCATATTTACGCCTATCCAAATCGCTGGTCTTTGGGCTCTGAACGGCCCGCAGGATTGCGTGGCCGAGATAGTGCAAACTTACGCCGCGCGCCGGGATGTTCTGGTGGATGGATTAAACCGCTTAGGCTGGGAAACCACCAAACCCCGGGCGACTATGTTTGTCTGGGCCGCTATTCCGGAGCGCTTTCGAAACATAAACGCGGTGGAATTTTCCATGCGCTTGCTGCGTGAGGCCAAGGTGGCGGTCTCGCCCGGGACTGGTTTTGGAGTGGAGGGCGAAGGATATATTCGTTTCGCCTTAATTGAAAATCTGGAGAGAACCAGACAGGCACTTAAGGGGATTAAAAGGGTGTTAAATACCTAAAGGACTGTGGCGGTTCTTTGGGGAAGATTGACAACCGGCAGACTGAACCAGAAACGGCTTCTTTCTTCCGGAGATTTTAGGGTACAGGAGGTATTATGGAAAAAATATTTTTAACTCCGGAAGGGTTGGAAAAACTTAAAAACGAACTGGCTGTGCTTACCGGAACCCGGAGACGGGAGGTCACGCAGGCGATTAAAGTGGCGCGTGAACACGGAGATCTTTCAGAAAACGCGGAGTACGATGCGGCCAAAGAAGAGCAAGCCAAGCTGGAATGGCGCATCAGTCAATTGCAGGATCAGTTGGCTAAAGCCCGGTGTATTGATAAATCCAGTATTCCCGCAGGACAAATTTCCATAGGTCAGCGTGTCCGCCTCCAGGATATTGATCGAAATGAAGAATTAGAGTATGTCTTAGTCTCCCCGGCCGAGGCTGATTTTGAGAGGGGCAGGATTTCCATCACCTCGCCCATCGGTAAGGGCCTGGTCGGAAAGAAAGTGGGAGAATCAGTAGAGATTAAAATTCCGGCCGGTCTGCAGCGCTACCGCATAATTTCCGTTGAGAATTTGTAATATATCAGGTGTTGCTTAGAGTATCACCGGCATCTGTAGGGCCGGCCCCCCTTGTCCTGAGCAAAGCCGAATGGTGAAAAATGGATTGAGAAGTTAGAAAATTTGCACCCCGAAGGGGTGAAACATACCAGCTCAGGGCAGCGCCCTGGGAATATGGGCTATCCAGCGCCGGAGGTTTTTCTAAGATGATACCAAATTACGGGAAACAGCATAATGATTTTTTATTTTGGAGTTGGGGTATAAAATACCGGTTTACTTTTATATTAAATAATAGTATCATATATAGTATCAAATATAGTACCAGAAAGGATGTGAAATAAGATGTCTATGAGTATTACGGAAGACATTAAATCGGTTTCTGATTTAAAGAAAAAAACTAATGAAATTTTCAAACAGATGCATCGCACGGGGCGCCCGATTGTTGTTACAGTTAATGGCAAACCTGATGCTGTTTTGCTTGATGTGGAAATTTTTGAGAAAAAATTAAAGGCACTAAATATCGGTGTGCTATTAACTGAAGCTGAAACCGAAGTGAAAGCGGGGCATATTCGACCAGCGCGGGATTTTTTAAAGGAGCTTAAGCACAGTGCGAAAATATCATGTTGAAATTACCCGAATAGCTGAACTTGATATACAGGAAGTTTTCGAATATATTTTGAGCGATAATCATAAAGCGGCAATAAAGTGGGTGGGGGAAATAGAACGTCAGATTGATTCACTGGAAAAATGTCCTTTGCGGTGTGCCGTTATTCCGGAAACAAAAGAATTGGGAAAAACTTACCGCCATATTATTTTTGGCAATTATAGAACCATTTTTAAAATCGGAGGTTCAAAGGTAATCATAATGCGAGTGCTTCACGCTTCACGCTTGCTTGATCTGCAAATGTTTGAAAAATAAAATAGAATCCGGCCCGTGCAGATATCTGAAAAGGTGAGTTGGTTTTCGTAGGGGCGGAGTTCCATCTCCGCCCTAAAGGGATGTGTCAAAGGGCGTGGCCGCCCATTGAATATTGGCATGAACTTGAAAGCACGGGCCGGTCCCTACATTCAGGGGGGGTGCCAAAAGGCATTTTTAGAATATTCGCAATTTCTCGTCATTCCGGCGAAAGCTCTGGACTAAAGCATCCCGGACAGGCCGGAATCCGGGAAATCATTGTAATATAAGCAGCATGCGTCCTGGTTCCCGGTCTGTCCGGGACGACGAACAAAAAACACCTCACCTAATGAAAAGAGTCTTGGATATTACCCAAGGCTCTCAAAGTACTAAGAACGCAAAAATGAGAGCAGTGGAATAGTTGATCAGTAGACCGCACTTGAACTTCTACTGTTCAACTGCTCCATTGTTAAATTGCTCTGATTTTCGCGGAGCGAAAATCAGGCTCCCCACAGTGGCCGACGTTAGAACCAAGATCATCCATCAAATAACGGATTTATTTATTCCCACTTGTTTTCAGTACCAAGAACAGAACAAAAGCCATTCCTGAAAACATCATATCTGAGCTACATGCTTATTTAGCAGGGGCTTGCAGAAAACAAGGGGCGGAAGCCTATCGGGTGGGTGGTACGTTTGATCATGTGCATATCGCTTGTGCGTTACCTCGCACGCTATCTGTAAGTAAACTGGTGGAAGAAATTAAAAAAACTTCCTCAGCATGGACAAAGGCTCAACATGAAGAATGTGGCCTGTTCTCATGGCAACTCGGCTATGGAGCATTTTCTGTTGGGATCTCTCAATTACAGGATTTAATTCGGTATATTGACCGACAAAATGAACACCATAAACAACGATCTTTTCAGGATGAATTCCTGGATTTGCTTAAAAAGTATAATGTTGATTATGACGAACGTTATTTGTGGCAATGAGTATGTTTCGCCCCTTCAGGGCTGAAATCTGTGGTATATCCAAGGACCCAGAGCGTTGCTCTGGGCTATTATGTTTCACCCCGGTGGGGTGGATAACAAAACCCTAAATGTCATTGGTCAGCAAATTTGACCCCTGAATCGCCCTCTGAAACGTAAGCGTCAAATTAACTACAGATAGTTACCTGAAAGGCAGCGGCTGTAATTATCAATTTGAAATCGGCAGCAGATACTCGGCCTTGATCCGGCGTGCAGGAAGTGAAAAAATTTATAACCCAATGATTTCCTGGATTCCGGAGCAAGGCCGGGATGACAACTTAACCATGAACTTAAGAATTCTGATACAGGCACTTGAAGGCACGGGCCGGCCCCTACGACTGACAGGACAAGCAAGTATGTATATTCAATGGGCGGCCACGGAGGGCCGCCCATTGAATATCAGAATGCACTTGAAAACACGGGCGGGCACGGAGGCCCGCCCCTACGAAAATCCAACATGCCTAATTCATGCAAACCGTAGGGCCAACGGCCCCTACATTCAGCGCTGCGCCTTGCGCATGAGATATAGACCCAGAAGGCCAAAGATGATGTTGGCAATCCAGACGGATAACAGGGGGGGCAGAGTCCCATTTTTACCGAAAGAACTGCCTACGGCGATAAAGCCGATGTAGAAAAAACCGGTTAATAAGGTTAATACAAAGCCAACGGCCACCCAAAGCATGGCCCGTTTTCCGGTAGGAAAAATAAAGGGCAGGGAGACTCCCAGCAGAGTTAAAATGAAATTGGCAAAGGGAAAAGATAGTTTCAAGTGAAAATTGACTTCCTCGTTGCGGGGGTCGCTTCCGGTTTCCTTTAGTAAATTGATGCGGTAACGCAGCTCCTTCAAAGTCATGGCCAGGAGTTGATCGGAATCTTTTTCTTCACGGATAAAATCCAGGGGGGCTTCTTTAAAAGGGAGGCTGAGGGACTCGAATTTCTTGAATTCCGTGACCATTCCCTTGGAATTAAAGCGGCGCATCACGCCGTCTTCGAATATCCATTGGCCCTCGAGCCAGCGTCCCCGGGGCGCATCCAGTCTTTGTTTGATGGTCTGCCCGGGCCCCAATTCCAATAAAATCACATCAAACATATGGCCGGCCCAGGCATCCAGGTGTTTGATATGCAGGATCCGCCGGCCGGAAGCGCTGCGCGTAACTCCATCCCGGCGGGAACGAAATGATTGATCGGCTTTATGCTCAATATTCACCCGCTTAATATGATGGGCCCGGGGATTGGTATAAGGGATTACCACTTCATTAAATATCATGACCATTCCTACCATCAGCAAAACCGCTGCCAGAATGGGAAAGGCCACCTGGTAGAACCCAATGCCGCAACTGCGCATGGCTATCAACTCGTTATGCCTGGCCAATTGCCCCAAAGCAAAGAGTGAGGCCAGCAAACAGGACAAAGGCAGGATCTGGACCAGAAAGTATGGTATGCGGTAAAAATAATAGAGGATGATCAGGGAGGGGGACGGGTGATGATTGACAAAAGTGCGCATTTCATCCACTAACTGGGAAATAATGTAAAGACCTAAGAAAACCAGGATAGTAAAAACCAGGGGTTTAAAAAATTCCTTTAGGAGATAGCGGGAAAGGGTACTCATATCAATATTTTTTCCCTTTGAATGGCCGGCGCGCAAAGAAAGGGGGACGCTCCTTTAGAACCCATGCCAGGCCGTATAGGCCGGTTCCGATCAGGAGGAAATTTGGGAACCACATCGCCCAAAAGGGCGGGATACTTCCTTTGGAACCAAGGGTTTCGCCCAGGGAAAGAAGAATATAATAGAGAAATATTAATAGCACGCCGGAAAAATAGGCGAAGTAGCGGCCGGACCGGGGCGCCAGAATTCCCAGAGGAGCGCCCAGTAAAAGAAAAGCCAGGCAGGCAAAGGGAATTGATGATTTTTTATGATATTCCACCCGCAGCCAATTCACGTTTTCTCCTTTTTTCTTCTGTTGCCGGATTTGCTCCCTGATTTCCGCCATGGACATCTCCCGTGCGCTTTTACCGGAATTTTGATTTTTATCCGCTAAGGCACGGTTAATATCCAGATCCAGGAAATTAGTATGGAAGTCGATCCGGGAAAAAGCCTCAGGGTCGTCCGGCGGCACAATTTGCATAAAGCCGTTTTCCAGCTTGAGCACCACCCGGCGGTTTTCATCATCAGTTATCAATCGGCCTTGCTGTGCCATAAGGGTACGGATAGGATCATCCGGCGCGCGGCCTTTTACAAAAACTACTACATCCCGGAGTTCTCCGGTGATAGGGTTTTTGTCCCCTACGCGGAAGACATATCCATCAAAATCCTCGACAAAAACATGCTCGCGAATGACTATGGCGGCCCGCTGGCTGATAATATTGAAATAAAGATTACGATAAGCAAAATTAGCCTGCGGAAGAATGGTATTGTTGAACCATATCATTATAACTGTCAAACCCGCGCCCATTATCAAGATGCGGAACACCAGGGAAAGCATGGAAATACCGGAAGCTTTCATGGCCATAATCTCCTGGTCGTTTTTCAAACGGGAGAAAGCGACCATGACCGCTACCAGACAAGCCATGGGAATGGTAATTGCAAAAGTGGAAGGCAGGATATATAGCAGCAATTTTCCCACAATAAATACCGAGATGCCGTATTTAACAATAAGGTCGGAGAGCGTAAATATCTTATCCATAATCAGGAGAAAAGTAAAAATGGTGGTTCCCATCAGGAAAGGAAAGATATGCTCCCGGACTACGTAGGCAGGCAGGGTTTTCACAGCCGGGGCTCCGATCGTTGTTTATCCGGATCCTCGGGCGGACGGAGGAATTTATGCGCATGGTAAAATCTGATTTCCCGGATGAGGCGAGGGCCCTGCCGGACTATGAAAGGTTCCAGCGGCTCAAGGGAAAGAAAGCGGGAACGGATATGGTCGATTTCCCAAGCATGTTCGCAGACATAAAGCGCATCCCGGCCGTAAAGTTCCGGCGCCCGGTTCCAGAAACGATATTGATTTCTGGCCGGTTCGTTCCGGGCGAATAATTGAACTTCCGGACGGCCCGGGGTGTAAAAAGAAAGTATGCCGGCCAGTTGATAGCGGCGCGCGGCCAGAAAGGGGACGGCTCCTCCGGATTTATTCAGTTCCTCCAGGCGGCGCTTGGTTTCTGCGCCGATCCCGGACCAGCCCCGGATACGATCCATGGATTGGGCCGCCCGGCCTTTAAGCGGAAGGACTGACCAGGCTGATTCCAGATGTACGGTTAGGGTGAGCAGGGACGCACTTAGCAGTACCGCGAGTATCCAGCGCGCGGTCAAAAGGCGGCGCCTGGTTTCGAGTTTTTGAACGGCCCAGCCGGCCAGGATAGCCAGGGCCGCCGGATAGGCCGGAGCCGGCCAATTGGCATAGACATTTTTATGGAAAGCAAGCATAAGGAAAAAGATAAGTATGGGCGCGGAAAAACAGGCGAGGAAAAGGAAATTCTGCGAGTCAGCATCCCGTCTCCGCCATTGCTGCCAGGCAATTACAGGCGCGGCTAGGCAGAAGGCGCCCAGCAAAGGTGTCATTACGCCCAATTGGCCGCCGAGGAAATTAAAAACGGTTTTCAGCGACAGGGAGAAGTGCCGGCCGGCTCCGGCTAAATTGCCAATATGGCCGAAAGAAGACCAGGCATGAGCCGCATTCCATAAAATAATCGGCAAGACCATGACCAGAACGATTAAACCCACCAGATAGGGCTGAGGCCGGCGCCACCAGACTCTTTGCGGCGGTGAGCATAGCAGAAACAAGGCCAGCGAAGGAACAAACATGAGCATGGTGTATTTGGACAGGACTCCGAAACCTACGGCCAGGGCGCCTAAAATCCAGCCGGGTTTCCAGTCTTCAAACAAGGCGCGATAAAAGCACCAGAGAGCGCCTATCCAGGCGCTCAACATAATGGAATCATGCATCATCAGCACCGCCCCGACCGAAAAAAGCAAAGCTGATTGGAGGCCAAGGAAAGCATACCAGGCCGTACGGTTGCTTTGAAAAAGCCGCCGTACCAGGTCAAAGAACAGCCAGGCAGTTAAAAAGGCGAGAACAACGGATCCCAGCCGCACGCTCCATTCATTGGTCATACCCGTCAGTGAAGTGAAAAAGCGGATAACCAGGGCCAACATAGGTCCCTGGTCGTAATAGGACCAGTCAAGGTGGCGTGACCAGGTCCAATAATACGCTTCATCCGGGCATAATTCAAAAAGGCCGATAAATACCAGACGCAGCGCGGTAAGTAGAGAAAGCGTGAGCCAAAATAGCTTTTTATAGCTTTTCAATTATTCACTCCTGGGAATTTGTATTTATAATACAAGATAATCCGCAGCTTGCGGTAAAATAATTAATTATAAACTTTGGGTGAAAAAGTTCATTTTTATTTTTTTGGGAAAACATATTGTTGTTCAGATTAAGCATCGCTCAATTTAGGTGGAAATAACCCCTAATTATTTAATGATCAAAAGTTTTTGGATTCCATAATCCCTTGTGCCGGCAGGACTTTTTATCCGCATACGATAGAAATAAGTCCCGCCAGCTACATTGCGAATGTCCCAATGAGTCCGGCAGTATTCGCTTCCGGTATGGGAATCTTCCAAAACCATGCCCCTTTCTCCAATTACATTATAGATTTCAATCCGAACCTGGGCGCCGCCTTCAACATAATAATAAAACCAAAGGTCATCACCCTTGGCCGGCGAAGGGTAAGCAATGACTTTCTCGCGCTCAATTATATACGGCGTTGTGGTCATAATCCTCCGGGCAGGCGCAATGGTAATGGTGGAACTTGGCGTAACTGTCATCGTTAAAGTAATGGTCGGCGTAGGAGTTATGGTCAGTGTGGGACCACTTGTTGGCGTTGTCGTACCGGGCGGGGTGGCTGTTGGCGTTGATGTGAAAGTAGGCGTGATGGGCACATAATACTTCACATAGATTTGATATTTATCGCCATTGGATTCATGCCACGTCACATACGGCGTGCCATTATCAATAGCAATAGAGGGATCATCGGCATGTTGGCCCGGATCTACATTCAATCCTCCATAGCCGTTTGTCGGCAACCAACTGCCGCCACTGTAATATTTTACATAGATTTGATCTATCCCGGAGGCATTGTATTCCAGCCACGCCACATACGGTGTGCCATTATAAATCGCAATGGCAGGATCTCGCGCCCGTTGGCCCGGATCTACATTCAATCCTCCATAGCCGTCTGTTGGCAACCAACTGCCGCCACTGTAATATTTTACATAGATTTGATATATACCGGAGGCATTGCGTTCCTGCCATGTCACATATGGTGTACCATTATCCATCGCAATAGCGGGAGCATAGGTAGATTGGCCCGATACATTCAATCCTCCATAGCCGTTTGTTGGCAACCAACTGCCGCCACTGTAATATTTTACATAGATTTGATATATAACGGAGGCATTGTGTTCCCGCCACACCACATACGGCGTGCCATTATAAATCGCAATGGCAGGATCTCGCGCAGCTTGGCCCGGATCTACATTCAGTCCTCCATAGCCGTCTGTTGGCAACCAACTGCTGCCACTGTAATATTTTACATAGATTTGATATATAGCGGGGGCATTGTGTTCCCGCCACGTCACATACGGCGTGCCATTATCCATAGCAATAGCAGAATTATAGGCATATTGGTCCGAATCTACATTCAATCCTCCATAACCGTCTGTTGGCAACCAACTGCCGCCACTGTAATATTTTACATAGATTTGATCTATCCCGGAGGCATTGTATTCCAGCCACGCCACATACGGTGTGCCATTATAAATCGCAATGGCAGGATCTCGCGCCCGTTGGCCCGGATCTACATTCAATCCTCCATAGCCGTCTGTTGGCAACCAACTGCCGCCACTGTAATATTTTACATAGATTTGACATATACTGGAGGCATTGTATTCCTCCCACGCCACATACGGTGTGCCATTATAAATCGCAATAGCAGGAAACATTGCATACTCGCCCGAATCTACATTCAATCCTCCATAGCCGTCCGCGGGCTCCCAAGCGCTCCAGGCAGTCAGGACCTGAATGTGCAGGCATAAAAAACATAAAACAAGCAATGTTAAACTTAACACGACTTTTTTCATCATCGATATTTTCTCCTTTTGGCTAAGGCCAAAGGCTGCGCACCAGCGGAATCCGGAATGGTTCTCATCCCCGAATGTTTTCATCGCGGCTCCAGGAGAACTATTGTTTTATAAAGCATTTCTTGGTGATGAGAAATTATTTTTGAAGAATAAAAGTGTAACAAAAATCAGAATAGTACGTCAACCGAAATCCACCGCCTAACCATATAAAAAAATAAATTTCCGATAATCTAAGCTCCCAATCATTAAAAAAACCGAATTTCAAGTTGAACCAAACTTTTCGCTCTGAAATTATGGCAAATAATAATTCTATATAAATTTTTGGACACACTTTCCCTGTGCGTCTTACTTCCGCTGTTTTTAGCTGCGCTATCTACTATAATTTTTATCCTCCCGGTACCGGCGCCAAGGTCATGATTTTATCGCGCGCATTAACCAATGTTTCCCATGACCTTTGGGCACAGCTTATTTTTATAATTAATCCGCGAGTTATATCCATGACCTGACCGGCAACATTGATAATATGATAGCGTATGGCTTTCATTCGTTTGGGTTCCCAGCTTTTACCCAACACTAACCGCTTCATCGCCTGATTTATATTCAATGCCAAAATCATAATCTGCCACCACGCCGCGTTTACTCCAAACTTCCCCGACGGCAATTTCCCGCCCGCCAAATCCTCTTTCATCACCGCATGCACTTCTTCACTCTTTCCACAGCGCTGGCGATACCATAAAATCAATTCCTCTCCCGGCAAGTCCCGGTTCGTCACTATCCCATATATTTTGTATCTGCCTTTGCTCCCGAATTCCATCGTCGGAAAAGGCAGTTCCTTTTGTTAGGGTTCCATTCCTTCCAGATACATCTGCTTCATTAGCTCTCGCGTCGCCAAATAACGATACTCCGGATCTTTTTTGCTTACGGCTCCTTTATTCGGCACATAACACACTTCCGCCCACTCCTGGCCGGTCTCTTCCCATTTTCCAGGCACTTTCTTTCTTATAGGCTGCCATTCTTTTTCAGCCACTTCCCATACTGCCTGCTTGAATTCTTTTCGCACATCCGCACCGATCGCAAATTCAATTACGCCAAATCGCTCATTTTGGCCTTTCGCGCAATACTTTAGTAAATCCCACTGATATCCTGCTGTATCGCTTCGCATATATACCTTTTCTACCTCCGCCGGCAACCTCTCCAACGCTTCTTGCAATACTCGCAATTGTTCATACCCCGCCGGCACATTCCCATCACGAAATTCACTATGGATGATCATCCCGTGTTCCGCTCAATAGGTATTCAACGGTTGATACGCTTTATAGCCTTTATAGCACGCCAGCGATTCTTCCTTATACGTTTCCACCAAGGTTGCATCCTGGTCCAGCGTCGCTTGTTTTTCTACTTTATGACGTTGTACGAAATTTACCGGAACTCCAATTATTTTCTGTAATCCCTTTAGCTGCTCATTTGCTTCCGGAATAAAGGCCTTATGCGGCTTCCTCTCTACTTCTTCTTCCTCATTATGATATTCTGACAAATAGCGGAATACCGCGCTTCGCGATGGCAACATACGCTTCTTTTCCTTTCGCCAGCGCCTGCTTAGTTCTCGTCGCTTTCGCCGTTTCATCCCATGCGTGTAGAGTTTCTCCAGCACCTGGACCAATCCTTTATCGCTCTCAAGTTGTTCGATATCTTCTACGCATTCGCCTCCCGCTTGATTCAGCAATATCAACGCTTCTATTATCTGCGCGTCGGTCCACCCCTGGCCTTCTTTTCGCGTCTGCACCTCGCGCTCAATATGCCGCGACAATCCCATCGCTTTCATCAAATCCAGATAAATTAAAAGACCGGCTCGCGCTGTCATATCGCTCGTGCTTTTTTCCATTTCGTACTGGTAAGGTAGAACTCCTTGTGCCATAATATTCTCACCTCGTTGATAGTGTGTGTTTTGCTAACATCATACTATATCTCTTTACGAAGAGAATCAACGAGGTTTTTCTTTTTATACCCGCTTTAGCGCTATACCTTTTTTCCTGATTCTCCTTGGTTTTTAACCCTATTATTTTTTTGATGGTGGATTAAGGTTGTTTTTATAGACTATAATGGGATAATGTTCTTGCGCCTTTAATCAGGTCTTGGGATAATATAAACATAAATAGTTCCAGTTGCGGAAAGGTTGTTTTCTGAAAGGGTTGTCATACCCGAATGATTTTTATATTTCGGTAGGGGCGGGTTTTAAACCCGCCCCTACTAATTCTTTGGAAATCAAGGCCGCTGGATTCCCGCTAAAGGCATGCGGGAATGACATAACTTCAATAATTAAGAAACAAAACTTTTCGCAGCAAGTACTTTCTAATGATAATTCCGCATACGCGGGGAATTACCGCGTATTTTGGAGGTTTTTTTGTCTGTCGTCAAGAAGGCTTCAACTATAATTATTCCCTGCTGCTTAGCCTTCGCTTCATGGAGTGTTGCTCAGCCCCAGGAAGCCGGTGTCAATACTCCGGCAGCCGCAAGCATGCCGAGCTCAAACCCGGCCGGTCCTACGGGTAATACTGTCAACGCGCATACTTTGTCCGCTGCCGGATCTGCGGGTAATACTGCCAATTCACGGGCAACCGCTGCCGCGCCCTTACCGGCGCCCCTCGGCTTAGAAGCTGAAGCCGGCGGGGACCGCGTGCTGCTGGCATGGGAACCGGTACGGGTAACCCCCACAGCCAAAATAACCTACCAGGTCTTTCGCTCGGAAAGTGCAATTCAAGCGGTGTCTCCCGGAAATGTCTGGCCCGACCCGATTAATCCCCAGCCGATTAGTGAAGAGTATTTTCTGGATTCCGGGAGTACCTCCAGTATCCCTCCGCAGCCGAATATGCATTATTATTACGCGGTAATTGCAATTGATGGCCAGGGAAATACTTCACCTATGTCCCGAGTTCTGGAAATATCTAATATTTCGAAATTATCTCCTCCTCTGGGTGTGGAAACCAAGGCCGGAGACGCTTCAATCCAGCTTAAATGGCTTCCGGTGTTTTCCGGCGGGGAACACGGATTAGACGGCTACGAGATTCATCGTTCCACCCAATCCGGGGTTATTGGCACGTCCATCAACCCTAAGCCTTTGGAAAAAACATTTTACCGGGATGGCGCAATACCCGGCAAAGGGCTTAAAAACGGGATTGAGTATTTTTACACGATATCAGCCATGGATAAACTCGGCAATCGCTCCCAACCTTCTGAACAGGTCCGGGCCATGCCATTTAAGCCCGCTTCCGCCCCTGCCGGTCTGACAGCCACGGGAAAAAGCGATAATATGATAGAGATAAAATGGTCCGCCTCTTCAGCGGGGACTTTTCCGGTTAAGGGATATAATATATACCGGGGCACTGATCCGGAAAAAATTGAGGGGCCGCTTAATAAAACCCTGGTGAGCAAGACCCGGTATGTCGATTGTAAAACCAACAGCCTCAGCCAGCCCATTTTAGGACAGATATATTATTACCGGATAATAGCCGTGGACGAGCGGGAATTGGAAGGCGAGCCCCCGGTCACGATTCAGGCCACTCCCCGGGCTCCGATTGCGATACCTAAAACCGGTCTGCTGTCTACCGCGATTCCCGGACTTCCTCCGGAATCCTCCCTTACTATTTCCGGAAGGAAAAAAATCGATATTGGTTATACGGAAGTCATTCCCCTGAACACCGGGAAAGATGGTTCCACCACCCGCTCGCCTTCCCTGACTTCAGGGCTAAGCAAGGGATTTAATTTAGAACAGGAATTGCAGGTTAAGCTGGAAGGCAAGGTGGGAAAAAAGATTACCGTAGACGTGGATTATGACGATACCACGGAAGAACAGCAGAAAATCTCTATTGTCTACGCCGGCGATCCGGACGACGTTATCCAGGAGGCGGCTTTTGGCGATATTCTGCTGGATCTTCCGCGGACTGAATTTGCCGGATACAATAAGAGCCTTTTCGGAGCCAAGTTCAAGATCGGACTGGATCGTTTCCGGTTTACTGCCATTGGCGCTCAGACCAAGGGGGAATCAGCGGTCGATATATTCAAGGGCAATACTTCCAAGCAGATTCGGGACATCCAGGATATCAATTTTATGACATTCACTTATTATTACCTTACCAAGTCCTGGCCCGGGCAGGTCAATCATCCTGATCTGCCGGTGTATGATTCCTCGCAAAAAAATCACGGAATTGTTTCCGGTTCGGTTAAGCTTTATGTCGCGAATACTTTGGATACCGGGGATATTACGGCAGATACGGTGAGAGTCACGCGGCCGGATGGCTCAGAACTTAATTTCAATTATAAATCTCCGGGCATTGATTATACTGTGGATTATAGCCAGGGTATACTTACATTTCTTTCCCGGCCCAATAAAACCTCGCTAATCGCGGTGGCGTATAAATATTGGGATGCCAATGATGTCGTGCATACCGTGGGGTATAAAGCTGACGGAACTTTTGACTTTACGCCGGGGAATTTAATCGTTCCGTCCGACGGCGTTACCTCGGATACCGCCCACCTTATCCAGGATTATAACAGCACCAACAATTACCGGGACTACCGCATGATGCTGATGAACCGTTATTCCCTGGGAACCCAAAACATCCTTGATCCGCTAAGTGATGATGAATTCGATATTAAGATTTTTACCGCCGGGGGCGCGCCGAGAGATATTATTTTGCCTAAAAATCAGAATGACAATAATAGGGAATATATTATTGATCCTAATTTCGGGACTATCCATTTCAAATATAATTATCCTTTTAAAAAAGGCGAATATTACTATAAAGGCGATTACGATTTTAATCCGGAAGACAGTGATGCTTACAATCCCCAGTTGAACGCCGGCTTGGGAGGGACCGGGTCCAGCGCGGCGAATAATTACAAGATCCATATTGAATTTAAAAACCTGATAACCAATTTTCAACTCTCCCACTGGAACGTGATCAATAATTCAGAGGTTATCAAAAAAGACGGCCGGAAACTCCGGCGCAATACAGATTACTATATTGACTACGATACCGGCTTTATCACTTTTCTGAATCCGGCCAGTATTTCATCCAGCACGGAGATTACGATTAATTATGAATACCTGCCCTTTGGAAGCAAATTTCAGACTAACCTGCTGGGCGCGCGCGCGGAGTATGACCTGATCGAGAAGAAACTTTCTCTCGGCACTACCTACATTTACAATGCCAGCCAGGAACCCCAGGAAATTCCGGATACGCGCTCTACGCCTACCAGCCTCTCGCTGATTGACGGAGATATTAAACTTGCCTTGAATCCCGATGACTTTGGTGAGATACTCGAACCCCTGACCGGGAAGATGAAAATCCCCCTTAGCATAGAGGTGGCGGCCGAGGCCGCCCACAGTAATTATGCTATCAATACTTTTCGTAAAGCCGGAGAAGACGGCATCGCCATGATCGATGGAATGGAGGGCTCGGACAATCTCCGCGCTCTGCCCATGGATAATAACTCCTGGTTTCCGGCCAGCGTGCCCTGGCAATTTACCGACCCTGATTCCCGCAGGTATATCGATCAATCCCGGCCTTACGAACTGGGCCGGGTTCCGGCGGACAGTGATGATAAAAAGTTTCAATTGCGATGGGATTATGCCAACCTCAGCTCGGATACCTGGGACGGTTTTGTTTATCCCATCTCGACTTCCGGAGCTAACCTGCATGATTATCGCTTCCTGGAAATTTCAGTCTTTTCCTCGGGCGAGGCTTCCCGGCCCATAGTACTGCACTTTGAGTTGGGAGTGGTAAGCGAAGATTCCAACGGCAATGGAAACTTGAATTTCGAGGGCGATGCCAAGAATAAAACAGTGGGATACGATGTGGGACTGGCCAATAAATTTTCTACGGAAATTGATACCAACGGCCAGTATAAAATTATCCCGGATGACACCTGTCCCCGGGGAATATATCCGGAGGGCGCTCCGGCCGGATACTGGGGAGAGGGAAATAATCTTCTGAACAATGAGGACCTCGATCGCAATGACCAGCTTGACCGGACCGAGAGTTACTACGAATATGAGTACACGATATCACCGGGCTGGAATTATATCAAGATTCCCCTATCCCAATTTGCCCGGACCAGCGGGGATACCCCGCCTACCAGCAATATCCAGAGCCAGCAGTTCTTGAGTTTTGTAAAACAGGTGCGCATGTGGATTGCCGGTGAATCCTCCCTGCCCGGATCGGGTTATGTGCAGTTTGAGACGGTTCAGTTGACTGGCAATAAATGGCAGGCCAAGGTGGCGCCGGGCACGCGGAATTTGGCGGGCGAGCCCATAAACGAGCCGGACCCCGAAAAATTCAATGCGACTACCATTTCCCGAAAAACCGAGCCTTCCTCCTATACGCCCAATACAAATTTTTATATTTACGACCAAAATAATGAGGAAGAAATCCTGAATGAACAGGCGCTCAAACTGGAATACAATCTAAACCGCGGCGATGTGGTGGATCCTTTATCCACGACCATAACTCCGGAACCGGCTTATTATCTTACCCGGGATATGACCACGGGAACGGGATATGATTATTCCGGCTATGATGAATTGCGAATGGATGTTTACAAGCCCGCCCCCACCGGTTTCGGCGAAATACTTTTTATCCGCTTTGGTCTGGATCAGGAAAATTATTACCAGTACAGCTTTTCCCTGGATGATATTCCGGTCGGCCAATGGCACACCCTAACAGTTAAACTGGATGGCAGCGACCATAAACGGTCCGCGCATTTTTGCAGCGGAGTTATTCCCGGAATCAGCCAGATCAAACAAATCTCCCTGGGAGTTATTAATCCCAACTTTTTCAGTAATCCCGAGGTGCTCTGGCTTAATAACCTGAGGGTGACCGGGGCGCGGCCCAAACATGGTAATGCCATTCGCTTGACCACGAATACCCGGCTTTCGGATATCTTTTTAGTGACCACGGATTTTCGGGACCTGGACTCCGATTTTATCACGATTGACGGTACTTCCCAGGGGAAACAGCATTCCACTGACAGCCGGGTAAGCGGTAACCTGACTAAATTATCCTTCCTTCCGGTCTCGGCCGACTGGAATCGCACGGAAACTTTTACTGAGCCGGAACATCTGGATGATCCGGCCTATTCCAATAATTACTCTCTGCCGAATGTCATAAACGAAACGGTTTCCGGAGATATCAATTATAAGCAAATAGCCGGCCTGGACCTCCGTCTGATGGCTTCCAAGTCGCGTAAGAAGACGGAATATATTGAGCAGATATACAATGCGAATAATCTGGTGCGGACTTATATATTGGATCCCAGCATTTCCTATACGCTGCCCGGCAAAATTTTCAACCTGCCCATAGGATCTTCCACGCTTACCGGTAAGCTGACCTATACTGATACCCATACTGTTTATGATTCCGAAGGCACCAGTAAATTAGGGCGTTCGGAGCTCTGGGACAGATGGAAGCACACGCGGGAAGAAAACTACTCATATCAAGGCCGCTATCAACCTGTCAGGTTTTTGAGTTTAAATCCCAGTTATACCTACTCCCAGACCAGCGGCCGCGGTCATCTTTCGCTATACCGGTTTTACGCCGAATTAGATCCTGCCAGAAATCCGGATAATATCCGCTATTTTTCCGATAGCTTTAGAGTTTCACGCATCAACCGCGTTGTCGGACTCGGATTAAATCTCCAAAATCTACCGGTGATTTCTCCCAGCCTGACCTATTCCATGACCAATACCCGGGATTATATCAATGATACGCTCTCGATACCCGGTTCGCTCTCCTTAAGAAGCGGGCTGGCCTTGGGTGATATTTGGGGCAGCAAACGGTTTCCCAAAATAAACTTATCCCAGAACTATACGCTTTCCGCGACTTATAAGCACCAGTACGATGATGATCCCATCAGCGACCTGGATTTTAATTCTCAGTGGATAATCGATCCCCTGGAGTTTAAGCAGGGAAATTCTCTCTTTGACAGGGCCTATATTAATTCCAAGAGCTTGAGCGAGAATATCAGCACCAGCTTCAACTTGCTTAAGGACATATCCCTAAGTCCGCAAGGTACCACTGCCTGGACCCGGCGCATGAATTCTCCCGGTAATTTCAGCACAACCCAGACTCTTTCCCTGGGTTCAAGCCTGACCTGGAACCGGATACCATTCCTGCAGCCCTGGGTTACGCTGCAATCCCTGAATCTCGATTATCGCTATTCCGAAAATAAAACTTTCGATACTGCCAACATTGAAACCACCCGTAACACGGCGCATAAGAGTTCACTTACCCTGCCTTTCCGGCTGACCAATGATTTTTCCGGAACTTTCACTCTGGGGGCTACGAATGGAATCCGGTCTTCCGGCTCAGGCCTTGAAACAAAGATATTCGAGAATGCCTATACCGGGGGCCTCTCACTCTCTTATAATCTGCATATGACCGAGCCGATAAAACTTCCGAATTTCTGGCCTTTCATGGGCGCCCTGATCAAGATTGAGCAAGCGCTTCGGATAACCAATGCTTTCAATCTGAGTTTAGAGGAAACCTCCGAGATAAATACTTTTGGCAATGAAAAATCCAGTAATATGTTTACTAATGACACGACCTTTAATTACTCGCTTTGGAGAAACGTGGAAGGAGACCTGAAAATTACCAATCAGTGGTTTTTCGACAAAACAAAATTAGCGGTGGATAAAGATTACTGGGCCATCAGTCTCAAGGCCGGCCTGACCGCTTCATTTTAATAATACTCTAAACCGGGGGCAGGGAAGTGATGAAGAAACAAAAACAAATACTGTGGGCAGGGTTGGCATTATTAATCTGTATTACTTTACTACAACCCGGGCCGGCCGGAGCGGCGGAGCCTCCGCGTAATCTGGCGGCCAGTTCCGGGAATGCTTCCGTGGGCCTGATTTGGGAAATCCCGTTCGCGGGTGCTAATACCTTAAGCGCCTATTATATATACCGCGACGGCCTGGAAGCCGGAAGTGCCAATACCCTGACATCATGGTTTTTAGCGGAAGAACTTGAAAATGGCACCTCTTATCTTTTTGAGGTTTCCGCGGTTTACGAAGATGGGAATTCCGCCGTTGCGCAGGGATTAAGCACGGTTCCGGCCGTGCGTCCCCTGGCTCCGGAGGGTTTAACCGCAACCGTGGAAGAGACTAATATTACGCTAAGCTGGGAGGCGGTGGCCCAGCAAACCGCACCCCTGGCAGGATATAACGTCTACCGGGCGATTACTCCCAGCGCAGTGGCATGGGATGTCTTTTCCCCGGGTCTTGCGACCAGCTACCTTGACAGCAGTGTTAATTCCACCACGGTCAATACATATTATTACCGGGTGGCGGCTATTGACTCTTTGGGAAATACGGGAAATTTTTCCGGAACCCTGGGGGTGATGAGTTTTACCGGGATCACGGTTCCGGCCAAACCATCGGATCTTTCAGCCCATACCCTGGACAGTGGAATTTTTTTAGCCTGGAGCGAGAGCGGGAGTGTGGATGAATATCAGGTATTTTACACTACGATTCCCGGAGGTTCGGGAGATACACTGACCACGACTTATACTAATCTCACTATTGCACCTTTAACTAATGATACTTTATTCTATTTTTACGTGGCAGCGGTTTCCAATGGTCTATTCAGCCAAAGGGCGGAAATCTCTGCCACGCCCCGGAGCCTGCCAACGGTGGTTGCCGGTTTGGGTAGTCATGCCGGCAATGGATATGTTCAATTGACATGGACCGCGTCGCCATTGTCGGAGGGAATAATATCCTATAGAATCTACCGGGAGATCGACCCTCCAGGAGTAACTCTGACTTCGGTCTTTGCTCCATTGACCGCTTATTGCGATGAGGGAGTGGAGAATGCCAAAAGTTATTACTATGCCGTGGCCGCGGTTAATTCCACCGGCCAGGGCGATGATGCTTTTACCGGCGTGGTTACTCCCACGGAAAACACTTTGCCAATATCACCGCGCGGCTTCCGGGCCGGGATCGGGATATCCCGGACCATTGATTTCTCCTGGGATTTGAACCCTGGAGGAGACGGTCTTGGCGCGTATGTTCTCTATCTTCCAGCCGGCGATCCCTGGATAATTCCGGACGATGTCAGTACCACCCGGGTGGCGGAAGGATTGATTAATGGCATAATTTTTGACTTTTATTTACAGGCTGAAAATGCCTCCGGGATCTCGAATTCCGCTGCAGTGCAAGCGGCTCCCCTGGCTGCACCTTCATCTTTTCAAGCCCAGGCGAGCAACAATAATATTTTATTATCCTGGAACGAGGGGGACCATCCTTCCGGCGCGGAATATATTCTCTGCCGGACAGATGCGGGTTTTTTAAATCCGGTTCCTATGACCAATACTACCTCCGCCCTGGCGTATACTGATGCCGGCCTGTTAAACGGCACATATTATTACCAACTAACCGCCTGCAATGTCCAGGGCCTGGCCGCGGATGCCGCCTTCGCGCTTACCGCTACGGCTGCGGTTTTTGAGCCGCCCGGACCGCCGGAACAAGTAGCGCTGATAGGCGGGGATCAGGAAATTAAAGTTATCTGGCGCAAAGTGGAACAGGCGGATACTTACAATATATATCGGACCACAACGGACGGGATATACGGAACGCCAATTCCGGCCGGCTCGCTTAAGTCCACTGATACATCGTTTGTGGATGCCCATAGCGCGGAAAATCCCATTATTAATAAACAAAAATATTATTACTGTCTAAGCGCCCTTAATGACGCCGGAGAGAGTACCCGGTCGGCCCAAGCCTGGGCTGTGCCTTATAAACCAGCCCAACTGCCGGATGATTCCGCGATTGCATTCTTTAAACTGCGACGCAAAGTGCAATTGCAATGGAAACCGTCAATTCCCGGTGACTATCCCATTATTGGCTATAATCTTTACCGCAGTCACGATGGCGGCGCGAATTTTATAGTCCAGGGAAATACGCCGACCGTCGCGGCTTCCGGCAATACTATCACGGTTTTTACCTACCTGGATGAGGACATAGTCTATGATGCCTCCTACATATACCGACTGCATGCTCTGGACTTTGATGTGGTTTATAACCTGTATCATGAAGGCCCGGCTTATCCCTTGCTTGTCGTGCCCATTGAACAACCGGTTAACCGGATCCAGGTATTACGCAATGCTTTCAACCCGGTTCGCGGCGAGCGTGTTCCCATACAGCTGATGCAGGTTCAGCCGGGACGGGTATGGATTAAGCTCTATAATTTGGCCGGAGAACATATTCAGACCCTGTTCGACGAAGAGATTCAGGGAACCTATTCTACTTTAGATCCGTATATATCTCCGCTGATTTATTGGGATGGAAGAAATAAGCAAGGCGAAATCGTGGCCAGCGGAGTTTATCTCATTCATGCCGAGGGACCATCCCGCTATCATCAAACCCGGAAAATCGCGGTGATTAAATGAAGGTAAGTTTTGCCAAAAGCCATTTTTCAGAGCCTTCTGATTTTGTCATTCCGAGGGACCTTTCGGCTACGCTCAGGACATCCTCCGTGACCGAGAAATCTCTTTGAAGACTAGGAGCTTGAGCAATTAGTCCGGAATTGGAGTATTCCCCTCCCGTCGGAGACTGTGTCGCAACGCAAATTTTGCTGTTTTTGATCGTCATACCGGCGAAAGCCGGTATCCAGTCTCATTGATTTTAAAGGCTTTTCTGGACCCCGGTTTTCACCGGGGTGACGAACAAGTGCTAAAAACGACGTTGCGACACAGTCTCTCGAGGGAGAGGAATTATTTATATTAAAATCTACTAAATACTCAGGCTCCCAGAGGTCGGCCATGAAAATTCTTCCTTGGTTTAAACGGCTCGTGGTACAGGGCATTAGTCTGATAGGACCGCCCGCTTGTCCGGTATGCGGCCGGCCGGCAGGAAAGCATGCTCTTTCAATAATATGCCCGGAGTGTAAGCCTACTCTGAAAGGCCAGCCCTTTTGCTCCCGATGCGGATGTTTTCTAGGGCCGAGCCCCATGCTCGAAATGCCGGCGGTTAGAGAATGCCGAACCTGCCGGCAAAAGCAACTGCATTTTGACCTGGCCCGATCGCTGGCACCATATCAGGATTCATGGAAAAAGGCCATCCTGGCTTTTAAAGTCCGGCCGGGCGGCGAATTATTACAGCAAATGGTTAATCTGTGCCGCAGGTTTATTCTGGCCGGACGTATCCCCGGCAACTGGCAGGTTTTGGTTCCGGTTCCGGCCCGGCGAACCGGGATGCGGCATGCGGCTAATCAATTAGCCCGCAAACTGGCGGCACGACTGCAATTATCTTATGAACCCATGTTGCGCTTTAACCGCCGGACCCGGGCCCAGAGGGGATTAAACCGGCAAGCCCGCCTGCAAAACCGCAGCCATACTATGACCGCTGATTACCGCGTGGTTTCCGGCCGCAACCTGCTGGTAATTGATGATGTGATAACTACCGGCGCTACTGTCAATGAATGCGCCCGTGCGCTTAAAATCGCCGGCGCCGCGCAAGTAGGCGTATTAGCCCTGGCGCAAGGCGAAGATTATTCTAAATTCAGGAGGTAATTATGAAAACCATTGCTATATATCCGGGTACTTTTGATCCGGTGACTACCGGTCACCTGGATATTATCAGGAGAGCCTGCGAAATTTTCTCCACCATTATAGTGGCTGTTGCGGACAGCACACCCAAACCGGCGCTTTTTTCCCTGGCAGAACGCGTGGAAATATTAAAACTGGTGACTCATAATTTATCGCGCGTAGAAGTTGAATCATTCAACGGGCTTCTGGTGGATTATATGCGTAAGCGGCAGGCGCATGTCGCGCTGCGGGGTTTGCGGGCGATTTCTGATTTTGAATATGAAATCCAAATCGCCCAGATGAACCGCAAACTATATCCGGAGTTTGAAATTGTATATATGATGCCCGATGAAAAATACACTTTTATCAGTTCCTCCCTGGCTAAGGAGGTAGCCTCGTTGGGCGGGGATGTAAGCAGTCTCATACCGGAAGAAGTGCAGCCGTTTCTGCGGGCAAAGTTTAATACTGGAAAATAACAGGAGGAATAAAAATATGAAAATGTTCAGATTGGCAATACCGGGTCTGCTTATATCCGTATTACTAACGGCGGGTTGCGGAGGCGGAGCGAAAAAAGATAAAATACCCGATCCTTCGGGTAACTATCAGCCGGCTTATGGCGACACTTTGGTAGAAGGAACTATAGCGGATCCCGCGATTTTAAATCCTGTCCTGGCTTCGGACTCGGCCTCGCATGCGGTTACGGGAATGATATTTAATTCGCTGCTGCGCTATGACAAGGATCTAAAACTAGTGGGGGAAGCGGCCGAAAAATGGGAAATATCCCGGGATGGAAAAGTGATAACTTTCCAGCTTAAAAAAAATATAAAATGGCAGGATGGAAAACCCTTAACCGCACGGGATGTAAAATTTACCCTGGAAACTTATTTAAATCCCACGGTAAAAACCGCTTATCGGAGTAATTACACGGATATCGAGAAATATGCGGCGCTGGATGAGCATACTTTTCAAGTGCGATACCGGGAGCCCTTTGCTCCGGCTTTAGAAAAACTGGGAGGCATGCCGATTCTGCCGGAACATTTGCTCCAGGGCCGGGATATTAATACGGCCGATGATTTTAATTATATGCCTGTGGGTTCCGGGCCTTATAAATTCCTTTCCTGGAAACGGGCAGAGGCTGTTGCGCTTGAAGCCCATCCGGAGTATTTCGAGAAACCGCCGTATATAAGCCGCGTGATTTACCGTGTGGTCCCGGATAAATCCGTCCAGTTCATGGAATTGCAAAACGGGGGCCTGGACATGATGGACCTGACGCCCCACCAGTACCAGGGAAAAGGAAAAACCCCGGATTTCACAAAACGATTTAATAAATACCGGTATTCTTCAAACCAATATACCTATTTAGCCTTTAACTTGAAGAAACCTATTTTTCAGGATAAACGATTTCGCCTGGCCCTGGCGCTGGCCATTAATAAAACCGGCTTGGTAAACGGAGTTCTCGAAGGCTTGGGACAGGAAGGAACCGGGCCCTATACTCCAAGTTCATGGGCATATAATTCCAGGATTAAACCGATTCCGTATGATCCCGACAGATCGCGTAAGCTTTTTGTGGAGGCTGGATACCGGTATAGCGCGGACGGAACCTTAATGCAGGGAAGCCGGCCCGTAGAATTTACCATCCTGACTAATCAGGGAAACCGTAATCGGGAACAGACAGCAACGATTATCCAGTCCCAGCTTAAGGAAGTAGGCATAAACATTAACATTCGGATTATTGCCTGGAGCACTTTACTCTCTGAATTTGTAAATAAACGCAAATTTGACGCCCTGATTATGGGATGGTCTCTGGCCCGGGATCCGGATTTATATAGTATTTGGCATTCATCCATGACAGGAGAACATGAATTCAACTTTGTCTCCTATGCCAACTCGGAAGTAGACCGACTGCTGATAAAAGGCCGGAAAACCTTTGACCGCAAACAGCGTACTGGGATTTATAACCAAGTACACGAAATAATCGCTGCCGATATTCCGTATGTATTTCTTTTTGTCCCGGATAGTCTCCCGTCCGTACACCGCCGGGTGCTGGGAATCAAACCGGAGCTGGCGGGTATCGGATATAATTTTATAAAATGGTATGTGCCGGAAGGATTTCATAAATATCAAAGGTGAAGGGTGATTTTTTAGGAAAAAACCACCATATATGGTTGTATTTTAATATTTAAGCAACTATATAAAGGGCCCTAAATGAAGGTTTATTAAAAAAAACTTGCACTAAATATGGTATATAGCATATAATAGCTTCCATAAAGTATTTTGGAGACTTCTGATGGAGTTTTCCAAAAGTAAAAAAGGAGGAGGAATTGTGATTACCAAGAGCGAAATGTTAAATAAGATGGTGGAAGCAACAGGGTTGAAAAAGAAAGAAGTGGTTTCAGTTTTGGAAGCAGAGAATGATCTTTTATGCAAAGTTTTGAAGAAAGAAAAAAAGTATAAACTTCAGGGTATGGGGATATTTTCAGTAAAAAAACGCAATGCCCGCATGGCGCGTAATCCTCAAACCGGAGAGATGGTTAAAGTTAAGGCCAAGACAGTAATCAAATTTCGGGTAAGCAAGGATCTTAAGGATAAAGTTTTATAAAAATTGTAATTGATGGATTTTTAAACTGCTCTCTGCTATTTAACGCGGAGAGCAGTTTTTTTTTGGATTAATATTCATGAGAGTCCTCTAATTTCATAAGTACTCGAATAACAGTTGAAGCGAATCTCTAAAAAGTAAGCGTCAAAATAACCGCATCTTGAAGAAATACGGCTAATCAGCCATGAT